>NZ_FKLB01000063.1:0-122818 GCF_900067035.1 Pseudomonas sp. 1 R 17
GTAACCGTCCGAGCAACACATCTTCCTGATGCCATCGGTTAAGGCGATGGTGTCCACCTAAATTTAAGTGGACACCATTTTTAGCCTTTTTAAGCGGACGCCCATGCCACAAGAACGCCGTTCCTATTCCAAGTCCTTCAAGGCCCAGGTCATTACTGAGTGCGCCCATCCTGACACTTCAATTGCCAATGTCGCCTTGACCCACAACCTCAATGCAAACCTCGTCCATAAATGGATTCGGGTGCATGCGCAGAAAAACCTGGCACTGCAAACTGCCTTCATCCCGGTCAAGACTTCGCCGCCGGTGCCGATGCATCAGGCCCTTCCTGCCACGATCCGAATCGAAGTGCCGCATCCAAAAGGTGTAGTCGTGGTGAGTTGGCCAGCAGAAAATGCAGCGGCGTGTTCTGCTTTCCTACGAGACCTGCTGCGATGATCCGCGTCGATTCCATCTGGCTCGCCACCGAGCCCATGGACATGCGCGCCGGCACTGAAACCGCGCTCGCACGAGTCGTGGCGGTGTTCGGTGCGGCGAAGCCGCACTGTGCCTATCTGTTCGCCAACCGCCGCGCCAATCGAATGAAAGTGCTGGTGCATGACGGCGTGGGGATTTGGCTTGCCGCCCGGCGTTTGAATCAAGGACGCTTCTTCTGGCCGGGTGTGCGACACGGCTCCGAAGTTGAGTTGGATGCCGAGCAACTTCAGGCCCTGGTGCTCGGTTTACCTTGGCAGCGCGTCGGTGCAGGCGGAATCATCTCGATGCTTTAACATCTGCCATGGCGTGCTTGCCAGCGCAATTGGCCCATCAGTCTATCGTCGCCATCAGCCCTCTCTGGCAAAATCGGCGGCATGACTTTGCATCCAAATCTCGATCAATTAAACCCTGAACAGCTGCGTGCCCTGGCGGCGCAGTTGATCCAGCGCGTCGAGACAATGGACAAGCAAATCACTCATCACAAGTCGGTCAACGAGAAACTGGCCCACGAGATCGCGCTGCTCAAACGCTTCAAGTTTGCCAAGCGCAGCGAGCAGTTGAGCCCGGATCAAGCCAGCCTGCTCGACGACTTGATCGATACGGATATCGCCGCTATCGAAGCCGAACTTGAGGCGCTGCAACCGGCACCTGTCGAAGCCAAAGTGCGCCAGCAACCCAAGCGCGCACCGCTGCCACCGCAGTTTCCTCGCACACTGATCCATCACGAACCGGACAACAGCCACTGCCAGTGCGGCTGCGCCCTCAAGCGCATCGGCGAAGACGCCAGCGAAAAGCTCGACTACACGCCCGGCGTATTCACCGTCGAGCGTCACATCCGTGGAAAGTGGGCCTGCGAGCAGTGTGAAACGCTAATCCAGGCGCCGGTACCGGCGCACGTCATCGACAAAGGCGTCCCGACCGCAGGCCTGCTGGCCCACATCATGGTGGCCAAGTTCGCCGACCATCTGCCGCTGTATCGCCAAGAGAAAATCTTCGGCCGCGCCGGGCTGCCCATCGCCCGTTCGACACTGGCGCAGTGGGTGGGTCAAACCGGCGTACAACTGCAACCGCTCGTGGAAGCACTGCGCGAGGCAGTGCTGGCCCAGCGAGTCGTCCATGCCGATGAAACACCCGTGCAGATGCTGGCACCGGGTGAAAAGAAAACGCACCGAGCGTATGTCTGGGCCTACTGCACGACACCATTCTCGGCACTGAAGGCGGTAGTCTACGACTTCAGCCCGAGCCGTGCTGGCGAACATGCGCGCAACTTCCTGGGCACTTGGAACGGCAAGCTGGTCTGCGATGGCTTCGCAGGCTACAAGGCCGGCTTCGAAGGGGGCATCACCGAAATCGGCTGCATGGCCCATGCTCGCCGCAAGTTCTTCGACCTGCATGTGGCGAACAAAAGCCAACTGGCCGAACAGGCGCTGCACTCAATCGGCGGCCTATACGAGGTTGAACGAAAGGCCAAAGAGATGAGCGATGAAGATCGCTGGCGATTACGTCAAGAAATGGCGATTCCTATCGCGGAGAAGTTGCATGAGTGGATGCTGGCTCAGCGCGAACTTGTGCCCGAGGGCTCGGCCACAGCCAAGGCTCTGGATTACAGCCTGAAACGCTGGGTAGCGCTGACGCGCTACCTCAATGATGGTGCTGTGCCCATCGACAACAATCGGGTCGAAAATACGATCCGGCCTTGGGCCCTTGGCCGTTCGAATTGGCTCTTCGCCGGATCACTGCGCAGCGGTAAACGAGCGGCGGCAATTATGAGCTTGATTCAATCGGCACGCATGAATGGGCATGATCCGTTCGCGTATCTCAAGGATGTACTGACGCGGTTGCCGACACAGAGGGCCAGTGCAATTGACCAATTACTACCGCATCAATGGGCACAGGGCTCCTAACACGCTATGAGCTACATTCAGTCCGACGCGTCTGAATCTAATGGTGTCGATGGAGGTATTTGCCATGCGGGTTTTTTGTCATCCTGACTGTCGAAAATACGCCGCGCCTTGCGGAAATCCTCAACGTTCTCGACAACCCAAGTCCAGATAGGTGACATGCGGATCAACAGTCCCATACCCAGCGGCGTCAGCTCATACTCGACACGTGGCGGAATCTCACCGAACTCCCGCCGAACCACTAGCCCATCCCGCTCCATGGAGCGTAGCGTCTTGGTTAACATCCGCTGAGTCACCCCAGTCATCTGCCTTTTTATTTCGGCATGGCGCATCGTGCCGTAAACCCCCAGGGCATGCAGAATACCTAACGACCAGCGGCTACCTGCGTGAGCAAGCACTTCTCGTCTGACGCCATCATCGTCTTCTCTAAGCGTTCGGCAAATTGTTTCTGCCTGGCTGAGAGCCTCCTGATCGGTCATTTCATTCTCTGGTATCACAGGTGTGCCTTCTTACGAACGTTGCCTAATCGTGCAAGCATTTGTTCATCTTACAGGCAACAGGTCTCAGGAGAAATCATGACCGAAGTGACCCAGCTTTCCCCCCAATCCATTCTCGTTCTAGGCGCCGGTGAGCTTGGGCTGCCGGTTCTGCGCAATCTTGCGCGAGTAGCAAAGCGCGCGCCCGGCTCCACAATCAGCGTCCTGCTCAGGGATTCGACCATCAACACTCAGGTGCCCGAGAAAAAGGTCGAAATCGATGAGCTTCGAGGTCTTGGCATCCAGATGGTGGCCGCAGATCTCGTGAATAATTCAATCGATCAGTTGGCTGAAGTGTTCGCACGGTTCGATACCGTAATAGGCTGCGCAGGCATGGTTGCAGGCCGGGAAACCCCGATGAAGCTGGCTACAGCAGCTCTCAAGTCCGGTGTGAAGCGCTACTTTCCTTGGCAGTTTGGTGTCGACTTCGAGGTAATCGGTCGGGGCAGTCCTCAAGATCTGTTCGATGCTCAGCTTGATGTACGCGAATTGCTTCGCGCCCAGGATAAAACTGAATGGGTAATCATCTCGACGGGTATGTTCACCAGCTTTCTATTCGAGCCAGTATTCGAGGTGGTTGACTTCGAAAACGATACCGTGAACGCGCTAGGCAGTCTTGAGACCAGCGTGACGCTCACGACTCCAGAAGACATTGGTGCGTTGACAGCGGAAATTGTTTTCTTCGAACCTCGCTTCCGCGATCAGATTGTGTACCTCTCGGGAGATACAGTGACGTACGGAGAGGTTGCGAGCCTCCTCGAACGTGTACTGGGTCGCCCGTTCAAACGTAACGTGTGGACTGTTCCGTACTTGCTCCAAGAATTGGAGAGAGACCCAACGCATCACATCAAGAAGTACCGCGCTGTGTTCGCCCAGGGCAGAGGCGTGGCCTGGCCTAAAGCAGGCACTTTCAACGCGCAGCAGTCGACTCAAGTCACGACCGCTGAGGAGTGGGCCCGTGCAAATCTGGCAACCTCATCAGCATAAGGGCAGTAGCTGAACGAACGTTCTCGCGCTCGGAGTTGACCTGCTAAAAAGCTCCTCAGTCTGATAATGGGCGCTGATAACCGAAGCTAAGGCGCGGAGAATGGGTCTGGTAATCCAAGACGACCGAATCTTTATCTTATCCGCACCATCTGCCGAGGTCTGAGGCGTCCCACTTCACTATCTATTGAGTTTTCTAAGCGCGAATTCCGAACCACGGTGACTTAACCAAGCGCTTACTAAAGCCTTGCAAATGAGCGTGGTTTTGAGGAGCACGGGGGAGAATGGTGTGGTCAAGGTGTGTCTGCCGGACGCTTACTCAGCAACGGCATTTGGGATGTCTTACTCGACTCCGGCATGTTCGCCCTCCCTATCTTCGCCATCCTCCTCCAGGAGTGGCTCAAAGCGCGTGGCGAAGGGGCTGATGAGGGTAACAAAGGCCTGCTGGCCAGCACACGAATCGAAAGCCGTCTTTGGTTGGCGACCGCTGTGATCATGTTTGCAGGCATGCCCTTCATCCACCTTGATCTCAGTACGCTGCAGTTCGATGAGAGCCGCTCCGAACAATGTCAGTACCAGATTCCTGCTCCTGCTGACACGGGGTGGGGCCGATCCTTCACCACCCTAAACAATCAGAGTGCACAAGTGCCTGTGTGGTGGTTCTTTGTACACTCGATGTCAAAAGCAGTGACCGGCGCGGCCGTGGCGGCCATTCCGTGCGGCACTGATCTCAGGCAGATGCGCATGCAGGTGAATAACACGCGCTTGCATGATCCGGTGCTCGCCCAAGAGGTCGCCGACTTCACCAATGACTGCTACGGCTACTCCCGAGCAAAGCTATTCATGAATCGCCCGAGCCTCACTGACGAGCTGACAAACGATATCAATTGGATTGGCTCCAAGTACTTCTCCAGCCAATCAGGCTACTACGACACCTACCACTCAAGAACACCACGTTCGGAGTGGCCCTACGATCCAGTTAGAGACATGGGACTCGCCCAAGTTAAGAATGGCGGCGGTTACCCAACATGCAGCCAGTGGTGGGCTGACGGCGACCGAGGCCTACGCGCTCGATTGCTCAACCAGGTCGACAGCACTTTGCTGGAGCGCTTCATTCGCTGGGCCAGCTTCATGTCCCAAGATGAGGTCAACGACGCAATCATTCGGCAGGTGGTTTCGCCGAGTAGTCAGAGGATGACCCAGGGCAAGGTTTACACCGACTACGGTGGCCAGGCCGGGGGCTCACTGTTCAATGACATGAGTCGTGTGACAGGAACCGTTGGATTGACGGTGGGTACCCTGGCCTACTTTCCGGCGATGGACGTTGTACGCCAGGCACTGCCTATGGTGCTCGCCGCTCTCAAGATGGCTCTGGTGATCTGTATCCCACTGGTGCTTATGTTCAGCACCTACGACTTGAAGGCAACCATCACTGTTTCCGTCGTACAGTTCGCAATGATCTTCGTCGACTTCTGGCTGCAGATCGCACGCTGGATTGATACCACCATCCTGGACGCGCTATATGGAGCCAGCTCGCCTCACTCCACACTGAATCCGCTGATGGGCATGAACAACACGCAAGCCGACATGCTGTTGAATTACGTGATGGCTACGCTCTTCATCGTATTACCGGCCTTCTGGATGACCTCACTTGCCTACGCGGGCATCAAAGCTGGCTCAACCCTTAAGGGAATGAGCGACAGTACAATTGGTGCTCAACAACAGGGAGGTAAAGGCAAGGACACCATCCAGAAAGTGATTTAGCTCTTAGATAATCTCGAAAACAGAAAATCACCCATAGCTAATCATACTTCGGGTCATCGGATTTTTCGGGCGAGTCGTGATCGGGAAAGAGATCTTCGCCATCAAAACCCACGACCGGGTCTTCAGCATCAAATCTAGACTTTAAAGAAACTGCAAAGAACAGAAATGCAATAAAAACCAGTGCTAGCCAAAACACAAAATACAAAAGAGCTCCGAGTAACAAAATCTTAACAATCCACAACATTATTCTCGCCATCACAACTGGCGCGCCCTTCGCTACCAGCCAATCTATGAGAATCGCTTCGCGAAACGTGTTGCCTCTAAGGAGCCTTCCAAGGCTATAGCCTATACGATGAGCGAATCCGTTTTTTTTCATATCGTGTTCGTCCTGTTTTGTCATTTCGAATTTTCTTCGTCTCCATGATGAAATGGGCAAAAACAGGTTTGCAGAAGTCCAGCTGAAGTGGTTGCGGGAAAATTCCTTTTTTCACAACGGATTTCTCTTTATGTTTGCCTCAGGCTGTGGGGCTGCTACAAATGATATGATGCTGCACACAACGCACAGCACAGCATGTGTTTATCACACCGAGAAGATTTACGATGATTGAAGGCTACTCAGAGGAAGAGTTTGGCATCACCGTCCACGCACATGTGCGTCCGGCAGAACCAATTAGCTCAATTGAGCTGCTCAAGGGGCGGCATAAGGAGCTTGAGGAGATCCGTCGTGCTCTGTTTGCTAAAGGCCGTCACATGTTCATCTACGGTGATCGTGGTATCGGTAAATCGTCGCTCGCACAGACTGCTGCTTTACAATATCAGTCCTCTGACTCCGATATTATTCAGATCGGATGTACACGTACGAGCACTTTCTACGAGATTATGCAGAGTATCGCTGCAAGCTTGGTTGATAACCTTGAGAGCAAGGAAATACAGGCAAAAACCGGGATTAATCTTAAATTCTTCAGCTTTGAGCTGCTTGTCAAATCCGCGTCAAAACCTGAGATACCATCAGTAGCTAACATGGAACAAGCTCTCAACGTCATATCCGATGTCAGGGAGATTCACTCGGAAAAACCGATCATCGTCATTGACGAATTTGACGCGATTCAAGGAACTGAAGAAAGGTACAAATTCGCCGAATTTTTAAAAAAAATGGGAGACTCCGGTATCTACGTTCCCATCATTTTCAGCGGCATCGCAGCATCACTGGACGATGTCCTCGGTGGGCATCAATCCAGCATTCGTCAGTTATTCCCCATACAGCTTTCACCTATTTCTTGGGATTCGCGTTGGGATATTCTGGTGGAAGCACTTGAAGCCTTCAATATCGAGTTCGACGACGACATCAAATACCGGGTCGCGGGTATCAGCGATGGATTTCCCTACTATGTTCACCTAATCACTGAGCACCTACTGTGGGCAATCTACGATGACCCTGACACTTCACGGATTGCTGACTTCACTCATTACAACGAGGCTCTAAAAAAAGCCGTAGAAACAGTTCAAGAGCACATCCGCAAGCCATACGACTTAGCGACGACTCGGCATAGCCATGACTTCCACCATGCTTTATGGGCCGCTGCTGACACTTCAATTTTGTACCGCAATATCGATAGCATCTACGCGTCCTACGGGCGAATAATTCGCGATCTAAACCATGCGAATCCACAGGAAAAACTGATCCCGATTGATCGCAGAAAATTTAGTCAGAGGCTCAATACACTAACCAAACCCAGTCATGGCTCAGTACTTAGAAAAATGAGCGACAACCGCACAGGCTGGTACCAGTTCAGTGAAAACATGCTCCGGGGCTATGTCAGGCTACTGGCAGAAACAAACGGTGTTCAGCTTTGGATGGATGAAGCGAAGGTACCCAAACAACTGATAAATCCGCGGCCTAGCCCCATGGGCGGCAGCCGTAGATATCAATCAAGTATTCCTATTGGTATTGGTCTGAAAGACGATTGAAGGCCATTAGAGCCAACTTTTCTTGCAAGATGTCTAGCGAACCCGGAGCGATTCACGTCGAGAGGCATCGCCTCGGCCATATGGTTAGAATAACTCTAAGTCGACCACCGCTGAGATTACTCAATCGCCTTGTTCTGGGAGCAACGGAATGCAATTTGTAGCAGATGGGCCAGATGTCCCCGAAGAGCTCTTGCAAGCGCACGAAGAAGGGCGAGTCGTTTTCTTTTGTGGCGCAGGGATCTCATATCCTGCTGGGCTTCCAGGCTTCAAAGGGCTGGTCAACAAAATTTATGACCTCGCGGAAACAACGAAAACGGCCATAGAGCAAGAAGCGTTCAATAGTGAAAAATACGACGCGGTGCTAGACCTTCTAGAGCGGCGAATCCCCGGCCAGCGGAAAACAGTGAGATCCGCACTGGCTAATGCGTTGAAACCCAATCTCAGGCTCAAAGGGGCGACGGATACTCACGCCGCCTTACTGAAGCTTGCTCGAACAAGATCGGGCCCCCTTCGATTGGTGACCACCAACTTCGACCGGTTATTCGACACTGCAGCCAAGCGCTCCGATCAGAAATTTCAGACCTATACCGCGCCAATGCTCCCCATTCCTAAAAAAAGTCGTTGGGATGGCTTGGTTTTTTTACATGGCGTTCTACCTAAACCAGCCGATGAAAACGCATTGAATCGCCTAGTCATTACCAGCGGTGATTTCGGCCTGGCATATCTGACCGAGCGCTGGGCGGCAAGATTTGTCAGCGAGCTGTTCCGCAACTACATTGTTTGCTTTA
This sequence comes from Pseudomonas sp. 1 R 17, assembly GCF_900067035.1. NCBI lineage: Bacteria > Pseudomonadati > Pseudomonadota > Gammaproteobacteria > Pseudomonadales > Pseudomonadaceae > Pseudomonas > Pseudomonas sp. 1 R 17. The sequence continues at coordinate 8,417 of NZ_FKLB01000063.1, forward strand.
TCGGATACAGCATCAACGACCCGGTGCTGCGCTACATGATGGACGCTCTGGCAGCAGATCGTATGCAAGGTGAAATCACCCCTAAGGCGTGGGCCTTTGGCGACTGCGAGCCTGGGCACGAAGCCCGTAAAACCACCGAGTGGGAGGCTAAAGGTGTAACCCCAATACTCTATGATGTTGATACGGTCACCCACGATCATTTCCGTCTACACAAGACACTCCTCGCATGGAGCGAGACCTACCGGGACGGGATTACCGGAAAGAAGCAACTGGTATCTGTGAATGCCCTTGCACGCCCTTCAGCCAGCACCAAGGAGGATAACTTTGTCGGAAGAATGCTATGGGCGCTTTCAGACAAAACTGGCGCTCCGGCTCGTCAGTTCGCAGAGTTCAACCCTGCACCTCCCCTTGAATGGCTGACAGAAGCATTTTCTCACCCCGGCTTTAAGCACAGCGACCTCAACCGCTTTGGCGTTTCCACCCCGCAAGAGGTAGATGAGAAGCTGCAATTTAGCCTGGTTGATCGCCCTCCTCCTCACACAATGGCGCCCAGGATGCGGCTTGCCTCTGGCGACTTCAATAGTGTCCGACTGGATGAAATAATGTCTCAACTGGCGCACTGGTTAGTCAGACACTTAAATGATCCACAATTGATACTGTGGATAGTAGCTCAAGGCGGAGTCATGCACAGCCACCTCGGGTCGCTGGTCGAAGATCGGTTGAGTCACCTCGCATCCCTGCAACGGGACAGCAAGAGTTTGGACCTCAAAGAGATAATCACCCACTCACCAAATGCTATCCCTACCCCCGAGATGGAGGTGCTATGGCGCATATTGCTCAGTGGACGAGTGAAGTCGCCCTGGCAGCGTGCTGATCTGTATCGGTGGCTGGATCGCGCCAAAAAGGGAGGGATGACATTACTGTTGCGGCTAGAACTTCGCGAGCTACTGGCTCCCAAGGTGCTTCTAAAAATGCCGATCCGATGGGGTGAGCAGTCTAGCGATACCAGCGGACCGAAGCGCATCAAGGACAGCGTGGGTTGGGAGCTCGCCTTGGCTGCAAACAATGTCCACTCGACATTGAAAGGCCTTATCAGAACGGACTTTGGCGAATACCTTCCTGGACTAGTTCACGACTTCGAGCACCTTCTCATGGAGGCACTAGATCTCCTGAGCGTGCTAGGCGAAGCAAACGAACGCTATGATCGATCCCACTGGGATTTGCCATCAGTCACTCCGCATCCCCAGAACCGCGGGTTTCGTGACTGGGTTACTCTCATCGAGTTGTTGCGCGATGCGTGGCAAGCTATCCGACAGGAACATCCGGCACGTGCCAGTCAAATTGCCATGCGATGGTTCGACGTCCCATACCCCACGTTCAAACGACTGGCGCTCTATGCTGCAAGCCAGGACAAGTGCATTGCTGCCAAGCTATGGGCGTCATGGCTAACGGCTGACAATGGGTGGTTGCTATGGACGCCGGGGGCGAGGCGGGAAGTATTACGCCTTCTAGTTATGCAGGGCAGCCAGTTATCTGGAGCGGCAGGCGCTCAGCTTCAGCGAGCTATTTTGAAAGGCCCACCCCGTGCGGTTTTCCGTGACGATATAGAACCTGACCGTATGCGAGACAGTGCAGATCGCTGGATCTGGCTTCTTCTGGCTAAGCTCAAAAGCTCAGGGCTTGAATTGAGCACCGCTTCAATAAAGCGTCTTAAGCAGCTCTCAACTGCCAACCCAAATTGGCGGCTTTCAGAAAATGAGCGTGACGAATTCTCGCATTGGATGAGCGGTACTGGAGATGCTGATTTTGAAACGAGCATCATAGAAATAGTCGCCCCTACCAAAAAAATAGATTTGATTGAATGGCTAAAGCTTCCATCCCACGATTCATCTGAGATCAAGCGCGACACATGGAGCTCCACTTGTCGCAAGCATTCCCTGAATAGCCTTTACGCTCTCCACGACCTCTCCCAGCAGGGAGTTTGGCCAATTGAGCGGTGGCGTGAAGCACTTCGTGCCTGGTGTGACAAACGCCTGCATGACCGTTTCTGGACGCATGCCGCCCCGGTTGTCATGGCTCTTCCAGATCATGTGCTGCTTCAGATCGCTCATAGCGTCTCGAACTGGCTGGAGCTCGTCTCCGATAAAATCTTCAAAGACGAAGACACATTATTCACGTTATGCCGGCGCTTGATGGACCTACCCTCAGACCCCCATGAAGAATCGCAAAATGATGAGGACATGGCTCGGCCTGTTACCGATGCAATCAACCATCCCATCGGCATGCTCACGCAAGCACTTGTAAACCGCTGGTTTATTAGTGCTCCTCACGATAACCAAGGTCTTCCCCTCATATTGTCCAACCTCTTCACCGATCTGACCGATACGAGCATCCCCCAATTCCGTCATGGGAGAGTTATCTTGAGTTCGCACCTGATCTCACTTTTCCGGGTGGATAAACCATGGACAGAACATCACCTTCTTCCTTTGATGAACTGGGATCTCGATGCGCTTGAGGCGAAGGCTGTATGGGAGGGGTTCCTGTGGTCTCCTCGTCTGTACCAACCGCTGCTAGGAGCGTTCAAAAACGAGTTTTTGCAGACCACCCATCACTATGATGAATTGGGAGAACACAAGCAGCAGTTCGCGGGATTCTTCACCTACGCCGCGATAGGGCCAATTGATGGCTATTCCGTCGGAGAGCTTCGTGCGGCGCTAGCCGCACTGCCGAGTGAGGGACTGGAGGAGTCGGCCCAGGCTCTCTCACAGGCGCTAGAAAGTGCTTCTGATCAGCGTGAAGAATACTGGGAACACCGTATACAGCCATTCTGGCAGCAGATTTGGCCTAAAAATAGAGATCTTAGAACGGCAAGAATTGCGGAATCTCTTGCTCGACTTACGATTGCAGCTGGGGATAAATTCCCATCGGCTTTAAAAACCGTAGGGGATTGGCTGTGTCCATTAGAGCAACCCTTTTTCATAGTGCACAGCCTTGAAGAGTCGAAACTGTGCACCCGATTCCCAGCAGACGCACTAAAGCTGCTTGCCACAATCGCTGATAACCCTGGCTGGCATTCTCAAGAGCTTCAAAGTTGTCTGACTTCGATCGTCCAAGCCAGCCCGGATTTAAGGAATGACCCAAGGCTTCAAAAGCTTCAGGAGCTGATTCGGTAGTAGTGCCGTCGCGCCAGATATGGGGGATGATGGGTTCGATCCGACGGCATTTGGTTGCGAATGGACTAATCAATGGCTGAAAAGGCAGGTAAAGGGCTGATCAGCACCTAGAGCGGCTTGCGCCGCCGGCACGCTAGCGTGGCCGGCGGAGGACCGCTCAGCGGCGAAGCGATACCATCATCGTCAGAGGAGACAAATCTGGATTACGCTCGAACCCGGCATGCTTGGCGTAAAACTGTGCCAAGCGCTCCGTAAGGGGGTGAACCAAGATGGCAGATGATGCCACCGTCTCAGACGCGATAATGGCCCGCGAAATTGCGTCATGAAGCAGATCAATCGCATAACCCTGCCCTTGTGCCGCCAGCGTCAATCCCATGCGACCCAAGATGGTCACTGGATGGACATTTGGGGTATTTCTCTGCAACTTCTTCGGAACGACGTCAGCCCTGATGGCAGAACCGTTAGATAGCGTGTAGTAGCCCGCAACCTTATTCGTTCCGTGAAAGCAGATCACATAGACAATTGCCTGCTTTTGAAGCTGAGCCACAAGAGCGCGTTTTTTCAGATAATCGTCGATTGAAGGCTCACCGCTCACAAACTCCGAAACGTCGTGTTTTTCAGTCAGCTTTTCGGGCGCGCTTAGCGCCATCTCGTTTTGCGATTCAGCAGGATTTGCAGACATTTGTTTTCACTCAAAGGTGCAGCGTTGAGCGCCTCCTCGAAACGGTCGAATGCATCGTCACTGAGATGGAATACCTGCTGGTCCATAATCACCTCTTGAGCCCGCTTACTCGCCGCGTCAAGGATGAAGCTAGTCCGATCCATCTTCAGCACTTCCACGGCCGCATCGATCAGGTCGCGTGTTTGAACATCTACTCGGATGTTCAACTGTTGTTTCGCGGCAGTGCCGCGATCAGTACTGGTATTCATGAGTTGCCTCGGTTGCGCACCATGCGCGTAAAGAACTTTTGGCCATCAGCCTCCTGCGATTAATTCAGGTCGTCACGGGATCACGACTTTCTAACGGCATTGAGCAGGAGTAAGCGTTTCGAACCCGAAACAGGATTTTGTGGATGTCTTGCACGGTTGGTCACCAATTGGATTAAGGAACACAGAGAGTAACACACGTATAGCAACCGTATATACGTATATCATTCGCTATACATTTTTCTGACCAAAGGAATCTGCGGTGGACCGCAGCGGAGGACGGGGTAATCGCCAATCACTCGCGGCTTACTCGAGATAATTGCGTAGCTCTGGGTGTTGGATTTTCACCCCTAAGGTGGGGCAGCCCAGGCTAGGTTGAGATCGGCTGGCTAATCGCATGAGTTGGTGAGGCTACTTCAGGAGCAGCCACCCGCAACCTCACTCCAGAGCCGAAGCGGTACTGGCAAACTTGATGTCTGCGAAATCGATTCAGACACGCGTCTGAAATCAGTCATCAATTGCGGGGAGGCGACTCCGAAACTCTCCTATATTGAGTATCTCGGAGGTCGGCATGAGAATCTGGCACCAAGCGAGCCGTCGTAGAGCTAGCGTTTCGGGATCTTCGCCCAGCTTTTACTTTGAAGCCAGCCGCAAATCATAATGTTCGCCCCCCTCCTAAGTGCCTGCGCTTTGCGCTGAATCAGCCCCTCCGCTTCCAATCGCTTCAACGCTTTCGCAACGGTTGGCCGAGACAAGTCGGTGAGCCGAATCAGATCCTCATAAGTCACGGTAGCATTTCCCGTGGTGAAATCTGTTCGGCAGCACAGCGCCAGGTAAAGCTTCAGCGAGGAAATGCATAAGTTTCTTACAGACTTGTGCATAGGGTCATATCTCACCTTGCTTCTCTACTCTCACTTTAGGTCGCTAAAAGAGATAATTTCTGTTGGAGGCTCCACCTTACAAAGTGGTTTGCGCCAATAACCCACACTGTGCCATCAGCGGTGTTTGCACCCAACCTCAGGGTAAGCAATATCGGCACCGACACCTAGGCGACCCAGTTGCCGAGATTTACTGCCCCAGTCTGACTCCTCGTGAATCATAGTCTGTGCTGGATTTTTGCAGGTTTGGAGATGGTACAGTCTTGCGTCGGCAACTGGTTCAACACAGGGCCAGCGCCAACATAAAGACGTCAATGATCTCAGAATCTATAGGCTCCAAACTGCATATTCTGAAGTTTCAATCCCCACGCTTCACAGCCCATTGCATACCGTTCCAATGGAGATCGCCGTGGTAAATGTAAGCAAGCAATTCGAAATGGCTTAGCTGCAGTCCTGGCGTTATTACGTTGGGATCACGCTCAGGTATTAACATACCGAAATAGAAGTCTGGCCAGGTGTTGAACATGTGACCATGGGGAGGGTTTTTTCTTTCGAACTCCTCCCTCCAGCGCTTCGTCATGATTACTTTGCCTAAGGTGCGCCCGACCTCATGGCGTACCAGCCAATAGCATTCTACCCCTGACCTAGCATAACGCTCCTGTCGGCGGACAAAGTCCCGGAGGTGCTGGTACGACCGCTGGAGTTCGATGACCACCTTGCGTTCACCCATCTCCACGTACACGTCAGCTCGCCACCGGTCCTTTCCCGCTCCACCTGCTACCTCACTACGAGGGGCAAGTCCGAACAGCTTGAGGGCTCCGAAGACCAAGTCTTTGGCTTCGATGTGCCAGACCGTCTCCGGCGCCGTAGCGCACTCTTCCGAGTAATGAGCAAAGAACTGCACACCGTTCATGCTGGTCTTCAGAACTGCGCGTGAAGCGCAGCAGGGCATCTTGAATGCAAGCGGGTCATTGAGTGACTGGGCCTTGAGGGCGTCCCATTGCTCGCGAGTGTATTGGCCAGCGTAGACGGGTTGCTCGTCCCTGGTGAAGGCTTCAGGCATTTCGCTCATAGGATCACTGTTGAAAAAGTACGGTTTGAAGGGCCAAGCCTACACGCCCAAACGCAGATCATAATGTCCGAAGGATGGCGGTCATGCTGAAATTACGCTTCAGGATTGTTGAGCTTTTCGATAACCTGGTCGAGAAAGTCCCGTTCATCGACATAGCTGAACTCTTTAGTGAACAGCAGAGTGCTTTGTGTCTTTTTCCCACTGACCAAACCAAGCATCTGGCTTGCCGACGTAGACCTGAGAGCGACTTGGAAACTGATCAGCGGTCATGATCAGTCCATCACGCTCAAGCCAGGCATGACTAGCACCGTCTTTTCCGAGCAGACATAGTGAAAGTCGCCAACGCTCAGCGTATTCAGATAATCACGCATAAGCTCTGGTACGATTCCACAACATCCGCGTTGGAAATTTTGGATATGCGAGGGCTCGTCCTTAACATTCAACACTTGGACAACAGCCCCCTGAAGCGGCTGACCAGTGCTAGCGACCTCACTTGTCGTAATAGATCTTCTTGTGCCTCCAAGATTTCACCTTCCAGTGTTGAACATTCTGTACCGTACATGCTGATCCTATGGCGCTAACCCTATGCGTCCCACGAATCAGCACACGTAACGCTTACAGGTTCACTTGGACGTTTTTCGAGAGTTGATAAGTGAATCTGTCACCATAGATTGATTTGACAGTTATGATGAAATCCAAACTGCCTGGTTTCATCAAAAATAGATCCAGCCTTGATTTAGCACACTTGAGTGGATCGCCGGCTTTCGGCACGCCCAGCAGTAATATTTCCTCACCGGTTTTGAGGCTATCGTTAGGGCGAGGTTCACCGATTGATAAACACTCTGTATTGAGGCCCAACAATCTGGCAGCTTCAAAAAACTTCCTGGCTCCCTCAATTTTTTTACCATTCACCATTACATCTAGACTCTCAACAAAAGCAGGCCCCAGACCATTATTGATTACATGAACACCCTCATTATCAAGTTTGGCCTCATTGGTGTAATAGGCGTTGAGCCGCGGCTCGACCGAGACGTGATTTTGGATACGCTGAATGTATAGCTGGCTCGCTGAAAAAATCAGAGCAATGAGTGCTATTGATACTGTAGCGACGTTGGTAATGGGCTGATTCATTTTTGGGAATTACCTTTCCTATAAAAACTCTACGGAACGTGACGTTCTATCTAAATAGAGGCGTCTATTTAGGCCATGGTGCCCCAGGTAATTGTTCCCGGGACACAACCAGATCCCCACTCATTATCTTGCAAAATCAATAGCATTGTCGCGATCACAGCCTCGTGAGACGCGCAGACTGGTTAATTACTCGAGTCGACGGTATTGAGTGAGGCCTGGCGGAGCGCACAGGCGTCAGGGTGGACGCACAATCGATAAAGTGAGGCGTTTTCGTTGGTGAAGGTTACTGTTCCAGATTACAAGTCATTGGGGGTGCCCCACGAGCTCTGGGCAAAACCACCATCGTCGACCAAGATCAGATTCATCTTGGCTCGATAACGCTCATTCTCTAGGCCCTTGTACTCAAGGGTCAAAGGAATGACAGCACCGCTCCGCCACGCTCCCGCTTTGTCGCCAAAGTATCCAAAAGCGTTTGTCATCCGCTTTCCGTTGGCCAGTACCGAGATCTGTTTATTAGCGAAAAAACAGCGCCTCGCATCCCCTGGCATCGTTGTTTCATGCGGGCGATCCAGTGCTGCCAGAACTCGCTTTTCGGTCGCAACGAGCCTGATGTCTTTAGCTGGACGATTCCCAGAGTTTTCCACCACGATATTCAACGCCATCCCCTCATTCCCCCCGGAAGCACTCGCAATCCAAGCAGTGAGGATGGGCCTGTTTGTTTTTCTCCATAGTCGCCATGTGAGCGTCAGCGAACTAATGGCAACCAACAGTGATACCGCCGCAACAATGATCCCAATTAACGCCAACGGATTCTCAATTGCCTTGGCCGCCACAATATCCATCATCACTACAAGCTCCTACTGACTCGTTTCCAAGGTGCTTCATTGGTCAAAGGCGCTGAAAACCACTTAGACCACAAGCCTAGCGCTGCCTGCTGTATCGATGGTTTAACTCAGGCGATGGCTGACATGCAAGAGAAGCGGTGAGGATCGGGCATATTTGGGATAGTTCGGACAAGGTGCATTGGCCGGGCGATTACGAGACTAAGTTCTTACCCAGCTTTGATCTATGGTGCCTGCCAGCTTTTGGCTGAACGCTAGAGTTATTTGCAATCCACCGACCAAAGCTGATCGAGCCTGGTTGTGTAGCTCCTACTCATCATCTCGCGGCGCATTCCCCAATCAGGATCTACCGGCACACTGGCGGAGCGCAGTGTTCCCCTTCCCCACCGCCCGTTGATCTGATCGAGCACTGTCATCACCCGAGTTGCCTCCGCAGGCTGAGATATAGCAAACAGATCATCGGTGTACTCCCCAGGCTGGCAAAGGTTGAGCAACATCACCTCAGCCTTGCTGTACTTAAAACCTGGCCTAAATATGCGATCAAGCGCACTCACCGCCGCCTGGGTGAGCAGACGCACATCATCAGTCGGGTACGGCATATCCACCACCACCCCATTGGCATACTTCGCCTCTTCTGGGTTGAACATGCCGGTGCGGATACACACGCGAACCTTCTTGCACAACGAATTCTGAGCGCGAAGCTTCTCAGAGGCGCGCATCATGTAGGTTGCAACTGCCTCCTTGATAGGCGGCAGCTCCGTCAGCCGCTTGCCGAACATCCGACTGCAGCAGATCTCCTGCTTTGGCGGATCGGGCTCGTCTAGTTCCAGGCAGGACGTACCACCCAGTTCCCTGGCAGTCTTTTCGATTACGATGCTGAACTTCTTGCGGAGCGTCCAAGGATCGGCCTTGGCCAGGTCCATGGCAGATTTGATGCCCAGGGCATCAAGGTGCAGCTTCATCTTGCGGCCAACGCCCCATACTTGTGACACATCAGTATTGCGCAGGACCCAGTCACGCTTAACAGGGTCGGTGATGTTCACCACCCCCCCGGTTTGAGCTTGCAAGCGCTTTGCGGTGTGGTTAGCCAGCTTGGCTAGGGTTTTGGTATTGGCGATACCAACGCCTACAGGAATGCCGGTGCAGCGAAGTACCTGGGAGCGGATGTGCCGACCAAGTAGATCAAGATCACCGATCCCTGTCAGATCCGCAAAAGCCTCGTCAATGCTGTAGATCTCAACGGCAGGCACCATGCTCTCGATCAGCGTCATCACTCGCTCACTCATGTCACCGTACAGCGCGTAGTTCGAGGAGAACGGGACGATGCCGTGCTGCTTGAGTTTGTGCTTGATCTGAAAATACGGCTCGCCCATCTTGATAAAAGGCTTGGCGTCGTAGCTTCTAGCAATGACGCAACCGTCATTGTTGCTCAGCACCACAATTGGTGTCTTTGCCAGGTCTGGACGGAATACCCTCTCGCAACTGGCGTAAAAGCTGTTGCAGTCAATCAGAGCGAAGACAGGACTGGGCTTAGACATGACTGCGCACGGTACTGGTGATCACACCCCAGATCGACAGTTCATCACCTTCCAGCACGTAGCGAGCTGGGTACTTCGGATTCTCGGACAGCAGAATCACTTCCTTACCGCGCTTGCAGAGACGCTTGCACATGGGATCATTGTTCAGCAGCGCCACAACGATGTGCCCATGGGCGGGCTCAATTGACCGATCAACAATCGCCAGGTCTCCTTCGTAGATCCCGACGCCCTGCATGCTTTCCCCAGTGATCATCACCAGGTAAACGTGGGGCGCCCTAATGTTCAGGACTTCATCCAGAGAAATATGCTGCTCGATATGATCAGCCGCCGGCGATGGAAAGCCAGCCGGCACCTGAAAAGAGCACAGAGGCAGCTTGACGCCCCCATTGCCTATTGGACCCAGGATGTTGAAGCTCATGATACTGCCCTTCTACAAATACTGTACAAGTGTACAGTTAATCTCGGAGCAGCCTTGCGGTCAATTTCACGTAAGACATATCTGACAAGTGGCCAAATAATCTCAGCTAATCGACATAACCCCCTCCGGGCTCTCCACCAACTCCCCCACTCTCAGTCGTCTACAACGTCGCGACACTTGAGATCATCGGCCATTGCCAGAGCGCCTCACATCGATACTCGAGAGTTCCTGCGGCGAATGCTGGATCGCGGTCGAAGGTAAGCCAGGCTTTCCAATCGTCTATTGGGTGGACACTGAAGGTGATGACGAAGCTCTCACATTGAGGTCTATCGTGTAGTGACCACTGAGTACTGGCCGCTCCAAGCCTCTAACGTGCGGAGATATCTATGTGCGGACGATTTGTGCAGTACGAAGGAATGGCGATCTATATCGAAGAACTGAGCCCTTAGATCGAATTATTCAGTGGCTACGACGCGTGTACAGGTGCTGTATAGCAAAGAAGACGGAATCATCGGTCATTGCAGCACCATGTTGAAAAAATCAGAGATCCCGCCCCATTCCCTATCGGCGAGCGGGCTTCTTTGTCACAAAGTAACCAGTGGATTTTTCAACTGATATTTTATGTTGGGTATCCATGGACACTTCTTGTGTAGTTAGCTGGGGGTATCAGGTAATTTTGGGCTTACAACATGAATGAAGGGAAACTGTTCTGAACTTTCGCTGCGACTGGAGTTTTTTGGGAAGCAATGAGCCAAGGGCACTCAAGATAGTTTCGTGCTTCATGATTTCTGTACTCAGTCACTTGGGTCGTGCATTGTAGTGGTTCGCCCTCCCAAGCGTTCCAAAATGCTAGAACTCCATTTATTTGCTTAGTTCCACGCAGGAAATCAGCAATCGCATTTTCAATTTCTCCTTTGGCATGTTTCCTAGAGTCCGAATCCTTGTATTCTGTAGAGAGTGCGATACATATTATACTCGCGGTGTCAGCTGGCAGCTGCTTCTTCGCTTTTCTCAGCGTATTCCTGAGCGTCGTAGTATTCTCTATCATTCCCCCTCGACGTGCTTTAACCTCTATCGCAACAAGTTTTCCGTCTATTTCGGCCTGTAGGTCGTAGTCCTCCCCCCTAACTCCAGTCGGGCACACGAATCTGACTGGATAGCCATTTTTCACTAATAAGGAAGCAGCGTACATCTCGAAGAAAACTGGCTCAAAATCACGAGTTGCTGCATCTGCTAGAAGATTGTCAAACCCTGGACTATCCTTGAGTAGAAAGAGCATGTGTCCGAGTCTGACACAGTTCAAGTGGTAGTCGAGAACACATGCTTCTTCATCAAGTTCTTGATTGAATGGAGCGACGCGACGCGAATTTATGGATATATTTTTCTCCAGCCAGTCGTCGCCCAACGTCTCTGCGATGATGTATTCGGCAATACTATGCCATTGAATACCATAGCTCTGACTCTGTAGATCGCGCCGCAAAGTGTCTAGATTTTTAAAGTCCATATTATTCCTAGTGGTGTTTCGGTTACGCGAGTTAGTAAGCAATTGAGGGAGCTGTGGCAGGTTGCCAAAGTTAGAACTTAAGGTCAAATGACTACTAAATCAGCGCGATAGCATTGGAGTCGAACTGCCCGCTGGAGCCAGTTTCAACACGTTGTGAAAGGCAGAAGTCAGCCAAATGCGGACTCTAGCGTAGTTTCGCCACACCTCTTTCATCGACGATGAAGATTACTAGGAGCATACTCCGCTCAATCTAGAACATCCTATACTCATGCGATGTTTGCTTTAGATATAAGATTTCTACGACGCTTCTCAGTCACATGGGCTGTAAAAACTTCAATGGCAGGATATGATTCCTCCCCGTTAGCGGCCTTCCTGAAATTCTTAAGCAGTTCGTGACCGTCCGCAGGACGAAATAAATATGCAAATTGAGATTCAATAATTTCTTTATCGACAACAGCATACTGCCAAGCAACAAGAGTAAACTCAAGTGCATTGAGGTAGGATATTGCATGCCACCTTAGCTCGGACGACTGAGCTTCTGAAATCACAATGTGCTCACCTTCCATTCGGAGCTCTTGTTCAGAGAAGAGCTCCGCCAGAAGGGACTGATGTTTACTACTGATTTTAAATTCCTGTTGTTTAAGAAGCTCGCGACACTGCTCCTCGCTCAAGCACTCAATTATTTTTCTCGCAATAGAGCCTTCTTTTTTTAAATTCTTAGACCATTCAACTAACACATCGACGGACTTTTCTCTCCTGGAGCGCTCGTGATCCGCTTTTAACTGACGATATGCAAGATATACCTGAAATACCACTCCTATGACCGCGAGCGATGCAGTAATTGTGGCAATATTTGCCCAGTCTTGAAGTACCATAATCACCTTAAAATCGACATAGCTCTCGAGTGATATCATATCAACATCAAAGCAAACCGAGAAGCCCCAGTCGATTAACTTCTCGTAAGCGTATGCCAACGCATCAGTAGCCGAGTGGGCAGAACTAAGGAGCCCACGCATGCCCAGCCTAAATATGCCTTCCAACTGAAATCTGCGATGCCGCGCGTCAAATTTTCAATGAATAATCCCTGATGTCGCAAGCTCAGATCGGATGCATAGGACCGATTTTGTTGAAAAGTCGGTTTTTCCAATACGCTCGAATATTGATGGGTGAAAACACCTCTGTTGCACGCTGCTACGTGAAATCCGAGCCTGAACATTCAGCCAAAAATTCAGATTTCAATCTCGGGCGCGTACTTTTCCGGCGTGGAATTCGAAGCCGATTTTTTCAACAGAATCGGCCGAAAGCGACCTTTCAGGAGCTAGTTAGTAGACAAAAGCTTAGCTCCCCGACTCCCGATCGCGTGAATGCGATAATGCGGTACCACCGAACAATGGCAATGATGTCTGTTCAGGTATGTTCAGGAAAAATCTTTCCAGATCAAAAGGCAAAACATGCAAATGTAAATTATCGTCGAAAGCAAATGACGCAAGCTCCTTAGTAAAGTCAGAGTGGCTGGGATAAATCAGTACCAGCTCTCCCCCAAGCTCTTTCAAGTATTTTCGCCCATAGGCAAAAAGCTGATAGAAATCCGTCTGCGACAAACCGTAATTTTTATCCCGACCTCCCGCGTCAATCAGCTTCCACTTCGTGTCCAAAACCCACTGTCGATTGCCTTGATGAACCAGGAAATCTGGCTCTAGACGGAAAATTGAATCGTTATCGTGCTGACAGAGGTATTCAGTGCGAGCTTGCGACCGTAAGGTAGCACCAGGCAATAGGTGCCCTTTCAACCAGCTCTCGACGTACCGCTCGAATAACTTCTCCATCGGAAATAGCAGGCTTATGCCCTGCCATTGCCCCGCTACCGCAAACGGCATCTGCTCATTCAAAATCAATTCACACCACGGCTTCACTGCACGGTAGTGCGCCATCAACCGCTCATTGCTCCAACCACGAAGGTCACTTTCCGGTCGTTTGCTGGAAGGCACCTCCACCAGGAGACTGCGTAATTCGTGAGCCAAACGCCAGTTGTCAGGATGCTGTGTCAACCTGCACACGCGCTCAAGCACAAACTTTAGTACACGGTTCTCTGGCCGATCAGGCACGAATATATCGTGGCGGATCTGAAAACAGTGCTGCCTACCAAGTGGCTGGCGCATTTGTGCGACGACATTGAGCTGCCCACGAAGGAAGTACTGCTCTTCCTCCACTCTGAGATAATCAGAGCGCAAGCCGCGCTTGATGAGATGGTCGAGCTCCGCCAGGAACTGCTCCATCACCCATTCAGAAAGCGGTGCGTCGAACAGTTCCACGCTGGCGACAGAGGCGCTCCTGGGTTTCAGATTCAATGCGTTCTGAATCATCTTGCACAGTAGTGCGCGGCTTTTCTTCTCGCAATGACCCTCCTCAGTATGTTTGGGCAAGATTTCCAGCCGGGTACCACAGGGCGTTTCGACCACACCGACATAGCTGTCCCACTTCAAGGAATGGCGCCCTTCCACGTGCAACAACCTGGCACCGTTTTTGTGGAAATTGGCGCTCAAGTCGCATAGCCAGTCGAACGCACTGACTGTCACCTGCGCTTCATCCAGCGAAGGCGTCACGGCAGCGGTAGTGAGCCGCCCGTACTCTCGAATAGTGACGAGCATAGTCACGCGCGATTACTTTGAAGTGCGCCCAAAACGGCACGCCCTAGTGCTCGGGTGTTGAGGTCACTGCCCATCCCATTGATAGTACGCACCTGCAGAGCGGCGGCGAGCTCCCTAAGTGATGGTTTAACCTTGGCAAGGCGGGCGCCATCACGCAGTACCTCAATCGACCCTGTCTTCATCTCACGAACAGTGAATTCGTCATGAGTTGCCTCGCGCAGTACCTCTGAAGTCAGGCTGCGAGCTTGGTGATCAATGATCCCTGCGTAAGCCTCCATCCGGTCAAAAGCCTCCTCATTTATGCACCACGTCTTGCTGCCGGACCCCACATGCACACCGTCGCCGAAAAGCGTCTGCAAGGCTTTTGCCTGCTCGTACACAAAACGATCCGGCTCAGGTTTGCGGTGATCGTTCAGCACCCATTGAATGCGCTGCCAGTCCTCAAAGAAGTACTCCTGCAGCAGGGGTAAAATCTGGTTTCGGAAGATCAGGCCGAGCTGTTCAGGTCGAGCATCGGTCACTAACGGCATGAAGTAAGCGTGGCCGAGACAGTGGTCGCGATCCAGCAATGCCTCAATGCGTTGGTTTATAACCAGTAGCATCTGCCCAATATTAACTCCACCGACTAGAACGCCATCAAGCAGCTCGGGCTTAGGTGGCATCTCACGGAATACAAAGCGTCGTCTCAAGGCAATATCAAGCCCCGCCAACGAGCGATCTGCGGTGTTCATGGTGCCAATGATGTAAACGTTGGAAGGTACGCTGAATGGCTTTTTCGAATAGGGCAAATCAACGCTCAGAGCCTCATCGGCCCCCTCGCGCTTGGAAGCTTCGATCAGCGTGATCAGTTCCCCGAAGATCCTAGAGACATTGCCCCGATTGATCTCATCGATGATCAACACGTGAGGCTCGCGCTCTGTCTGCTTGACGACAAGAGGAACCGACGGTGCCACGCCCTGCTTCTCCAAGTAGCTGAGCAGATCAGCCCAACTGAAGCGTGGCATTGGATAAACCGTCTTCAAGGTGAACTGACGATCATCGTTGAGCGGCAGGATGGGCTGATTGACGTCACGATAGAGCCACTTCACGGGACGCACATGACAGTAGTTATTTATCACGCCCGCAGGCACATTCGCCTCATAGCGATAGTCGCCAGTAATCACGCCGACTGCGCCTATATGCGAGGCCGAGTGAATGCACAGAACAATATCACCCACCACCATGCCTTCAGCAAAGTGCTCCAAGGTTCCTTTGTCGCCGGATCCCAGACTCTGATAATACTCACTGTTTTCCAGGTCACCCATCAGGTCCCCAGTTTTTCCCCACCCTACCCTCGCCTCACCGTGCTCCAAGCAGTAAGTCTTGGTTGTTGAACTCCCCGAGCCATTGATGGAAATCTTCCAAATACGGGGGTTACTGCGAACCCCGGTTTCAGAATCCACACTCTGCGTTCGAGCGGTATCGCAAAGGCGCTTGAATACACCTGGCTCTACCTTGTATTCAAGCTGCTTGTTTTCTTCGCTGCTTTCAGCTCGTAACCCTTCAACAAAGTCTTCATAGCTGAAACTTTGGTGGAAGGTGACAAAGCGGATACGCTCATCATTTGCCAGCTCATCAAAGCGATCCTTGAGCGCTTTGCGATTCTGACGATTGCCCGCCAGCCACTGAGCATCGAGAATCTCCAAAGCGGCCTCGATGGTGGCGTAAGTTTTTCCGGTACCAGGTGGCCCATAGAGAATCTGATTGAGCGCAGACGGTGTCTTGGGAACAGGGTCAGTAGCGACAGGAGCAGACTCCCCGCCTTGCTGAAGAAAAGATTGATAATCCAGCCACTGCTTGAGGCCACTTTGCACATTGCCACTGTTGCTGGCGCCTATGCCTGAGTGAATGCCCTTCGGCCCATACTCTTTGTAAAAGGCGCGAAGATCGGCAAGATCGGTGATCTGTAAAATATCTTCACCGCAGTGCTCAGATACCGTTCTAACGCCACTCAAATAGTTATTGGCTGTGTTTACGGCTTTACCGGACTGAATCATCCATTCTTTGAAACTCGTACCGTCCGTTGACTTCAAAACATTGACTCCAAAAATGGGTGTTAAGCCTGGCTGACAAGCCACAAAGAGCTTGTCAAAAACTGAATCCAATAGCGACGCTACACAGCAGCCCGACACACACATTCCACATCGGAGAAGCAGAAATAGGGGCCCCTGCCGAGCGCATTTAGCTGAGCCGACGCCAGCTCAAAAAGCGCGGTATTTTTCGATCGCATCATTTAAGGCATTGCGCATGGCCTCACGCAGGTAATCAGGTGCAATAACTTGAATATCGGCCGCATTACTCAATAGAAAGAGCCGCAGGCCTTGCGAGTCATGCACTTGGCACTTGAGCCTCCATTCATCCCCATTCGAAGCCAAGACCTGGTCTACATTAAGCGGGTTCTCGCTCAACCTATTTCGCAGGTTATCGCTCAAACGGAGCTCTAGATCGATGGCCCCTTCCCCAAGGATCGTCATCAAATCTTTCTGGACATCCATCGCATTCACATCGTAACCAACTGGCTCGGGTATCTTCTGCCAGTGTGATCGAACATCTACCATTCGGTGAAGCATCAGAACGCACGTTTGGCCACGGCCATTACTGCTGTACTTACCTCGAGGGGTGCCTGCGAGTGGCTCCATCCCCTCCGGCCATTTCTCGTCAGCGACAAATGCGGAAAGGTAGATGTTGGAATCCTGATAAGACAGTGCAAGCGGCTTAAGCCTGTACGAGCATGTCTCAACACCAACTGCATCTCTTGGCCGATAGACGACCTCCAAACTCTCATCGCCAAGCATTGCTTCTTGAATAGTGGTGAGGTGGCTCGGATTGTAGTCTCCAGGCTCCAAGACCATAAATCGGGTGCCGCTCGTTATTCGACCCTCAGCAATCAGGTTACGGGGGGAGCGTGCCCAAACCTCCGACTCCGCATACTCCCGAAGCTTGATCAGTTCCTCGGATTTAACCCGAAAGCCAAAACGGTCTGCGTGCTGGAATATCGCAGTCAGCGTCATCGATTCTGCCGGTGTCAGTGAAAGATCAAGACTTCCCCGGCCCGATGTCCAATAACGCCTTTTATGATTCGGGCCCTGTGCCGACTTTGCGAACTGCGGACCTGCGGCCAGAGCCTCCAGATCACGACGCGTGGTTCTGATGGAATAACCTCCAAACGCGTCCTGCATCCTGTCGTGAAGCTCTTCGGTAGATTGCGCACAGCCTGCTTGCTGTAGCAGTTTGCGCAGCAATTCTCGGCGTCTCTCACGATTCGGTGCGGTGTAATTCATAGCTGCCAAAGAATAAGTTCTCACGGACAAAAAGCGGTCTTACCAGTAGATACTATCTCCTCGTTGACACGCAATCCTTCAAATTGAACAGCCTACTGCTGGAGTATTTATGAAAACCAAGCAAGCCTACGCCACCCTTCCCCACGTGAGTGGTTTCATTGATTGGCTAGCCGCGGAGCTGGACTCCAAGACATTGTTTAATCATCAATACGTGGATCGCCGCAGCGGAAACGAATGGTCGTGCGATAGCCTCTTTAATGCTTACGAGTCCTACAGCTGGAGCTTCCCGGGCAATGCTCGCTTGGCTTACAACACTGGATCCTGCTCCACAAGTAACGCGAAAGCCCTTGAGGCGCTTCGACAAGACCTCCTCGCCGCCGGCACCGATGACACACTGGTTTTGCAGGCTGCTACGGATGTGATGGCTTGGGGGGGAGTGACAGCCCGCAACGTGGGATGGCTCAAGGCAAACAAGGTGGGCCTTGGCCGCATGATTCAGGAAGTGAAAATCGCGCTGATCCAAAAAGACCCTGACGCTCCAGTTCTGCGATCAAAGGCACTCCGCTTCAACGCGGGAATGACCAAAATCTACTCTCTAATCTGTCCCGACTTTTTGATCTATGACAGCCGCGTGGCAGCAGCACTCGGACTTTTAGTGGTTAATTACTGTAAAGCTAAGGGGCTCACTCAGGTGCCATCTGCACTCTGCTTCCCTTGGGCCTGCGCAAAAGAAAACGAGAACGTGTCTGCACCCAAACGTCGTAACCCGAGCACCGGAACTCTCCAATTCACGCGTCTGCGCTCCGGGGCTCACCATGCACGATGGAATATGCGCGCCAACTGGGTATTGAGTCAGGTGATAGCTCATCAGGCAGCGGCTCAAAGCCCATTCCAACAGATTGACGCCCCTGCAAACGCGTTGCGAGGTTTGGAACAGGCCCTTTTCATGATGGGCTACGACCTTGGTCATGCCGGTCAGGTATCCAACGGCTGACTCCGTATTTCTAACTACTCTGGATACGAGGTGCCCGTGTTCCAATTGACTGAAATACAGATCTTGATAATGCGACTGGCAGAGGAAGGAATTACCGCCGCTGCACTGCAGCGTGAGGTGATGCGTCTTCATCCTAAGCTGACTGATAGCAAATACCTGTGTGAAGTTATGTCACTTCAGGACCAGCGGCGATTGGTCGGAAACGAAATAACGGGGGCCTGGGTATTCAACTCGATATCGGATCAGGACTTGAAGAAAAACGCACTTGAATACAGCCCACAATTTGCAGAAATGATCATCGCGGCTGACTGTGGTGAATGGCACGAGATTGATGCGGATGACATGATTGCGAAGTTGGATGAGATGCTGCAAAAAGCACGAGCCCGAAAAGGCAAATGACCCTCCCAACTTTCCAGGCTCAGCTAGATATCAGCTTTCGGATGGTCACGCACAAGGACACTGCCAGGGTCCAAGAGAAGAGGCAGACCTTGTATCCACTATTCTGAAGGAAGTGCGTCAGTTGTTGTCATTACTACACTCTGGAGACGGTGCGGCAGGATACCCACTCGACTAGCCTGCACCTTCATTGCTCTGCACTCTCCACCGCTCTCATCCTCCCACTTATCCATCACCAGCCGACCGATCACCACCACCCTCATGCTTTTGCTGTAGAGGTCTGAATATCGTTCTGCATCTTTATGCCAAAGCTCCACGCTGGCCCAAAACCCACCACGATCCTCATACTCACCATCGCCTTTCGGAACGGGGTTATCGAAGTAGACATTCAGCCGCAGCAATCGCCGAGGTTCTTTGTTCCCATTCGGAAACTCCCTGAATTCTGGCTTCGTGCCGATGTTCCCCTCTCCCCAAAACTTGGTGGACATGGTCATACCTCCGCTGTGTTTTTTTCGAGATACTGAGAGATTCGCTGTTGATAAATCTGTTCGGCAGTATCAATTTTGGAAGCACACAGGAACGCCTGGCGGCTGATGCTATGAACCAAGCTGATCTGCATATTGACCACTACGCGCTGCCGCTCCATTTCTAAAAGATCTGAAACCAGGCTATCCGGTGTCCTGCCGTCCAGGACCAAGTCACCCCATAGATCGACGCCCATCCTGCTGCGATCCATTCGGCTCCATCGGAGAAACACCGTCCCAGCGCCAGTCGACTGTCGCGTCATTCGAATTGGAAGCAATGTAAATGGATACCGCTCTGCCTGAGCCAGTACCTGCTCAGTCGCCAACAGAATCAGGCTGCTCACTAACTGACTGCACTCGTCGCCAAATTGCATGAGCTCCCCCTTACCCTTAAAAGGCTTTAAAAGCCCTTTAAGGAAGGCAGTGTGTTCCAGTTCGGAGAAGGCAGTCTGTTGCAACGGTTGGAAGGATGTATGTTTTGAGCCTTGCATTGTTTTTTCAGGGGTTGGCGGCATGCTTGGGTACTCAGAATGAGCCATATCGCTCCCCTATCGATGCTTCAGGTAGGACGATTTCAACGTCTGGTGCAGAATTCAGAATATCTTCGTCAGAATGCTCGTCATGCTGTCCATCACGAAGCCGTCGCTGAACGATTGGCGGCGCGTATTCCGAGCGCCGAGCCCCCTCCAAAATATCTTGAGGCAACTCTCCAAATTTTTCCCGGGCCTCACGAGCCACAGCGTTGTTGGTGATGAAATCATCACGAGTAACCCCAGCAACTTTATAACGCTGAGCCAACCCAAACAGGCTACGCAGCACCTTCCCTCCAGCGTTGATCCAGATCTCCATATCTCGACGCCCCATCAACGCAGTGTGATGAGCCAACAATAAGCGTCGAA
The DNA here is from genome assembly GCF_900067035.1 of Pseudomonas sp. 1 R 17. Lineage (NCBI taxonomy): Bacteria > Pseudomonadati > Pseudomonadota > Gammaproteobacteria > Pseudomonadales > Pseudomonadaceae > Pseudomonas > Pseudomonas sp. 1 R 17. The sequence continues at coordinate 28,681 of NZ_FKLB01000063.1, forward strand.
CGATATCGTCGTAGGCAATGAGTAGGTAGACGGCTAAAAAGCCAAAGGGTGAATTGATAAAAACGGGCAGCGTGACCGGGTGCACATTTACATTTTCACCCACACTTAAAGCCTCCGGCAGCCTACTCATTGACTGGTCCAACCGGGCTTTGATGTCTTCGAGCTCTGTTTTGGAGGACTCAAGTTTTTCGTGGATTTGAATCATCCATAAATCGGCATAGGGATCATCCCGCTCAGCCATGCGTGTGATCCTGTTCATCAATGCTACAAAGCCGCTTAGGCCAATGATGCCGTTCTTACCCTCCCCTGCTGGCCTCCCGTGCCAAACACGAGCAGCGTGGTGAGTGTGAAGCGTAAGTTTCTTGTCGCTACGTAGAGGACCAAGATTCAGTTGGAAAACGTCAGACATGGAATGTCTCCTGGAGGTGGATGCCACAGCATCAGTGTTGCCAGGAACATCAGGATCGTCAGTCAGGAAACAGAATTGGAAGGGTGCTGTTTTGAACGCTCATCAATTCACTGAGCAACCATAAACTTGATTCCACTGGAATCGCAGTAGCCGCGTGCCAGTATGATTCCAGTGGAATCACTTACCTCGACTCGCCAACCTGATTCCACTGGAATCACCCATCTCGACTCGTCACCTTGATTCCACTGGAATCACTTCCATCTAAGGCTTCGTGCCTGATTTCAGCAGATCCAGTATCGCCTTAACCCCTTCACGTCCAGTTACGAGGCTCTCGGTACTTGGTTTGCCACGCTGAATGACTGACTCCGGGATGGGCGCCGGACGAGCTACTGCGGCCCTGAGAGCGCCGCACGAGTCATTCGATGGAGCTACGTTCCCGTGGTCGCTAGGCTGATTGAATTCACCCCGCTGCGCTTTCTGGATCATGCCAAACAGGTAGCCAGCCGGGTTTCGTACCTCGGCATTGGCACACCGTGCAGACCATTGATCCAGCACCTGCTGCTGCAGTTCAGGATCCATGCCGCCCAGCGCCACCATCGCGTTCCGTCGCTGCTCTGCCGCAAGCTGCAGGAATTGCTCCGGCAATCGCGGCGTCTCGCGCGCCCGCGGTACTGTGTTTTTACAAACATTTGTATTTGTACTAGTACTAGATGAGTTCGGATTCCGAACTGGGCTCACAACGACCGGTTTCCGGCTGAGTTCGGAATCCGAACTCTGGTCAATACGATTCCGAACTGGGACTTTTTCACAGAGTTCGGAATCGTTTTCACTGAGTTCGGATTCACTTGATGCCCATCGAACAACCGGGGATTTGGCCCAACCTTGCTCAGTTATGCGTTGCTGCATCCGTTCCAGGTGTGAGGGCAAAGCGTTTTCACGGAGGTATGGATCAGTAGAAAGCTCCTGGATGACATGAGCGGCTACGTCGCGAATGGATTTGTTCGCATGCCCCAAGCCTTCGTTCACCAACGCCAGGTAGCCGCGATCCAATAAGGCTGCTTCAGCGATGCTCACCGGCTCATCGTGCAACAGGTAGATGTTGCCCTTCATTTGCCCTGTGACCTCATCGCGCACGCAACCTCCCAAGCTAAGCCAGCGTGTTATACGCAAAGCCGTGAGCGCTTTCGAAACGGTTTCACGCGAGGCCATCTTGAAGGGAGAGGATGCTAGATACGGCCGCAGTTGCTCATACGTCGGAAAGGAGGTCAGGCCATCATCATTGAGCAGCAGTCTGAAGACCTGCCAGGCATTGCGCTCCAGGGGTGTGAGGCGGTTATCCAACAGCAGGCGCCTAGGCACAGCCTCATGCGGATTGCCGGTGAAGATAATGCCGGCTTTCTCCGTCTCTGAATTTAGCGAGAGAGGCCGTGCCAGTGACCTCTCCCCGTTCGACACGACGCGCTTTCCAGGTCGGGCCTCACTGAGCGCTGCGCTAGCAGAGTTGAGCAGCGCATTAAGCGCATCGAGGTTACTCGGGGTGTAACGGTGATTGCCCCCTCCACTCATCACACGAGGTCCTGAATGAACCAGCTTTGAATGGCACTCCAGATCATGGCCAGATTTAGACTTTTCTCCCGCTCAGCCATGACCATGGCGACATCAAGAACCGACCGAGGATCCTTGAAATTGGTGTTGAGCTCTTTGGTGAGGCTAACCCAGTGCTTCCAGAGAACAGCCTCATCCTCAGCCCCGACATGGGGCCAGCGCCCTCTTCGCTGTGGCACACCAAGAATTGAGCGCCGGACCGCAACCTCCTTGGGCGGTAAGCCGAAAAGCTCCAGAATCATCGGGGAGCTGGCCCCCAGCGTTAACGCGCGGTTGATCACGTCATCTTCTTCAGTATTTTTGGCGTGAGCAATTACCCGCCTTACTGCGACGCCATCGACAACAACCTTGAACCAAGGTACCGGTGAATTCACCAAAGCCCCCATGCACAACGGATCTACAAGTGTCTTCAGGTCGTGTTCTTCAAAGCCCATGGCCAGGCAGCTACGCAGTTGGCCATTTTTGATGTTGTTTAGAATCTGAAAGGCGACAGCCAGATTTAAGGGATGCACAGAAACCTCCACCACTCCGTGGTTATTGGATGACATCGCAAGATGTTTGGTTGGATTCCAACTCGATAAGCCGGCGCCCCAGCCGAATGACTCTGAATAACTTCACCAGCGCGACATCACTCAGACGGCCAGCCAACGATGCCGGTTGGCTTTTTAGAAGGGCGTTACCAAGCAGGACGTGTCCCAACTCAGCAAGAAAGCGATAGCTATTCATCTCAGGGTGCTCAGCGGCGTCGCTGTCGTCCCGAAGCATATTCAGAGCAGGAGCAAAACGGCCGCTCAAGCCATCCAGAAGGTTAAGCAACGTATAGGCTTCAGGGCTGAGCCCCTTGGGCGTACCAGCGAACAGATCGCTGTCCCAGTCCTCCGGGCGCAAACAGACAAAGCCGACCCCCCAATCGCTTTCAGCAAGATGATCGAGCGGTAACCCCACCTCGCAAGCGATGTCGTGCACCAACCCGAACACGGCCTGCCGCAACCCCTCAGGTGAGTCGACGGCCCGTTCGATGTACCAAAGATCGGCGACCGGATGTACGCCGCCAGCCTGTATGGGAATGGACTCAAGGCACGATTGCTCAAACGTGGGAATCGTCTCCCCAGTGGCTTGAGCCAGCTGCACTTTAATCGCCTGAGTACGTGCTGTAGCACCCGAGATAGGAGAGATCGTATTAGAGGCGATCCGCTCGTTCTGCTGGTCCTGCAACAAATTGAGCTGGGGCTGCTCAGGCTGCACCAATGACTCGGGAGGATAGACTTGCTCTCCCGCAGACGCCGATACTGACTGAGTGTGAGTAGCTTCAGGCACAACAACTTTAGGCGTCTGACTCAGCTCAGACGTTGGAGTGATTGATAGGACACGTGCCGCCGAGGGAGGACGATCAGGATCAAGTACATCCAGCCTCAGGTTGTTGTAATCCTGCCCCAACAATTGCCCCATCTTATGCAGCAACTCATCCTGGAAGCGCTCGTAGATGAATTCGCCGCTATCGAACGCGGACAGCACCTCTTGGAAGAGGTGTTCATGATTCGGCTCTTGAATCGATGACCCAGCATGCTTTAACCAAGCCCTCTCACTCGCCCGACGTAAAACCGTCAGCTTTTCAATCTGCGGCTTACCCAATCCTGCATAGAGTGTGTTGGGAATGGCGGGTAACAAATAGCGCACAGCATCCTGCATTTTGCTGATATGCGGCTGGGAAATAGGGTAGCCATCCTGCTTCAGCAACTTGGCCAGTTCTCGCTGAGAAAGAGGTGCATCGACTTCCTGTTGATAGAATTCTCTCGCTCGCTCAACCCCCAGCGCTCGCTCAATGAAAGTCAGTTCGCCGTGTAGATCACTCTCCGCCAGGTGGCCGGTCAATGCGAGAATCTCACCACGGCTGGGCCAAGGCCTGAATAAGCAATGAACACGGAAAAAGCGCTCCTCACCCGTTTCACGCCACAGTTCATTGAGAATGGCCAGTCGCGTGTTGCCACCATTGCGAATGATGAAATGCTCTTCACCCGGACGACGCGTGACTGGCGGCGGAGCATCTAAGCCGCGACTCAGTATCGATGCTCGCAGATCATCGTATCGAGGGTTCCGGTTAAGCCTTGGGTTGTGGTCATAGGGCCTAAGCTGTTCCAACGTCAGGATCATTGGGGTGTCGACAATTGGATCAGACAATCGAGCTGCCGCCGGACTAGCTACAAACGTGCCCTGCAGCAGCTTCCCTCTGACCTGTTCTTTAGACAGGGATTTGGTAGCCATCAGCGCACCTCCCCGATAGCTGCCTCATAACACTGATCAGGCATCTGAACCCGTAACACTTCGACGCCCTTCCAGCCTTCGATACGACAGGCCAATGCATAGAGAAACTCGCCGCTGCTCATTTGCTCCCGGCTAAGCCGAAAAACCACTGTGCAGGTGTCCTCGACGTTATCGTCGGTGCATGACTGCATCGCAGAATCCTCCACGCTGTAACTGCCGCACTCTGGGCACAGATCAAGTTCGATTTCAGACTCAGTTGGGCAGACATCGAGGAATTTCTGAGTTGCGGTGTGCAAAGGAAATTCAGCACCGCATTCGCAGCAGCGCCCTCGTTGATTGAACACACTCATCGCAATACTCCCGCTTCGTAACCGTTGGGCAGATTTGCAAAGCGAGTTTGATCAGGAACGAAGGCAACACGAACGGTGCCTGTGGGGCCATTACGATGCTTGCCGAAGATGATTTCTGCTACGCCAGAATCCGCGGACTCCGGGCGATACACCTCATCCCGATAGATGAACATAATGACGTCAGCGTCCTGCTCAATAGCCCCTGACTCACGTAGATCACCATTGAACGGACGCTTGTCGGCACGCTGCTCCACCGAACGATTGAGCTGCGACAGCGCAATGACTGGGCAATTGAATTCCTTGGCCAGCGCCTTCAAGGAAGCGGTGATCCCTGCGATTTCAAGGTTTCGGTTTTCTTTTCCATCCAGCCGCATGAGCTGAAGGTAGTCGACCATGATCAGCCGAGGCATTCCTGTACGCCGCGCAGCACGCCGTACCTTTGACCTGAGCGCTGACGGTGTCAGGCTGGCAGTGTCATCAATGATGAGTCGCTCACCGTACTCGTTGATGCGGCCTACAGCCGCGATGACCTTGGGCCAATCCTCATCCCGTAACTGACCGCGCATCAAATTCGCCAGGTTGAGCTCGCCCAGGATGGCAATCAAACGAAACATCAGGGCGTGAGCCGGCATCTCCTGGCTGTAGATCTGGACCGTGTTGGTTGGCTTCTGTTGAAGTGCCGCATCCACGACACTAAGTGCCAGGCTGGTTTTCCCCATAGAAGGACGCGCCGCAATGACGATCAAGTCGGCATCTTGAAAACCACCCGTGACTTGATCCATCGCATCCAAACCACTGGGAATGCCGGTAACGCTGTCGCCCTCATTGAAGTGGTAGTCGATCCTCTCAACCACCTCCATCAGTGTCTGCCTCACGTCTACGAAATCACTCCGACTTCTATCCTGCCCCAGCAAGAAGAGTTTCTGTTCGATAAGGTCTTGAACCTCGGCGCTTTTGGCCTGGCTTGAAGAGGCTTCCCGACTGCACTCATAACCGAGCATCACCAAACGACGAAGGTGGGAACGCTCACGGACGATAGCGGCGTAGGTCGAAATGTTGGCAACGGAGGGCGTGTTCTTTGCCAGCTCTGCCAGATAACTCAAGCCTCCAACTTCATCAGGTTCCTCCAAGGACTCAAGGACAGTGACAACGTCAATAGGTGAACTGCGTGAAGCGAGCTGCTCAATTGCCTGGTAAATAAGGCGGTGATCACGTCTGAAGAAATCGTCCGCAGAGAGGACGTCCGCGATGAGGTCCCATGTGGAATTGTCGAGCATCAGGCCACCGATCACGCCTTGCTCGGCCTCAACCGAATGAGGTGGGGCTAGATCAAGAAGACTCATACCGCAGCTCTCCCCAAGGCCACCCTATTCGATAACAACGATATGTTCTGACTCAGACGCTCTTCGTTCAGCGCTTCAAATTTCGAGCGCCATTCGGGAAATAGCTCGATTGAGAGGTCTTTGATGACTTTGAAGGCGGTGGGTGAACGGCGGTGAGTCGGGAGGCGATACTCCAGGCGGTGCGCAGGAATGCCTTCTGTGGCAGCCCGACGAAAACTCACTGCCGCCGGGATCGTGGTCTGGATCATCTGAACCTTCGGATGATCAGCAAAGGTTTCGGTCAGCGTGTGATAAATCAGGTTTGCATCATTGGTTGCATCAAGCTTGTTGATCACGACATTCAGCATTGGCGTCACTGCGCCCAGTGCTGCCAACGGCTCAAGGTCTCGATAAAGCTGAAGCATTCCACGCTGAAACTCTCGTGCAGTCAGCATATCCGGGGTGATGGGCGAAATAGCCATGTGTGCCCCAAGCAAGGCCATCTCCAGCACGATGGAGCGAGCGCCTTGGGTATCGATCAGAATCAGATCAAAGTCCTGCTCGAAAGCCGGCAACAGATTCTTGAGACGAAGGCGCCCGTCAGCAGCATGGAGCAACAAATTTCCCAGCTGATTGAACGGATCATTGGAATGGATCAGTGAGAGATTAGGAATGCAGGTGTGCGAAATGACCTGGTCGGCCCGGGTCTCGTTGTTCGCGATCAGTTGATAGGTTCCACCGGGCGCCTCGTGCGATAGCGCATAGAACGACGACAGCGACGGTTGATTATCCAGATCGATGAGCAGGGTACGGATCCCTGCATCGGCGCAGAACGCGCCCAGATTGACGCCGACCGTGGTTTTACCCGGCCCGCCTTTGGTTGAAACGACCGCAGTGACTTTCATGATATTGACCTCGGAATCGTAGGATTTGAGATGCTTTCATGCAGGTCACGCTGTGCGCTTTGATCACCCCGGAAAATCCAAGGCAAAAAAAAGCCTGCATCGCTGCAGGCTTTTCCCTATCTGGCTCCACGACCTGGACTCGAACCAGGGACCCAATGATTAACAGTCATTTGCTCTACCAACTGAGCTATCGCGGAATTCGCCGTATGTTACTGATTGAAAAGGAGAAGTCAAGCTTTCCCTGACGGCCTGGACGATTAATCCGGATGACCGGCTGAAAGCTGCTGCTCCTTGGCCAGGTCCAGCCAGGCGCGCACGGCGGGGGGCAGGTGGGCGCTGGCGCGCCAGGCCAGGGCGATGTGCCAGTCGGTGTGGGGTTCGTCGAGAGGGATCAGGGCGATGCCTGCGTGTTGATGCTTGTGCGCCAGCATGCGGGGCAGGAAGGCGACGCCGAGGCCGGCGGCGACCAGGTCGACGATGAAGTCGATCTGCCCGCTGCGCGCCGCCACGCGGGGTATCACGCCTTTGCGCTCGCAGGCGGCGAGGATCTTGGCGTTCAGGGCGAAGCCGGCTTCGAACAGGATGAACGGCGAGTCCGCCAGGTCGGCGAAGTCGATGCGTTGACGCTGGGCTAGGGGGTGGCCCTTGGGCAGTACGGCCATCAGCGGTTCGTTGCGCACGGGCTGATAATCGAAACCTGCATCCACCGGCAGCAGCAACGCAGCGAGGTCGACCTCCCCCGCTTCCAGGCACTCGCGCAATCTCTTGCTACCGTATTCGGTGAGTTCGATGTCGATGTCCGGATAACGACTGCGATAGGTGGCAAACATCGTCGCAAACAACACCCCGCACCCCACCGGTGGCAGGCCGATGCGCAACACGCCGCGCTTGAGGCCGCGCAGGTCGTTGATCTCGGCGACCAGGTCATGGTGTTCGGCGAGCAGTACCAGGGCGCGGCGGTAGGCGATCTCACCCGCAGCGGTGAGTTCGTTGCGGTGACCCAGGCGATCGAGCAGCGGCATGCCGAGTTCTTCCTCCAGGGTCTTGACCGCCTTGCTCACCGTGGATTGGGTCAAGGCCACCACGTCGGCGGCCTGGGAGAATCCGCCCTGGCGCACCACTTCGACGAACGTGCGCAACGTTCTCAAGTTCATGGGTATTCCTTTAGCGACTGGTATCTAGCGATAAAAGTTGTTTTTATCATGACAGATATTTGCCTATCCTGACCCGCCCAGCCTTGTGGAGACACGCTTAATGATCATCTCGTCCGCCTCCGACTACCGCGCAGCGGCCAAACGCAAGCTGCCGCGCTTCCTGTTCGACTACATCGACGGCGGTGCCTACGCCGAGCACACGATGCGCGCGAACAGTTCGGACCTGGCCGAGATCAGCCTGCGCCAACGCGTGCTGCGCAATGTCGATAACCTGAGCCTCAAGACCACGCTGTTCGGCCAGGCCCTGGACATGCCGGTCATCCTCAGCCCTGTCGGCTTGACCGGCATGTATGCGCGGCGCGGCGAAGTACAGGCGGCAAAGGCGGCGGCGAACAAGGGCATCCCCTTCTGCCTGTCGACAGTGTCGGTGTGTTCGATTGAAGAAGTGGCGTCGCAGAGCCCGCAGTCAATCTGGTTCCAGCTGTATGTGCTCAAGGACCGGGGCTTTATGCGCAATGCCCTGGAGCGGGCCCAGGCGGCGGGGGTCACCACCCTGGTGTTCACCGTGGACATGCCCACGCCCGGTGCGCGCTACCGCGATGCCCACTCGGGCATGTCCGGGCCGTTCGCGGCGCAGCGGCGCATGTTGCAAGCCGTCACCAAGCCGCAATGGGCGTTCGACGTAGGGCTCATGGGCCGCCCCCACGACCTGGGCAATATCTCCAGGTACCTCGGCAAACCCACTCACCTGGAAGATTACATCGGCTGGCTGGCCAATAACTTCGACCCCTCCATCAGTTGGAAAGACCTGGAGTGGATCCGCGACTTCTGGAAAGGCCCGATGATTATCAAGGGCATCCTCGATCCTCAGGACGCCAGGGACGCAGTGAGTTTCGGCGCCGATGGCATCGTGGTTTCCAACCATGGCGGCCGTCAGCTGGACGGTGTGCTGTCCACCGCCAAGGCTCTGCCACCAATTGCCGATGTCGTGGGCGATGACCTGACGGTGCTGGTGGACTCCGGCATCCGTTCCGGGCTGGACGTGGTGCGCATGCTCGCCCTCGGCGCCAAGGCGTGCCTGCTCGGACGCGCCACCGCCTATGCACTGGCCGCCGACGGGCAGCACGGGGTAGAGAATCTGCTGGACATCTTCGCCAAGGAAATGCGCGTGGCCATGACGTTGACCGGTGTCACGTCCATCGACCAGATTGACCACAACACGCTGGTGCAATCAGCCAAATAACTGACGTCAGTGCTTAACGACCGTTTTTTACTTTAAAAACGGTCTTTGATTTGTAAGGTTTTTTATTTATTTAAACGAAATGGCACGAATCTCGCTCTAACACCTTCCAAGCAGGTCAAGCGATGACAAGACGTGCGGCAGTGCCCAGGGGTTATAAACCCCCAGTAAAGCGGTCTAAACTGTTTCCAATGTTTTACGGAACTGAAGGAACAGTAAGACGCCTGGCATTTGCCACTCTCATCCAGCCTGTAAGACAGCTAAGTGCTTAGAGGCCGTTTGCTTATGAAAACCCCCACCCAGACCAACGCAATTGACTTCGACAGTGCAAAATTGCAACGCCTGGGCTTTGGTCAGCCATCACTCGTACCTCGCCGCCCGACGACCGTCGCACAACTTCGCCAGCAACTGGGGATGCAATTGCAGACCAGCCTGGAACCGCAGCGTATCCTCGCGGTGTTTTTCCGTGAGATCCAGCGCCTGGTCCCCCTGGATGCCCTGCAATATCGCCACGAAACCAGTGACCTGCGCCTGGAGTTCGGCCACCGTGGCCACCACTCGGTGAGCTACAGCCTCAGCCACGAAGGCGAGCACCTCGGCGAGCTGGTCTTTCGCCGCAACCAGCGCCTGCTGGAAGAGGAACTCGGCCAGCTCGAATCACTGCTGTCGACCCTGCTCTACCCGATGCGCAACGCCCTGCTCTACCGCGTCGCCACCCGCAGCGCCCTGCGCGACCCGTTGACCGAAACGGGCAACCGCATTGCCATGGACCAGACCCTGCAACGGGAAATCGACATGGCGCGCCGGCACCTGAACCCGCTGTCCCTGCTGATGCTGGACATCGACCACTTCAAGACCATCAACGACACCCACGGCCATGCGGCCGGCGATAACGTATTGCGCGCCGTCGCCGGAGCGATCAAGAGCCAGTTGCGTAACGTGGACATGGTGTTTCGGTTTGGCGGGGAAGAGTTTCTGATCCTGCTGTCCAACACCGGCCGGGATGCGGCGACCATGGTCGGTGAGCGCCTGCGCCAGGCGGCACAGGCCCAGGATTATTGGGCGGAAGGAAGACGGATCGAATTGACGGTGAGCCTCGGTTGTTCGACCTTGCTGGCCGCCGAGTCGGCCGAGAGCCTGTTGCGTCGCGCCGACAGCGCCTTGTACGTGGCCAAGCGCGAAGGCCGCAATCGCCTGGCAATGGCGGGGTAAAACCCCGCCATCCCCGTTACATCACGCTTCGCTGGCGACGCGCAAAGGGCGCTCGCGCACAGCAGCGCTCGCCGGTTTTTCTTTCTCCAGGCGCATGCAACTTTCCAGGAACAGGTACATATAGTCGTAGCTCTTGCACACGGCCTGGCGCAGCTCTGCCTGCAGTTCCCTGGTCGGGTTCATCCCGGCCAGTGTGCAGATGATTTCCAGGGCTTCCCAAGGATGGGCGTCGTCGTACTGGGCGTGCATCTTCAACCACTTCATCGCACGCTTGCGCTCTTCCTCGGGAAAGGCTGCCGCATACACGCCGGTGGAGCACACCACCGCCGACCATTCCCCCGTCGCCCCCTCAATCGCATAGTTGGTCGCGGCAATGGCCACGATCAACGAATCGGCCGAGCTGGTGTGCCAGCACCAGTGGCTCAGCGCATGCAACTCCGGCGGCACGTCCTGGGCCTGCAGTTCTTCGAGGCTGACGCCATGGGCACGCGCCCAATGCACCCAATAGTCCGCGTGGTTCAGCTCCACACGGATATTGCGCATCAACCAACGGCGCGCCATGTCTTCCCCCGGATGGCGGGCAAACTTGGTCTTGGTGAGGTTCTGTGCCATGTACAAGGCAAACTGTTCCACCACGGGCCAGCCACCGATCAGGTAGTGACGCATGGTCTTGGCGCTGAGCGTGTTGTCACGCATGCGTTGGTACAGTTCGTGTTCGACAACCCGGCGCTTGCTCTCGCTGCAGTCCTGGATCAATTGCTGAGCCCAGGCGGGGTAGCTTGAGGCTTCCATAAGCGGGCCGGTTCTGCTGAATGTGTCGATCACTATTAAGGCTCCTTTTTAAGTGTGATTTACAGACCGGCAAATGTTTCAGCGGAATGTGCCGGGCGCCCTGAATAACAGAGGCTGCGGCCGCACGGGTCGACACTGCAAGCTATCGAAGGTAAACAATTGCGGTCGTTCAATCAGGTAGCCCTGAGCGTAATCCACACCAATATCGAGCAGGGCCTGTTCGATTTGCGGTGTTTCAACAAACTCGGCAATTGTGCGCTTACCCATGACATGGCCGATGTGATTGATCACTTCAACCATCGCGCGGTTAATCGGGTCGTCCAGCATATCCTTTACGAAACTTCCATCGATCTTCAGGAAGTCTACAGGTAAATGTTTGAGATAAGCGAATGAGGACATTCCGGCGCAAAAGTCATCCAGCGAAAAATGACAACCTAAGGCCTTGAGTTCATTAATAAAGCGGATGGCACTGCCCAAGTTTGCGATGGCGCTGGTTTCGGTAATTTCAAAACAGATCATGCTGGGCGGAATAGCGTAAGTATGAAATTTCTCTCGTAGGAATCCGAGAAAGTCATCATCGCCAATCGTTATACCTGACAGATTGATCGCACACAGGGCCATGGGACGGCCCGGACGCTCGTTAATGCAACGGGCAATAATCTCAAATACATTCTCCACCACCCAACGGTCCAGGGACGTCATCAAACCATAGCGCTCGGCGGCCGGGATAAAGCTGTCCGGCAGGATTACACGCCCCGCCTCATCGTGCAGGCGCAGCAGTATTTCGATATGCCCATTGCCGCCGTCGGTATGCCCGAGGGGGGAAATTTCCTGGGAGTACAGGCAAAAGCGGTTCTCCTCCAGCGCCATGTGCAGGCGCTGCACCCAGGCCATTTCGCCAAAGCGCAGGGACAGTTCGGAGTCGTCGGCGTGGTACACCTGCACGCGGTTGCGGCCTTTTTCCTTAGCCATGTAGCACGCCATGTCGGCGGCCCGCAGCGAGGCTTCCAGGGTGGTCGGGGTGCTGGCAATGTGTACCAGGCCGATACTCACGGTGGTCATGAACGGCCGCCCCTTCCATACGAAATGCAGACTCTGCACGGTATGACGCAGGCTTTCGGCGATTTTTTCCGCCACCGCCACCGGGCAGTTCTCCAGCAGGATGCCGAATTCATCGCCGCCCAGGCGCGCCAGGGTGTCACCTTCGCGCAGGTCCGACTGCAACAGCGCGCAGATGTGCCGCAACAGTTCGTCGCCCGCCGCATGGCCGCAGGTGTCGTTGACCAGCTTGAACTGGTCCAGGTCCAGGAACATCAACGCATGCCGCCCGGCCTGCGCCTGCCCTGCCGGGTGCAGCACCTGCTCCAGGCGATACTCGAATTCGCGGCGGTTGGCCAGGCCGGTCAGCGCATCGTGGGTCGCCTGCCATGACAGATTGGCGATGTACTGGCGCTCCTGGGTCATGTCATGCAGCACCAGCACCGCGCCCGAGACCTTGCCGGCGCTGCGGATCGGCGCGCCCACCAGGGTGACCGAGACCGTGCTGCCATCCAGGCGCTGGATCGTCTTCGAATGCTCGCTGCCGCCGCTGAGCTGGCCCTTGACGATGTGTTCGATCAAGGTGAAGCCGTCCGGCTGTGCGTGGTCTTCCAGCAACTTGAACAACGCTGCCAGGGGCTGGCCCTGGGCCTGCGCCGAGTGCCAGTGAGTCAGCGCCTCGGCCGCCGGGTTCATATAGGTAATGGCACCGTCGACGTCGGTGGTGATCACCCCGTCGCCAATCGACTCCAGGGTGATCTGCGCCCGCTCCTTTTCTTCCTGCAAGGCATCGGCGAAGGCATGGCGCTGGGCCAGCAGCTTATGGGTGCGCAACAGTGCCAATACGATCAGGCCCAGGGCCGTCGCCAGGTTCGTGATGACCAGCAACCGCAGAATCATGCGCGAACCTTCGCCGAGAGCATCGCTGAAGGCCTTGGCGGCGGGTGTCACGCCTTCGTTGATGGCGATGATATGCGCCTTCCACTGGCGCACATCGTTGGCGCCGATCTGGTCGTGAATGATCGCCTGGTGCATCTCCCGGGCCAGGTCATCCAGTTGAAGCAGGTAACCATCGCCTACGGTCCACAGTTGGATGGCTTTTTCCAGGTAGCTGAAATGGCGAAAGTTGAGGTACAGCCAGATCAGGCTGGAGACATCATCCGGATGGTTGCCCCCTTTGAGGATACCCAGGCGGGCTGCGGCAAGGTCGGGCACGGGACGGTCAAGGGCAATGCGCAGTTCGTGCCCGCCCTGGGGCACGGCAATGGCCTGCTGGTACTTGAGGTACGTGCCGGCGTCGCGATTATCGGCGTAGAGCGTCAGGTAATAGATGGCGTCCTTCTGGCCCTTGGACCACAGGCTCTCGCCGGCCACGTAACCACGCACGGCCGAAAGCACGTAGAGACTGACGCAGCCCAATAATGCCTGGAACAGCACCACGGCGATAAATGGCCAGACAATGCCCAACAACCGGGGCGTTCCTAAAGTCCGCTTTTGCTTCATGAAGTCCCTTGCACATGCACTGCTGGATACGCACGCGAAAACCCGCTTTCGATAGCTCAGCCTAGGCTAAATCAACGTACCTGTTGCAAGTGTCCATACAGTTTGGCGTACAGCCCGCCATCGGCAATCAGCTGCTGATGGTCACCATCCTCGGCAATGTGACCGCCGTCGAACACCAAGACTCGATCCGCTTGCTTAACAGCCGACAGACGGTGGGCGATGATCAGTGTAGTACGCCCGCTGAGGAACCGTGCCAGCGCCTGGTGCAGGTTGTACTCGGTGGCGGCGTCCAGGGCGGAGGTTGCTTCGTCGAGTATCACCACCTTGGGTTCGGCCAGGACCATGCGCGCAATCGCCAGGCGCTGGCGCTGCCCACCGGAAAAACGCACCCCGGAACGCCCCACCACACTGTCCAGGCCCAAGGGCAGTGCCTTGACGGTAGCATCCAACTGGGCGATTTCCAGTGCCTGCCAACAGGCCTGGTCGCTGCGCTCCCGGCCCATGGTCAAGTTGGCGCGCACGGTGTCGTTGAACAGCGCCGGGTGTTGCAGCACCACCGCAACGTGCTCGCGAAGGGTCTCCAGGCCAATCTCCTGCTGGGTGGCACCACCAAAACGGATACTGCCCGCCTGGGGCGTGTAGAGCCCGAGCAACAGTTGCACCAGGGTGCTTTTGCCACCGCCGCTGGCGCCGACGATTGCCACCTTCTCACCGGGCGCGATGGTCAGGTTCAACTGGTCGAGTACCAGTTCTTCGCCGTAGCCGAAGTCCAGGCCGCGCACTTCGATGCCCACGGTGTCGCGCCCGGTGAACGGATCAGCACCGCCGGCATATTGCGGCTCATCGGCACGCGCCAGCAGTTCGTTGATCCGCGTCAGCGCCCCGCCTGCCGCGTAGTAGGCGTATTGCAGGTTAAGCAGTTGCTCCACCGGGCCGATCATGAACCACAGGTAGCTGAACACCGCGAGCATCTGGCCGATGGACAGGTCGGAAAACAGCACGGTGAGCATCGCCGCCGCACGGAAGATGTCGATACCGAACTGGAACAGCAACCCACTGGCGCGGCTCGAAGCGTCGGTTTTCCATTGCGAGTGAATGGCGTAGTCACGCACTTCCTGGGCCCGCTGGCCGAGGCGCCCGAGGAAAAAACCCTGGCGGTTGCCGGCGCGCACTTCCTGGATGGCATCCAGGGTTTCGGTCAGGGCCTGGGTAAAGCGCGAGGTGCTGTCGTTTTCCAGCTTCTTCAGGTGCTTGACGCGCTTGCCCAACTGCACCGTGGCGTAGATCACCAACGGATTGAACAGCAGGATCAGCAGCGCCAGTTGCCAATGCATCCACACCAGGATCGCCGAGGTACCCACCAGGGTCAGCATGGCCACCAGGAAACGGCTGAGGGTTTCACCGACAAACTTGTCCAGCGTATCCAGGTCGGTGACCAGGTGGGTGGTGACGGTCCCGCTGCCCAGGCTTTCGTATTCGCCCAGGGAGATGCGCTTGAGCCGCTCGATCAGGCGCACGCGGATGCGGTACACGATGTCCTTGGCCAAGCGCGCAAACAACCGCGCCTGTGCCACGTTGAACAGCAGCGCGCCACAACGCAGAAACAGCGTCACCAGCAGCATCAGGCCGATATAGCCGGCCGCCTTCTGCCACCCCAGGGGCAATGCGTGGTTCATGACCTTGAGCGCGGCATCGCCGTGTCCCAACAGCACTTCATCCACCAGCAACGGTAACAGCAGGGGAATCGGCACACTGCACAGGGTCGCCAGCACGGCGACGCCATTGGCGATCCACAGGGACTTCTTGTGCCGCAGGGCCAGGCGGCGAATTTCCGCCCAGGTCAGTCGGTCGGTGCGTGGTGACTGGTCATGCACAGGTTGCTCGCTCCAGCCATCGCCCCAACAACGGTGACAGCTCGGACAGCGGCTGGTAGCCGTTAGTCAGCAACGCCAACTGGCCATTACGCTCGGCAAGCAAGGTCGGAAACCCGGCGATCCCCAGGTCCTGGACCCAGGTGAAGTCAGCGGCCGTCGCGGCATGCTGCTCGGCACGGTCGAATGCGCCGGCAAACTCGATGCGCGGGATGCCCGCCTCTTCAGCCAGCTCCACCAGCACACTGGCGAGGGTCACGTCACGGCCCTCGACATAAAACGCGCGCTGGATCAGCCCTAACAACGTCCATGCGCAATCCGGTGCCAGGCTACGCGCGGTAACAATGGCGCGACACGCAGGCTCGGTGTCGTAGACAAAGCCGTCGGGCAACGCGCCATCGCGCTTGAACGGCTGGCCGGTGGCGTCGGTGACCGCCTGCCAGTGCTCGAGGATGTAGCGCCGCGTGGTCGGTTCCAGTGCCGCGCCGCTGCCGGTACGCAAGCCGCCCACCACCAGGTGCACGTCCACGCCGGCCGCCTGGGCCTGCTCGACCAGCGCCTGCGCCACCGGGGCAAAGCCCCAGCACCAGGAACACATTGGGTCCATCACATAGAGCAGGCGCGCGGGCATGGGTCAGGCCTCGGAAGGGGTTTGCTTGTAGTTGAAGCCAATCGGGTGCGGCATATTGCGGGCCTTGGCCAGCTCAATCTGCTTTTGCCGGTCGATCGCGCTGCGACGGGTTTTCTCCGGCAGCTTATCCCAGCAATGGGGGCAACTGATGCCAGCCACATAGTGTTCGGATGCGCGGTCGGAGGCGCTCACCGGTGTGCGGCAGGCATGACATTGATCGTAGTCGCCTTCGCTCAGGTCGTGGCGCACAGTGACACGATTGTCGAACACAAAGCAGTCGCCCTGCCATTTGGTTTCTGCCTGCGGCACCTCTTCGAGGTACTTCAGGATGCCACCCTTGAGGTGGTAGACCTCATCGAAACCTTCGCTGAGCATGTAGCTCGACGCCTTCTCGCAACGAATGCCGCCGGTGCAGAACATGGCGACCTTCTTGTGCTTGGCCGGGTCGAAGTTGGCTTTGATATAGTCGGGAAATTCACGAAAACTGGTGGTTTTCGGGTCGATTGCGCCTTCGAAGGTGCCGATCGACACTTCGTAGTCATTGCGGGTGTCGATCAACAGCACTTCGGGGTCGCTGATCAGCGCGTTCCAGTCCTGCGGGTCGACATAGGTGCCGACTTTCTTGTTCGGGTCGACGCCTTCGACGCCCAGGGTCACGATCTCTTTCTTGAGCTTGACCTTGGTGCGGTAGAACGGCTGCTCATCGCAGTACGACTCTTTGTGGTCGATGTCGTCCATGCGTGGGTCGTTCTTCAGCCAGGTCATCAGGCCATCAATGCCTTCGCGGCTGCCGGAAACGGTGCCGTTGATGCCTTCTTCGGCGATCAGCAAGGTGCCTTTGATGCCGTTGTCGACCATCGCCTGCAGCAGTGGCTCGCGCAGGGCGACGTAATCTTCGAGGGTGACGAACTTATACAGTGCCGCCACGACAATCGGTTGAGTCATGGGTGTTCTCTCCAGGTGGCTACCCTCGTAAGGGGTGAACCGGATGCAAAAAAAACGCGCCGGCTGAGCGGCGCGCTGCGGATTCTAGCAAATGCAGGGTGTCAGAGACACCCGCGTATCAGCTATGCCCGCCGGCGCAGGTCGGCGAGGCCGGGGCTGCGTCGATTTTCGCCCATTCTTCGGGCGTGTAGGTATGCAGCGCCAGCGCATGAAATTCGCTCATCAGGTCACCCAGGGTGGCGTAGACCTTCTGGTGGCGCTTGACGCGGTTAAGCCCCTCGAACTGCTGGCTGACCAGCACGGCCTTGAAGTGGGTCTGCAACCCACGGCTGTGCATATGGCTTTCATCCAGCACGCTCAAGTGCTCCGGGGCCAGGGCGGCGAGCGCCGTTTCGATACGCTGTTGCATGGTCATTCCTGCTTACTTCTTCTTGGCCGGTGCGGCGGCTTTTGGCGTGAGCTCGTTGGTCATGTCTTCCAACAGCTTGTTCACCACCGGCACGGCGCTTTCCAGCTTGGCCTGGGTCATCTGGGCCGATTGCTGGGTCAGTTGCGGCATTTTTTCCAGGACTTTCTTGCCCAGTGGCGACTGGTAGAAGGCAACCAGGTCCTTGAGCTCGGATTCGCTGAAGTTGGTGGTGTAGAGCTTGACCATGTCCGGCTTCAGCTTCGGCCAGCCGATGGCCTGGTCCAGGGCGGCGTTGGCCTTGGCCTGGTAGCTGTCCAGTACGGACTGCTTGGCGGCAGGCGCCTTGGTCTGTTCGAAACGCTGGGCGAACATTTGCTGCACTTGCATGTACACCGGGGTACCCAGCTTGTCGGCATGGGCCAGGGTAAGGAAGGCTTCGGCACTGGCGTTGTGGCTGGCGGTATCGGCAAAAACCTGGCCGCTGGCGCAAACCAGAGCAACCGCGGTACAGATGGCACGAAGACGAGTCATCGAGTTTCCTTTTCTAGCAGGCGAGGTAAGACCCCAAGGGCGCCCATTCTGCGCCTAAAAAACGCTGCGGCTCAACCCCGGGCCTGACCGGGCGCGGATTGCAGTGAATGAATCCGATGAAAAGTCTTTTAGGGAACCCCCCAGGCCGATCAGGGCCTAAACTGCGCAAACGAACCTGAAGGAGAGTGCCCGATGAGCCGTATCGAAACCGACAGCCTGGGAGACGTGGAAGTCCCGGAAGACGCTTACTGGGGCGCCCAGACCCAACGCTCGCTGGTGAATTTCGCCATCGGCGAGCAGCGCATGCCCCTCGCGGTACTGCACGCACTGGCCCTGATCAAGAAGGCCGCCGCCCGGGTCAACGACCGCAACGGTGACCTGCCCGCCGACATTGCCCGCCTGATCGAACAGGCCGCCGACGAAGTGCTCGATGGCCAACATGATGACCAGTTCCCCCTGGTCGTCTGGCAAACCGGCAGCGGCACCCAGAGCAACATGAACGCCAACGAGGTCATCGCCGGCCGCGCCAACGAGCTGTCGGGCAAGCCCCGTGGCGGCAAGAGCCCGGTGCACCCCAACGATCATGTGAACCGCTCCCAAAGCTCCAACGACTGCTTCCCTACCGCCATGAGCATTGCGGCGGTGCAAGCGGTGCACCAGCAATTGTTGCCGGCGATCAATACACTGTCCGGCGGCCTCGCGGAACTGTCGGCGCGGCATGCAAAGCTGGTAAAGACGGGCCGCACCCACATGATGGATGCCACGCCGATCACCTTCGGCCAGGAACTCTCGGCGTTTATCGCCCAGCTCGACTACGCCGAACGGGCGATCCGCAGCGCCCTGCCCCAGGTATGCGAGCTGGCCCAAGGTGGCACGGCGGTGGGCACCGGGCTGAATGCGCCCCATGGCTTCAGCGAGGCGATCGCCTCGGAATTGGCGGCTTTGTCGGGCCTGCCCTTCGTCACCGCGCCGAACAAATTCGCCGCATTGGCCGGCCATGAACCGATCGTGACCCTGCACGGCGCCCTGAAAACCCTGGCCGTGGCCCTGATGAAAATCGCCAACGACCTGCGCCTGCTGGGCTCCGGCCCGCGTGCCGGACTTGCGGAGGTGAAACTGCCGGCCAACGAGCCTGGCAGCTCGATCATGCCCGGCAAGGTCAACCCGACCCAGTGCGAGGCACTGTCGATGCTGGCCTGCCAGGTGCTGGGCAATGACGTGACCATCGGCATCGCAGCGAGCCAGGGGCATTTGCAGTTGAACGTGTACAAGCCGGTGATCATCCACAACCTGCTGGAATCGATCCGCCTGCTGGCCGATGGCTGCAATAACTTCCAGGAGCACTGCATCGCCGGCCTCGAACCCGACGCCGGGAAAATGGCCGAGCACCTGGAGCGCGGGCTGATGCTGGTCACGGCGCTCAACCCGCACATCGGCTATGACAAGTCGGCAGAGATCGCCAAGAAGGCCTACGCCGAAGGCTTGACCCTTCGGGAAGCGGCGCTGGACCTGGGCTACCTCACCGACGCAGAGTTCGACCAGTGGGTACGCCCGGAAAACATGCTGGGTGCCTAGGACGCCATGCGTAGCCGCCGGGCCTTGAGCCCGGCGAGCAACGACGGCGCCAGCGCCACCGCCGCCGACCCCAGCACCACCACCAGCGCGCCGAAATAGCCCAGGGCATTGATCTCTTCGGCCTGCACATAGTCCGGCCACAGCCACGCCGCCAACGCCACCGCGACAAAGGTCACCAACGGCGTCAGGGCCAGGGTCGCACTCACCCGTGAGGCTTCCCAGTGAGCCAGGGCTTCGGCAAATGCACCGTAGGCCACCAGGGTGTTCATGCAGCACGCCAGCAACAGCCAGCCTTGCAGCGGGCTCAGTTGCAGGGCCTCCAGCGGATGCGCCCACGGCGTCAGCAGCACGGCGCACGACAGGTAGATCACCATCATCACTTGCAGCGAATTCCACACGGTCAGCAACTGCTTCTGGCCCAGGGCATAGAACACCCAGACCGAAGTCGCCAGCAGGATCGTCAGCACGCCGGCGGTGTAGGCGCCAAGGGACGTCAGCAACTCTCCCAGGCGTTGGTTGAAGAACAGACCGAAGCCGACGATCAGCACCACCAGGCCCACGCACTGCCCGACGCTGAAACGCTCCTTGAACACAAACACGCTGGCGATCATCAGGAAGATCGGGCCCATCTGCACCACCAGTTGCGCAGTGCCGGGGCTGAGCAGTTTCAGGCCCACCAGGTACAACACGTAGTTGCCCACCAGGCCGCACACCGCCATCGCCACCAGCCAGCCGCCCCTGGGGCCGAGTACTTTACGACTGGGCAGGCGCCTGGTCGCGGCGAGGTACACGAACAGGCAACTGCCGGCCACCACCAGGCGAAACCAGGTGACCGTGATCGGGTCCATCACCTGCAACACTTGCTTGAGCTTGATCGGCAGAATGCCCCAGAGCAGCGCGGTCAGCAGGGTCAGGAGAAAACCGTAGACCCAGCGGCCGGAAGAGATGTGCATGAGTGCCCCAGAAGCCAGAGGAAGTGGAGCGGGCATTCTAGGGGGAAGTGAGCGAATTGGGATACGCCGCAGTTAAAATGTGGGAGGGGCAAGTCGAATCGTCGCACTGCCCCTCCCACACTTATCAGCGCACGGCTTCGAACAGCCCCGTGGCGCCCATGCCGCCACCCACGCACATGGTGACGATGCCATAACGCACATTGCGCCGTTGCAGCTCACGCACCAGGTGCCCCACCTGCCGCGAGCCGGTCATGCCGAACGGGTGGCCGATGGAAATCGAGCCGCCGTTGACGTTGTACCTGGCGTTATCGATGCCCAGGCGATTGCGCGCATACAGGCACTGCGACGCAAAGGCCTCGTTGAGTTCCCACAGGTCGATGTCCGCCACCTGCAAGCCCCGCGCCTTGAGCAGCTTGGGCACCGAGAAAACCGGGCCGATACCCATCTCATCCGGCTCGCAACCGGCCACGGTGAAACCGCGGAAAAACGCCTTGGGCTTGAGTCCCAGTGCCAGGGCTTTCTCCAGGCTCATCACCAGGGTCATCGAGGCACCGTCGGAGAGCTGCGAGGAGTTACCCGCCGTCACCGAGCCGTCTTCGGCAAATACGGGCTTCAACCCAGAGAGGCTGGCCAACGTGGTGTCCGGGCGGTTGCAGTCATCGCGGTCGACCACGCCGTCAAGGATCTGCACAGCGCCAGTGTTCTTGTCCTCGACCTTGTACTTGACCGCCATCGGCACGATTTCATCATCAAACAAGCCCTCCGCCTGGGCCTGGGCGGTGCGCTGCTGGCTTTGCAGGGCGTAGAGGTCCTGTTCTTCGCGGCTGACGTCATAGCGGCGGGCGACGATTTCCGCGGTCTGGCCCATGGGGAAGTAAATGCCCGGCACCTGCTCCTTGAGCAGCGGGTTGATCAGGTTATCGGTGTTGACGCTTTTCATGGTCAGGCTGATGGACTCGACGCCACCGGCAACGATGATGTCGCTGCAACCCGACGCGATCTGATTGGCCGCAATCGCAATCGCCTGCAAGCCCGACGAGCAGAACCGGTTGAGGGTCATGCCCGCCGTACCTGTGCCCAATTGCGACAGCACGGCCACGTTGCGCCCGATGTTGTAGCCCTGGGCGCCTTCGTTGGAACCCGCGCCGACGATGCAATCCTCGACGCTGGCCGGGTCGATGCCGTTGCGGGTCAGCAGTGCGTTGACGCAATGGGCCGCCATGTCATCCGGGCGGGTCTGGTTGAACTTGCCGCGAAAGGATTTGGCCAAGCCGGTTCGCACGCTGTCGACGATCACTACTTCACGCATGGGCTACCTCGATCTTGTCGTTGTGGGGAGATGGATCGAGGATAGATCCAGGCCTGCCCCACCGCGACGATCATTCATCCGGCGTATACAAAAGCATGGTGACGGACATAAACCTGTGGCTGGCCGGCTAGTTGTGGCAAGCGGGCCGGTTGTGGTGAGCGAGCTTATCGTGGCAAGCAGGCTTGTAGTGGCAAACGAGCTTGTTGTGGTGAGCGGGCTTGTTGTGGTGAGCGGGCTTGCCCCGCGCTGGGCTGCGAAGCGGCCCCAAAACCAGCCAATAAGGTCTGCCTGAAATAACGCGGCGCCTTGGTCAGGGCCGCTTCGCAGCCCAGCGCGGGGCAAGCCCGCTCACCACAACAGGCCCATTCACCAAAACAGGCCCGCTCACCACAACAAGCCTGCTCACCAAAACAGGCCCGCTCACCACAACCGGCCCACTCACCACAGCACGCCCGCTCACCACAGAGGGCTGCATCCTGAACAACACCAGGCCAGTGGTTATTTCTTTTTCTTCTTGTCGTGCTTGTCGGACTTGGCGAACGCTTCCTCCAGGGCAAGGTTGATGGTGCGCAACACCTTGACCCGCGCCCAGCGCTTGTCGTTGGCCTCCACCAGCGTCCACGGCGAAACCTCGGTGCTGGTGCGGTCGACCATATCGCCCACGGCGGCGCGGTAGTCGTCCCATTTGTCGCGGTTGCGCCAGTCGTCTTCGGTGATCTTGAAGCGCTTGAAAGGGATTTCCTCACGGGCCTGGAAGCGTTCCAGTTGGGTCTGCTTGTCGATGGCCAGCCAGAACTTGACCACGATCACACCGGCGTCGCGCAGTTGCTCCTCGAAGTCATTGATCTCGCCATAGGCGCGCATCCAGTCGGCCGTGGTGCAGAAGCCCTCGATACGCTCCACCAGCACGCGGCCGTACCACGAGCGGTCGAACACGGTGAATTTGCCCCGCGCCGGGATCTTCTGCCAGAACCGCCACAGGTACGGCTGGGCCCGTTCATCCTCGGTGGGCGCGGCAATCGGCACGATGTGGTACTGGCGCGGGTCGAGCGCGGCCGCCACCCGACGGATCGCCCCGCCCTTGCCCGCCGCGTCGTTACCTTCGAAGACCGTCACCAGCGCGTGCTTGCGCATGCGTTTGTCGCGCATCAGGCCGGAGAAGCGCGCCTGCTCGGTAATCAGCTGTTCTTCGTAATCGTCCTTGTCCAGGCTCAAGGTCATGTCGAGGCTGTTGAGCAGGCTCATCTGGTCGATGGCCGAGGGCAACGGCGCCGGGTTCATCCCGCTGGCCTTGCCCTTGGGCAGCTTCAGGGCATTCTGCAGGCCTTCGAGCAGGATCTTGCCCACGGTGAGGCTGCGGTAGTTGGCGTCGACGCCTTCAATCACATGCCAGGGCGCGTAATCGCGGCTGGTACGGCGCAGGATGCGCTCGCCGAAATGCACGAACTTGTCGTAGGTCTCGGATTGCTGCCAGTCCAGCGGGCTGATGCGCCAACTGTGCAACGGGTCGTCGGCCAGGGCCTTGAGCCGTGCCTTCATTTGCTTCTTGGACAGGTGGAACCAGAACTTGAAGATCAGCGCGCCTTCATCGCAGAGCATCTTCTCCAGGCGCTCGGCGCCGGCGATGGCCTGGTCGAGCCGCGCATCCTTGATCTCGCCGTGCACCCGGCCTTGCAGCATCTGGCTGTACCAGTTGCCGAAAAAAATGCCCATGCGGCCTTTGGCAGGCAGTTGGCGCCAGTAGCGCCAGGCCGGGGGGCGGGCCAGTTCTTCGTCGGTCTGCTGGTCGAAGGTGCGCACCTCGATCAGGCGCGGGTCCATCCATTCATTCAGCAGTTTGACCGTCTCACCTTTACCGGCGCCTTCGATGCCGTTGATCAGGATGATCACCGGGAAGCGCTTTTGCTGTTGCAACTCGTACTGCACCTCCAGCAAAGCCTCGCGCAGGGCGGGCACTTCGGCCTCAAAGGTGTCTTTGTCGATGGCGTGACCGATTTCGGCAGATTCGAACATGGGCGGCTCCGTTCCAGAAGTGAGCAAGACTAGCGGATTGGGCAACAACGCGCGGGAGGAAATTCCACCGGGGCTTGCCGTGGGTCAATTCAAAGCCTGTTGATCGGCTAGAATGGCCGCCTTGCCTTTACCGAGCCGCCCATGAACCCCGTAACCCACGCCCAGCTCGACTGGGATGATCAAGGTCGCCCGCACTCGCGGGTGTTCGACGACGTGTATTTCTCCGACCAATCGGGCCTGGACGAAACCCGCTATGTGTTCCTGCAACAGAACCGCTTGCAGGAGCGCTTCGCCGCCCTGCCGGCGGGCGGGCGTCTGGTGATTGGCGAAACCGGCTTCGGCACCGGCCTGAATTTCCTCTGTACCTGGCAGTTGTTCGAGCAACACGCCGTGGCCGGTGCGCGCCTGCATTTTGTCAGCGTGGAAAAGTACCCCCTGAGCCACGCCGACCTGCAACGCGCCCTCGCCCTCTGGCCCGAGCTGGCGCCGTTCGCCGAGCAACTGCTGGCGCACTACATCGCCATCCACCAAGGCTTCCAGCGCCTGGTGCTGGACAACGGCCGCGTCACCCTCACGCTGCTGATCGGCGATGCCCTGGAACAGTTGCCGCAACTGGATGCGCAGATCGACGCGTGGTTTCTCGACGGCTTCGCCCCGGCGAAAAACCCCGAGATGTGGAGCGCCGAACTGTTTGCCGAGCTGGCACGCCTGGCGGCCCCGGGCTCGACCATCAGCACCTTCACCAGCACCGGCTGGGTGCGCCGCCTGATCAACGCCGCAGGCTTCAAGATGAAGCGTACGCCGGGCATCGGCCACAAGTGGGAAATCCTGCGCGGGGAGTTTCTCGGCTGGCCGACCGACACGCCGGCACCGGCCGCCGCCAAACCCTGGTTCGCCCGCCCGACCATGCCCACTGGCGAGCGCCACGCCCTGGTGATCGGCGGCGGCCTGGCCGGCTGCGCCAGCGCGGCCAGCCTGGCGGCGCGGGGTTGGCAGGTCAGCCTGTTGGAGCGCCATGGCGGCCTCGCCCAGGAGGCCTCCGGCAATCCGCAAGGGGTGCTTTATCTCAAGCTGTCGGCACACGGCACGGCGTTGTCGCAGATGATCGTCAGCGGGTTCGGGTACACCCGGCGCCTGCTGGAGCACCTGCAACGCGGCGTGGATTGGGACGGCTGCGGCGTGCTGCAACTGGCCTTCAATGCCAAGGAGGCCGAACGCCAGGCGCAACTGGCCCAGGCATTCGCCCCGCAGCTGCTGCATCTGCTGGATAAGGCTCAAGCCCAGGCTCGCGCCGGGGTGGGCCTGGAACAGGGCGGGCTGTTTTTCCCCGACGGCGGCTGGGTGCATCCCCCCGCGCTGTGCCAATGGCAGGCGCGCCAGCCAGGTATCGAGGTGCTGGCCCATCATGAGGTGCTGGACCTGCGCAAAGTCGACGGCCACTGGCAGGCCTGGGACGGTGATCGGCTGCTGGCCAGCGCCCCCGTGGTGGTGCTGGCCGGGGCCGCTGAGGTCAAACGATTTGCCGCCGGCGCCGAGTTGCCCCTCAAGCGGATTCGCGGGCAGATCACCCGCCTGCCCCAGACCGCCGCCAGCCAGGCCCTGGCCACGGTGGTGTGTGCCGAGGGCTACGTGGCGCCGGCTCGCCTGGGCGAACACACCCTGGGGGCCAGCTTTGATTTCAACAACGATGACCTCACCCCTACCGCCGCCGAGCACGCCGGTAACCTTGAGCTGCTGCAAGAGATTTCCCCGGACCTGGCCCAGCGCCTGCACGCCGCCGACCTTGCCGCAGAGACCCTGGAGGGCCGCGCCGCCTTCCGCTGCACCAGCCCGGACTACTTGCCGATTGTCGGGCCGCTGGCCGACAGCCTGGCATTCGCCCAGGCCTACGACGTGCTGCGCAAAGATGCCCGCCACACGCCACAGGCCACTTGCCCGTGGCTGGACGGCCTGTACATCAACAGCGGCCACGGCTCCCGGGGCCTGATCACCGCGCCGCTGTCCGGCGAGTTGCTGGCGGCATGGCTGGACAACGAACCGCTGCCCCTGCCCCGCAGCGTGGCCGAGGCCTGTCACCCGAATCGCTTTGCGGTGCGCGGGTTGATTCGCAGCAACGTTGCAAAAACGACCCCGTAGGCGGCGCTTCAACCCGCCGGGGACAATTCGCAGGTGCCCAGCGCATCGAACCTCAACGCCTCCTGGGTCAGGCGTTTGAGCTCGACGAGCTCGGCGCTTTCCCGCGCGCGCTGGATCGCGCCCATCTGGGTGTGATAGTCAGCGTCACCCAAGCTTTCCCTTTGCGCCCACACCGCTTCCATGCGCTCGCCAAAGGGCTGGGTCAGGGTGTCGAACGAACCGCCATGGGTGCGCCTCAGGTAACTGCTCCAGAATGGCAGCTTCACCATATAGTTCAGCAGTTGCGGGGAAAGCTCGGCCTCCTTCAACTGCGCTTCGGCAACCTCCAGCATATGCTCGGTTACCCCAGCCAGGCTGGCGAAGCGCATATGCCGGGGCTGCCCGGGCAAATGAAAGCGCTCCACCAGCCCGGTGCGATAAGCCAGGCTGACCTCCAGCGGATCGAGCGTCGGATGCTCGGCGCTGTGCCGGCTGGCCATGGACTCCAGGCGGTCGAGGCGAAACAAGCCCCTGGCCAACCTGAGCAGCGGCTTGGCCGTGACCCTGCCGCCCTCCACCCGCTGCGCGGCCTCGTGGATTTCAACCAGCACCTCCAGGCTACTGAAGCTCACGGCAGCGGCGTCATCACAGTTCAACGGCGTGGCCGCGCGCTCGAAGACCTCGGCACGCAGTCGGGTATCGGCTGCGGCGGCATCCAGCACGCGCCAGATGCGGCGGTTCATGTCCTCGCGCACGTGGCTGGTGTCGGCGGCTCCGCCCAGGCCGGCCAATAATTTGAACAGGCCGTCGGAGCCGGGTTCATCCTTGAGCCCCAGCCAGGTCTCGGCCTTTTCGGCGAAGTGCGTCGCGCGCTCATCGCCCAGCCACAGCTCACGTGCGGTCTGCTCGTTGAGTCGCGCAATGTCATCCTCCACGAAGCCCATGCCCACGCCGATGGTGTCCCGGTAACGGTTCAAGGCCTGACGAGTGCTGGCGTCCAAAGGGTTATGCCGCACATTGATGACTTCGGTGTGCTCGCGCGGCGCATTGAACAACCATGCCGGCAAACTGGCGATGTCATTGTCCCGCAGGTCGAGTTGCTCCAGGTACGGAACGCGGGTAAAGCCGGTGGGCAGACTGGTCAGCCGGCAGTTGCGCAGCATCAGGTTGCGCAACTCGAACATCTTGTTGACGACCGGCGGGTCCACCAGGGGATTGTTGCTCAGGTCGAGCACGACCAGGCTCTTCAGGTCCGCAAGTTTGGTGCGGGTGTACTCGGTCAGTTGCAGGTGGTTATCGGCCATGTACAGCTGCCTGAGCCACGGCATGTGCTGGAGCACTTCCGGCAGCCGCGTCAGCCGATTACCGTTCAACTCCAGGCTGCGCAGCCCCTTGAAGTGCTTGAGGAAATACGCGACGTCATCGTTGAGCCCCATGCGTTTCAACGACAATTGCCGGACATGCTCGAACTGCACGTGCGCCGGCAAGGTCGGCAACGCCCCGATGGCCATGCCGTCCAGGGACAGGCTCGGCACTTGCCGATGGTGTTCATCCGGCGCCAGCGACGCATATTGCCAACTGCGCTCGATGGCCCGTGCGGCCTGGTGTCGAGCCAGGCGGTAGTCTTGCAGCGCGACGTCCGAGTGTGGCTGCGCCGGTTTGCCCTTGGCCCACAGCCTCAGCGCCCGCTGCAGTGCCTCATAGTGCTGCTCAAGGGTGCGCACGGCTTTGGCCCGGGACAGGTGATCGGTGCCCAAGTCCTGCAGGAAGGTCGACAGGCGCCGGTCATCGAATAACGGGAAGAGTTTGCGAGCTTTGCGCATCAGGCCCGCAGGCTGTGGAGGCAGCGCAGGCGGCGAGCCTTGCACACACGACAGGGCCGGCTCCTCGGGTACCGCGCGCTCGGGCCATAAGTAACGGCCGATGCGATTGCGTTCATCCTGGGCCTTGCCAATCAATGCATGCCGCAACTGGCTGGCCCTGCCGCTCGCGGTCAGGCGCAGCGCGTCGAGTTGGGCGGCAGACAAACTGTTGAGCAACGCCTCGTAGAAACCTTCCGGCCCGCCGGCCAGCGCGCCCAAGGCCTTACCTTGCCCATCGTAGGCGCGAAAGCCCTTGGCCGACTGCACCACGAAACGACTGATATCAGCGCCTGGGTCGCCCACCTGTCCCAGGACAGCGCCCTGTACGCTTTCGCGGCGCACCTGCAAGAACAGATCCTCGGGCCAGCCTGGAACCCGTTGCAGCAAGCCGGTGGCCACGCGCCGTGTCACATCGGTGGCCAGCTCCGGCAAATACAGGCCGGCCAGCGCGTCGTCTTCCTCCAACGCTTCCAGGGCTTCCCGGGCCCACTGGCTGACCCGCAGCGGCACACGCCCGGTATGGCGCAAGTGCCAGCGCTCGGCCGTGGAGGCCTGGGTCATGACCTCCCAGGCCACCCGGATCGGCAATTGCGGCAAGCGCTGCTTGAGCTGGCCGTGATCGGTCTGATCGATGAAATCGGCATCCATGCGCAGCCGCTCATAGACCGCCTGATGCGTGGTCTTGAGCGAGGCGGTGAGACGCCGCGCCAGTACCGCTTGCGCTTCATCGGCGTGGAAGGTGCCGCCGAGCAATTGCGCGGTTTCTTCGGAATCGAGTGCGGCCAGCAGGGTAGGCAGGATCTGTCCGTTCCGCAGTTGTTGCGTGGTGAGGTGGATGCTCAAGTCCTCGTAATCGAACGGCGCGGTGTCTGGATGGCGCTCAAGCAGGTAGCCCTCGTCGTCGAGCAGTTCGAAAAAACGCCCACGGGGCCACCCGTCCATCAGTGGCAGGGCCAGCATCTGCACACGGGTGGTGGCCGCATCGAGCGGTGCTTGATGCTCCATTTGCCAGATCAGGTCGCGAACCCCCTGGTTCAGCTTGAACCGCAGCGCACAGTCGCGCAGCCGCTCCGGCAGCGGCAGGTTCTGCCTGGCCAGTTGCTGCAAGCGCGGTAAGGTCGAGCCGGTGATAGCGGCGATCTCCTGCAGGTGTCCGGCCGGTAAGGCGCTGAGACTGGGGTCCAGCCGCCTCAGGATATAGTCAGGGCTGCGCCATTCATCCGCCTGCTCGAACGAGAACTGCCAGCCGCCCTGGTAGTTGTGGGTCAAGGGTGGCCGATAGGCCGAATCCCGCTGCGGATGCCGGGCTCGCCAGCGCCCGGTGCGGGCGTCAAAGACAATCGAATACAGCGCGCCGTCGACATTCACGTAGGACTGGCCATTGAGCTGATAGACCCCACGCGGGCTGGCCACTGTGCCTTCGAGCGAGACGGTGTGACGATACGGCTCGGTACGACTGCGCCACAAGCGCGTGGACGTGTCGGGCAGCCGCACGGCTTCGAGGCTGTCGTAGAACCCCGCCGCCGACGGTGTGGTTCGCCACAGCCGGCCCACGACTTTTGTACCCGCGGCGAACAACGCCATGGCAGCGAGGTTTTCCGCGATGTTCGTCAGGTGCCTGAGGGCGCCGAGCTTGTCATGGTGCAGCCAGTCATCCACCCCCTCGAACATCTCGCCAAGCAATTGCCCAATGGCCACACCGGTCATCAGTTGGCCCACCACCGGTACCACGAACCCGGCGACGTTGAGCACCGTCAAGCCGACATCCAGGTAATCCTGGATACGCTTGCGACGCGCGTCGTCATCGGCTTGGGCATTGGGAACCGCCAATACCTGCGCATCCAGCTGGATCTTGCCAACGCAGGCATTGAAAAAGAATGTCGACAACTTGTCTGTGACCGGGAGCGGCGCCACCCGCACGACGATGGCCTCCTGGTCAAAACGCTCGAAAAAACCGAAACGCTCGGACTCGTCCAGGTAACCCTTGAAGAAATCACGATAGGTACTGACGTGAAGCTTGAGGGTGAGGTAGAGCTTGAAATGCTCCAGTGATTCATAGCGGTACCACGGCCGCACGGGCTCGTTGGGCATATACACCACGATCGGGCCGCTGGAGAACCCTTCGGCCGATGCACTGGAAAACACCAATACCCCCCACAGGCAGGCGCCGTCGATGTTCAGGCCTTGCCAGGTCAGCGGCTGCTGGTTGAACCACAATTGCCGGATGTCACCGGCGGGCATATCCGCCTTGGCCAGGCCCAGCAGCAACGCGCGGGTCGGTGCATCGATATCGCCCTTGGCATGGGCCAGATGCAGGTCGATCTGCATGTCCACGCAACGGGATTGGCCGACCTGCGTCACCGAAGGATTGAAGTCCTGGTCGGGCGCCACCAGGTTGAACACTTCGCGCACATGGGTCTGATAGGCCTCTCCCAGGTTCAGCTCGCGGCAGTAGCCGATAAAGGCCTGAGCGCTGAGGGTTTGCGCAATTCGGCGCCTGGGGCCGATGCGCACCACGGCAGTGGTCGGCGAGCCGCCAGGCTCGGCAGCCGCCTGGGAGAAATTCTGCATGGCCGCTTGCAGCAGGCTGTGCTTCTCCAGGGTAACGGTCTCGACCACCTGGCCGCCCAGGTCCTGGCTGACACCGCTGAACGAGCGCCGGGGGATTTCCAGGGTGTCGTTTTCGATGTCGAGGCCCCCATGCCCCTTGCCGTCCAGGAAAGCCTTGAGCCGTTCGGCACAGAATTTATCCAGCGGTTGCAGACGGTTCAGCACCCGGTGCAGGGTTTCACGGGGGCGCTCGCTGTCGGCATACGCCTGCTCGATGGCCTGCAATACGTGGGAGTCAGCCTTGACCAACCAGGCCGGCAGCGTGCCATGCAAGACCTGCGCTTTATCCAGGTCGCCGGTGATATTCAGCAGCGCCGCCATCAATTGGTCGTGGGGCACCGGCTCGAGCGCCTGGGTCAAATCAGTGGTTTGCGTCATTCGCAATGTTCCTTTATCGCGTTGAACAATGACGCCAGACGATAAGCGCTGCGACTGCGCAAAAGGGTTCAAATAGCTGCAGGTTCAGCCCACGCAAGCGTCGATTTTTTGCATCTCGCCTCGACTTAATTACCGCCCCTTTCACCCACGCCGCACAGGCTGCAGGGGTGTTCCGAATGGGGGGCGGCGGTTTGCCATATAACTTATTGATCTAAAACTCCGCGTATAGCCTCGGGTCAGTCCCTAGGTACCCGCCATTTTGGTGCGGGTCTTTCTATCCCTCCCCAACGGAAAAACCGGTAAGGAACCTATGTGCGGATTAGCTGGCGAGTTACGTTTCGATCACCAACCTGCGGACCTCGCAGCGGTGGAGCGAATTACCCATCACTTGGCACCCCGCGGCCCTGACGCGTGGGGCTTCCATGCCCAAGGGCCGATTGCCCTGGGCCATCGACGCCTGAAAATCATGGACCTGTCGGACGGCTCCGCCCAACCGGTGGTCGACGCCCAACTGGGCCTGTCCCTGGCATTCAACGGCGCGATCTACAACTTCCCGGAATTGCGCCAGGAGCTTGAAGCCCTGGGTTACGCCTTCTATTCCGGCGGCGACACCGAAGTGCTGCTCAAGGGTTACCACGCCTGGGGCGAAGCACTGCTGCCCAAGCTCAACGGCATGTTTGCCTTTGCCGTCTGGGAGCGCGATGCCCAGCGCCTGTTCATCGCCCGTGACCGTCTCGGCGTGAAGCCGTTGTACCTGTCGCGCACCGGTCAGCGCCTGCGCTTTGCCTCGGCCCTGCCGGCGCTGCTCAAGGGCGGTGATATCAACCCGATCCTCGATCCGGTGGCGCTCAATCACTACTTGAATTTCCATGCCGTCGTGCCCGCTCCGCGCACGCTGCTGGCGGGCCTTGAAAAACTGCCGCCGGCCTCCTGGATGCGCATCGATGCCGAAGGCAACACCGAGCAGAAAACCTGGTGGACGCTGCCCTACGGCCCCCATGAAGATGAAAAAAACCTGAGCCTGGAAGACTGGACCGACCGCGTGTTGGACAGCACCCGCGAAGCCGTGGCCATTCGTCAACGGGCGGCCGTGGATGTCGGTGTGCTGCTCTCCGGCGGCGTCGACTCGAGCATGCTCGTCGGCCTGCTGCGTGAAGTCGGCGTGCAGGACCTGTCGACTTTCTCCATCGGCTTTGAAGACGCCGGCGGCGAGCGCGGCGACGAGTTCCAGTATTCGGACCTGATCGCCAAGCACTACGGCACCCGTCACCACCAACTGCGCATTGCCGAAAGCGAGATCATCGAACAACTGCCGGCGGCGTTCCGCGCCATGAGCGAGCCGATGGTCAGCCATGACTGCATCGCCTTCTACCTGCTGTCGCGGGAAGTGGCCAAGCATTGCAAGGTGGTGCAGAGCGGCCAGGGCGCCGATGAGCTGTTCGCCGGTTACCACTGGTACCCGCAGGTGGATGGCGCCAGCGACCCGTATGCCGCCTACCGCGAGGCGTTCTTCGACCGCAGCTACGATGACTACGCCGCCACCGTCGCACCGAAATGGCTGACCGCCAACGACGCCGCCGGCGACTTCGTGCGCGAGCATTTTGCGATGCCCGGCGCGGACGCCGCCGTGGACAAGGCCCTGCGCCTGGACAGCACGGTGATGCTGGTGGATGACCCGGTCAAACGCGTCGACAACATGACCATGGCCTGGGGCCTGGAAGCGCGCACGCCGTTCCTCGACTACCGCCTGGTGGAACTGTCGGCGCGCGTGCCGGGCAAATTCAAATTGCCCGACGGTGGCAAGCAAGTGTTGAAAGAGGCCGCGCGCCGGGTGATTCCGAGCGAAGTCATCGACCGTAAGAAAGGCTACTTCCCGGTGCCGGGCCTCAAGCATTTGCAGGGCGACACCCTGAATTGGGTGCGCGAACTGCTGCTGGACCCAAGCCAGGATCGCGGCCTGTTCAACCCGGCCATGCTCGACCGCCTGCTCACCGACCCGCAAGGTCAATTGACCCCGTTGCGCGGCTCGAAGCTGTGGCAACTGGCCGCGTTGAACCTGTGGCTCAGCGAACAAGGAATCTGATTGATGAAACCCCATGCAGCGGCTTACAGCCAACGCTTGTTAAAGGGCCAGGCGCCGACCTACGAGCGCCTGCAAGCGCGCCTGGCCGAAGATGGCAGCCCGCTGGCCGCCGAGCCGATTGCGGTGCATTGCGGCTGGGGCCGGCTATTGATCGGCCATACCTTCCCGGACCCGGCCAGCCTGGCCCAGGAGCTGCTCAACGAACAGCCCGGCGAGCGCGATATCGCGCTGTATGTGGCCGCGCCCCAGCAGATCCTCGGGATTGATCCGCAGCAGTTGTTCCTCGACCCATCCGACACCCTGCGCCTGTGGTTCAGCGACTATCGCCCGTCCACCCGCGTGTTTCGCGGTTTCCGCATTCGCCGGGTGCAGAGCGAGGCCGATTGGCTGGCGGTCAACCAGTTGTATCAAGGCCGCGGCATGCTGCCGGTCGACGCCGAACGCCTGACACCGCGCCATGAAGGCGGCCCGGTGTACTGGCTGGCCGAGGACGAAGACAGTGGCGCGGTGATCGGCAGCGTGATGGGCCTCAATCACCAGAAAGCCTTCCACGACCCGGAAAACGGTTGCAGCCTGTGGTGCCTGGCGGTCGACCCGCTGTGCACACGCCCCGGCGTGGGCGAAGTGTTGGTACGCCACTTGGTGGAGCACTTTATGAGCCGTGGCCTGAGCTATCTCGACCTGTCTGTGCTGCACGATAATCGCCAGGCCAAGAACCTCTACGCCAAGCTCGGCTTCCGTGCGCTGACCACCTTTGCGATCAAGCGCAAGAACGGTATCAACCAACCGCTGTTCCTCGGCCCCGGCCCGCAGGCGGGGTTCAACCCGTATGCGCGGATCATTGTCGAAGAGGCCCATCGACGCGGCATCGATGTGCAGGTGGATGACGCCGATGCCGGTTTGTTCACCCTCAGCCATGGTGGCCGCCGCGTGCGCTGCCGCGAGTCGCTGAGCGACCTGACCAGCGCGATCAGCATGACCCTGTGCCAGGACAAGAGCCTCACCCACAAGGTGTTGAAAGCGGCGGGCTTGAAACTGCCTGCGCAACAACTGGCGGGCAGCGCCGATGACAATCTGGAGTTCCTCGACGAACACCAGCGCGTCGTGGTCAAGCCGCTCGATGGCGAGCAAGGCCAGGGCGTGGCGGTGGATCTGCAGAGCATCGAAGAGGTGCAGCAGGCGATCGAAGCGGCGCGGCAGTTCGACAGCCGCGTATTGCTCGAAAGCTTTCACGAAGGCCTGGACCTGCGCATCCTGGTGATCGGTTTCGAGGTGGTCGCCGCCGCGATCCGCCGCCCCGCCGAAGTGACCGGTGACGGCCAGCATTCCATCGGCGCGCTGATCGAAGCCCAGAGCCGACGCCGTCAGGCGGCCACCGACGGCGAAAGCAAAATCCCCGTGGATGCAGAAACCGAACGCACCCTGCACGCCGCCGGCTACGACTACAGCAGCATCCTGCCCCGGGGCCAGACCCTGGCCGTGCGCCGTACCGCCAACCTGCACACCGGCGGTTGCCTGGAAGACGTCACGGCGATCCTCCACCCCACGCTGGTGGACGCCGCCGTGCGCGCCGCACGCGCCCTGGATATCCCCATGGTGGGCCTGGACCTGATGGTGGCCGCTGCCGATCAGCCCGAGTACGTGTTTATCGAAGCCAACGAACGGGCCGGCCTGGCCAACCATGAACCGCAGCCGACGGCGGAGAAGTTTGTGGACCTGCTATTCCCCCACAGTGGATAGCCTCAAGTTACAAGCTGCAAGCCTCAAGCCTAGAGCAATGCCGGCAAGCCTCAGATACCGCTTTTAACTTGAAGCTTGCAGCTCAAAGCTTGCAACTAAAGGAAACCTTTATGACCCGAACCATCCCCGAACCGGATCTCAACTACCTGCAAAAAGTCCTGCTGGAAATGCTCGCCATTCCCAGCCCCACCGGGTTTACCGACACCATCGTGCGCTACGTCGCCGAGCGCCTGGAAGAGCTGGGCATCCCGTTTGAAATGACCCGGCGCGGGACCATTCGCGCCACCCTCAAGGGCCAGAAAAACAGCCCCGACCGCGCGGTGTCGGCGCACCTGGACACCATTGGCGCCGCCGTGCGTGCGATCAAGGACAATGGCCGCCTGACCCTCGCCCCGGTTGGCTGCTGGTCAAGCCGCTTTGCCGAAGGCAGCCGCGTCAGTCTGTTTACCGACAACGGGGTGATCCGTGGCAGCGTGTTGCCGTTGATGGCCTCCGGGCACGCGTTCAACACCGCCGTGGATGAAATGCCGGTGAGCTGGGACCACGTGGAATTGCGCCTGGACGCCTATTGCGCCACCCGCGCCGATTGCGATTCCCTGGGGATCGGCATCGGTGACTATGTGGCGTTCGACCCGTTGCCCGAGTTCACCGAGAGCGGGCATATCAGTGCCCGCCACCTGGACGACAAAGCCGGCGTCGCCGCGCTGTTGGCTGCGCTCAAGGCCATCGTCGACAGCGGCGAACCGTTGCTGATCGACTGCCACCCGCTGTTCACCATCACCGAGGAAACCGGCAGCGGCGCTGCGGCGGCCCTGCCCTGGGATGTGAGTGAATTTGTCGGTATCGATATCGCCCCGGTCGCTCCCGGCCAGCACTCCAGCGAGCACGCGGTCAGTGTGGCCATGCAGGATTCCGGCGGGCCGTATGACTATCACCTCTCCCGCCACCTGCTGCGCCTGGCTTCGGATAACGACTTGCCCGTGCGCCGCGACCTGTTCCGCTATTACTTCAGCGATGCCCACTCGGCGGTGACGGCCGGCCACGACATCCGCACGGCGCTGCTGGCGTTCGGTTGCGATGCGACCCATGGTTATGAGCGCACCCATATCGACAGCCTGGCAGCACTGAGCCGGCTGTTGGGCGCGTATATCCTCAGCCCGCCGGTGTTCGCCAGTGACGCACAACCGGCCCAGGGCTCACTGGATCGGTTCAGCCATCAGATCGAGCACGAAACGCAGATGGAGAGCGACACGCGTGTGCCATCGGTGGACAGCCTGGTCGGCCAGAAGTCCTGACGCTGGCAACTGCGGTCCCGGCGCAGTAGGATCGCCGGGATCCATCATCTGAGGCTTGTATGCTGATTCCCTACGACGCACTTGAAGTCGACACCCTGACCCGCCTTATCGAAGACTTCGTGACCCGCGACGGCACCGACAATGGTGACGACACGCCCCTGGAAACCCGCGTGCTGCGGGTGCGCCAGGCGCTGACCAAGGGCCAGGCGCTGATTGTGTTCGACCCGGACAGCGAGCAGTGCCAGTTGATGCTCAAGCACGATGTGCCCAAGCATCTGTTCGACTGACTCAGGGGTTGGTGGCGGGCTGGGATTGCGGGGTTTGACGCTTGAGGATCTTTTGGTACACCTCGGCGCGATGGACATGCACCCCGACGGGCGCAACAACACCAAATTTCACCTGATTACCGTTCAGCTCGAGAATGCGCACGGTGATGTCATCACCGATGGCGATGATTTCGCCTACGGCGCGGCTTAAGACCAGCATGGCGGTTGTCCTTATTGAATGACAGGACCCCGACCATGCGCGCTGGGTGTGGGCGCAGCAATGCCTCGCGGCAAAATCAGGCAATGCCTACCCATGCAGGTAAATTGCCTGACAGACTACTGCCTGATCAGCCCTTAACAGCCTGTGCCTTGGCGCGCATCCTGTCGGCCATGGTGGTCATTTCGTCATAGAGCAACTGCGGGTTCTTCTGCTTCAGGGCCCAGGCCATCCGCCCCTGCTCATGGGGCAGGATCATGAATTCGCCCTGCGCCACACGCTGGTAGATGTAGTCGGCAATGTCCGCCGCCGAGATCGGCGAACTCTCCAACAGCTTGCCTACCTGCGCCTTCATCGCCGGTGTGGGCCCACGGAACGAGTCCAACAGGTTGGTCTGGAAGAACGACGGGCACACCACATGCACGCCGACTTCCTGCTGCTTGAGTTCCACCAGCAAACTCTCCGACAGCGCCACCACACCGGCCTTGGCCACGTTGTAGTTGCTCATGGCCGGCCCCTGCATCAGGGCCGCCATCGAGGCGATGTTGATGATGCGGCCCTTGCTCTTTTCCAGCAGCGGCAGGAACGCCTTGCAGCCCTTGACCACGCCCATCAGGTTGATTGCGATCTGCCAGTCCCAGTCCTCCAGCGATAGCTCGGCAAAGAAGCCGCCCGAGGCTACGCCGGCGTTGTTGACGATCACATCGATGCCGCCCAGCTTCACTTCGCAGGCCTGGGCAAACGCCGTGAGCTGGCTGTAGTCGCGCACGTCGCAGCGCTGGATAAAGCCATCGCCACCGGCTTCACGCACGCGCTTCAGGGTGTCCTGCAAGCCTGGCTCGCTGACGTCCGACAAGGCCAACTGCCAACCCTCACGGGCCCAGCGCAGAGCGATTTCACGACCCAGGCCGGACCCGGCGCCAGTGATCATCATGCGATTTTGCATAGGAAGTAGCCTTGTGGTTCACAGAAGAAGTGATCGGCAGTGTAGCGAAGGTTTTTCCTGCACCCACGCACCATCAGAGTGATGAATGCCCCAGGCAAACCGTGGGCCGGGTCGGATACCTGCCGTCCGCCTAAGTTCAATGTTTTTCAACTAATAAGTGCTGGATGAGCGCGAATTAAAAGAAATAAGCGACTGATCGAAATGCTTTAAAAAAACATGGAATTTTCTGCGAAGCACCAGAGTCGGAGTAGTTAAGGCGTCTGTAATTAACTCTGCAGGCCTATCGTTAAACAACCGGTCTTTGCAGAAAGACAATAAGGAAAAAACCATGAGCCTCATTCTGATCATTATCTTGATCCTCCTGCTGGTCGGCGGCCTGCCGGTATTCCCGCACTCGCGTAATTGGGGTTATGGCCCGTCGGGTATCCTCGGTGTAGTGCTGGTGGTACTGCTGGTCCTGTTGTTGCTGGGCCGGATATAACCGCCCCGCGGTAATAACGAAGCAAAAAAAAGAGGCCTTGAAAAAGGCCTCTTTTTTATTGCCGGTTAATTAGTCCGGCTTACCGTTTACAACACCTGCGGTGTTATCCAGCAAACTCTTGGTCGCGGTTTGCAGGAACGCTTCGAGTTTCTGCTTGAGTGCAGCCTCGTCCGGCGATTCGGCAATCACCTTACCGCTCGGGTTGGCGCCCAGTTCGTATTGCCACAGCTTCGGTGGCATTTCCTTGGGCAGTACCAGAATGCGGTCTGCGGTGACCAAGGCCACGGTCTGGTCGCTGCCCGATGGCTTGATCACGCCAAAGCCCTTGTCGCCTTCCGGCAGGTTCAGCAGGTCGCGGCCCCAGCATTGGTGCAGGGTGTCGCCACCCAGGCGGCCCATGATGGTCGGCACGATGTCGATCTGGGTGCCCACGGTGTGGTCACGCTCGCCGAACTTCTCCTGCACACCCGGTGCAATCATCAGCATCGGTACGTTGAAGCGACCCAGGTCCATCTCGGTGATCTGCTGTTCGTTGCCGAAGCCATGGTCGCCCACGATCACGAACAGGGTTTCCTTGAAGTACGGCTCCTTGCGGGCCTTTTCAAAGAACTGGCCCAGGGCCCAGTCCGAGTAACGCATGGCCGTCAAATGCTCGTTGAGACTGCCACGGTCAGTGACTTTCTCCACCGGCAACGGCGTCGGCAATGCGTACGGCGTGTGGTTGGACAGGGTTTGCAGGAGTGCGTAGAACGGCTTGCCGCCTTCACGGGCCTTCAACTCTTCCAGGCCACGGTTGAACATGTCCTGGTCGGACACGCCCCACGTCGGGTCGGAGAACACCGGGTCGACGAAGTCGTTGCGGCCGATGAAGTTGGTCATGCCCTGGTTGCTGAAGAAGCCCGACTGGTTGTCCCAGGCGAAGTCGCCGTTATAGACATACACGTCGTTGAAATCACGGGCGCTGAGCAACTGCGGCAGGCCCGACAGCTTGTGGCTGCCTTCCGGGGTCTGCATCAGGTATTCAAAGCCTGGCAGGTTCGGGAAGCAGGCCATGGTGGCGAACATACCCTGGTGGGTATGGGTGCCGTTGGAGAAGAAACGGTCGAACAGCAGGCCTTCCTTGGAGAGTTTGTCGAAGTACGGCGTGATATTGCCGGGACGCCCCAAGGCGCCTACCGAGTGACCGGCGAAGCTTTCCATCAGGATCACGACCACGTTCTTGATCGGCAGGGTCTTCTCGGCCGGCGGCGTGTAGTCGCGGCGCACGGCGGCGATGTCGGTATCGACCAGTTTTTCCTGTGGCAGCACCAGCATGTCACGCACGGTCTGGGTGGCCAGCGGCTGGTCCAGGGTCGCCTTCCAGACATTGGAGCGGTCTTCACCGAACCGGGCCTTGGCCGCCGCGATCAGCGACAAGGTGCCATTGAGGCCCAACTGGTTGGCGAAGTTCGAATCGGTGGTGTACACATCACCCCAACGCAGCGGCGGGCCCTGGCGCAGGGTGCCACGGGCGGCAACCACGGCGATCAGCAGGCATACCACGAACACCGCGATGCGGCTGTACCACGGCGCCACCTGGCGCGTGCCGATGCTGCCACCACTGAACGGACCACGTGGGCGCGTGGCGCGGTCGGCACCTTTGAACGCGATGCTCAGGATCAGCGTGCCCACGGCCCAGGCCAGCAGGTAGCGCACCACCGGGAAACCGTACCAGAGCATGCTCATCACGGTTTTCGGGTCTTCCTTCACATACTGGAAGACCAGGCCGTTGAGGCGCTGGTGGAACTCGCGGTAGAAGTCCATCTCCATCAAGCCCAGGAACAGGGCGATGCTGGACGCAAGGGTCAGCCAGAAGCGGAAGAACCCACGCGCGGCCATGGCCCGTACGCTGAACAGTGCCAGCAGCAGCGGGATCAGCAGGTAGACCACCAGGCGGATGTCAAAACGCAGGCCGTTGGCGAACGCTTCAAGGAAGGTCGAGGCCGGCGTGTCGAGGATCATCTCGCGGTTGTAGACCAGCAGCGCCAGGCGCAGCAGGGAGAGCATCACCATCATGACCAGTGCGCAGAGCAGCGTGTACGCCAGATGGGATTTGACGGTCGGTTGCAGCAGGCGATTAGAAGCTCGCTGCTGACTCAGGGCGTCCGGGTTTGCCATGTCGTTTCAGGACCCATTGGAAGTTTAGTGACGAAGTAGTGCAGTGGCGCGAATGGTGCCCGATCAACGGCATCAAGGCTATTAATTACTGAACGAGCACCGCTGCGCCGCCTTTAAAAGCACCTGAGGCAGGGCCTTGGCAGGGAAAGATAGAGCCGGCGGATTGTCTTGGATAAGATGTGAAAATTGTGTGCAGCGAATATTTCGATACACAAAATGCAGCGAAGAAACGAGCAAGTACCGTAGCAGCTGCCGAGCCTTGGCGAGGCTGCGTGTGCGGTGTGTCTGATACACCGCTGACGCAGCCTCGCCAAGGCTCGGCAGCTGCTACAAGGAGGGTGCGGGGTCAGATCCGCACGTTGCCGCGCGGCCCGGCGATAGCCCAGATGATCAGGCCCAGTACCGGCAGCAGCAGGATCAACAGGATCCACAACACCTTGGCCCCGGTGCTTGCGCCGCTTTTGAACACATTGATGATCGCCCAGATATCCAGCGCCAGGATGATCAGCCCGATCAGACCGTTGAAAGTGGAACCCATGGTGTCGCTCCTAAGTGAGGGCATGCCCTTGTAGGATAGCCAGCCCTGGCCGGGGTTCCGTTTTATTTCAGACGTGCACGGCAACCTTCAGCGCTTCCAGGGACGGCTCGGCCTGGATGCCGACTTCGGCGCACAACGCCAGCACGCGCGGCAGGTCATTGCCGAACACCAGCACCGCCTGGATCTCGTCGTCCAGCAACTGGCTGAAGTTGAGCAGCACATAACCGCCGTCTTCCGGGCTCAGGGCGCTCATCTGGATCTGGATACGGTTCAGGGCGGTGAGGCCGTCAGTCTTGGCCAGTTGCTTGGGCTTGAGGTTGAACGCCACACCCGGGCCGAACGACGCGACGATCTGCGCAAACAGGTCGCCATAGGTATCGGCCTGGAACAGCACGGTATCCGGCAGGCTGCCGACCACCACCCACTCCCCCAGCGGGATCGGAAAGCTGTCGTCGTAGTTGATATCCGGGTTGGCGGCCAGGAAGGCCGCCGGGTCGGCGTAGGCCTGGGCGGCCTCTTCGGCGATGCGCGCCACCTCATCCTCGCCCATGACCCCGGCGCTGATTTTGCTGATAAGTTCGACGAGGGCGGTTTTCATGGGGTGATCCTGTAGCGGGCTGGTTTTTGAGGGCGCACAGCCTACACCAGTTTCTCCAGCTGCGCCGCCGTGTCCTTCGCCCCCATGGTCTGCGCCGCCGCCAGCGCAGTCGCGCCCTGGGCATCGGTGGCCTTGGGGTTGGCGCCTTGGCTGAGCAGGTAGTCGACCATGTCGACGCGGTTGAACATGGCGGCCATCATCAACGCAGTACGACCGTCGGACGAGGCGGCCTCGATCGGCGTGCCCCCTTCAATCAGCGCCTTGACCACCGGCAAGTGGCCCTTGAACGCCGCGCCCGCGATGGGCAGCTGGTTCTTGTCATTGGCGATCAGCGGGTCGGCCTTGAACTCCAGCAGCACTTTTACCGCTTCGGCATGGCCGTGGTAGGCAGACAGCATCAGCAAGGTATCGCCATTGTGATTGCGAAAGTTGGCCGGCAAGCCTTTGGCCAGGAGCGCGGCGAGCATGGCGGCGTCGCCTTTGCGGGCGACGTCGAAGACCTGCTCGGCAAATTCGGCGGCTTCGTCTTCAGTCATTTGTTTGGCGTGGTCTGACATGTGGGGGCTCCTTGTCTGGTGCTTTATAGGCCGCCAGTGTCGCGAGGGAGTTCCCCACTGTCATGCCCTTTTTACCAAAAGCGGCCATAGACAGAATCAATAGCGGAACTGACCACCCTGGATCTGTGCCAACAGTTGCCCGGTGACCGGCACATAGCAGTCCGACCCCGGCAACCAGGCATACACCGGGTCATTGCCGGCCTTGTCCGGATCAAAGGCCTCTTCCTTGAGCTTGACCTTCTGGTACTTAAAGGTACCGGTGGTTTCCATCTTGACCTTGATCCGCAGGAAGAGCGGCACTGCATAGTGCGGCAACTGGCCGTGGGCGAATTGCAGCAACTCGCGCATGTCCAGCGAGGCCAGGGACTCACTCGGGGTGATGGCGACCATGCCCGCACGGCCATTGGTGTTTTCGATCTCGACGCCATAAGCCACCACTTCGGCGATCTGCGGGTGTTGCAGCAGGACGTTCTCGACCTCGGTGGTGGACACGTTTTCACCTTTCCAGCGATAGGTATCCCCCAGGCGATCCACAAATTGCGCATGGCCAAAGCCGATGCTGCGCAACAAATCGCCGGTATTGAAGTAGCGATCACCTTTTTCAAACACGTCGGTGAGTACCACCCGGCGATTCTTTTCCGGGTCGGTGTAGCCGTCGAAGGGCGATTTTTCATCGATCCTGGCCAGTAACAGGCCCTGCCCGCCCGTGGGGACTTTACGCATAAAACCGTCGCTGCCACGCAGCGGCTCGCCGTTGTCATGGGCGTAGTCCACCAGCGCCCAGTGCTGGAGACAGAAACCGATGGTGTTGTCGAAATTCAGCACGTTGGTAAAACCGATATTGCCGTCACTGGCCGCGTACAGCTCGCAGATATGCTCCACGCCATAGCGTGCCTTGAACTGCGCCCACACGCCGGGGCGCAAGCCATTGCCAACCATCTTGGTCACGCGGTTATCAAGGTCGTTTTCACCGGGTGGCTGGTCGAGCAGGTAACGACACAACTCACCGACGTAGCCGAGGGTGGTCGCCTTGAATCGGCGCGCATCGTCCCAGAACTGGCTGGCGCTGAACTTGCGGCGAATGGCGAAGCCCGATGCCCCGACAATCGCCGAGCCCCAACACACGCAAAGGCCGGTGGCGTGGTACAGCGGCAAAGTGCAATACAGGACGTCGTCAGGGCCCATGTCCAGCGCGATGCTGCCGAAGCTGACGGCAGTTTTGGTCCAGCGGCCATGTTTCATGATGCCGGCCTTCGGCAGGCCGGTGGTGCCGGAGGTGTAGATATAGAAGCAAGGGTCGTTAAAGAAGATCTGCGCAGTGCTGGCAGGGTTGTCCACCGGGCACTCGGCGCTCGCAGCCACCAGGTCGATATAACCCTGCGGTACCAGGCTGGACGGTTGATCGGCGACGAACCAGGTTCGATCAGCCGCGATGGCCACCTGATCGCGCACCGCGTCATAGGGGGCCACCAGTTCCGCGCCGACAATAATGGCTGCCGGGCTCACCAGGGTCAGGCTGTGCACCAGCGCCGCCTGGGTTTGCGCGGTATTGAGCATCGCGCAGATGCCACCCAGCTTGGCCACGGCCAGCACGTTCAAGAGTAATTCGGGGCGGTTTTCGATAAACAGCGCCACCACGTCACCCTTGCCGATGCCCTGGGCTTGCAGGTGATGGGCAATACGGTTGGCACGCTGGTTGGCGTCGGTGTAGCTGAGCACACGGTCGCCGTACAGCAACGCGTTGCCGTCGGGGTTGCGCAGGGTGGCTTGCTCAAAGTGCCAGCCCAGCCCGCAAGGCTGCGCGGGGTCGGTGACATTGGCGGCACGCATGCCCCGCACTACGCGCGGCAAGGCACGGACGATGGCCGGCACCTTACTCAGCAGCTTGCCCCAGGTGATCATGTCGTTGTGCGGGTGACTCATGGAGGAACGTCCTTTTTCTTATTCTTCGTCTGATCCAAAAGCACCGATACCTCCGTAAGCGGAAGGCCGAATGCATTGCAGG
Source organism: Pseudomonas sp. 1 R 17 (assembly GCF_900067035.1). NCBI lineage: Bacteria > Pseudomonadati > Pseudomonadota > Gammaproteobacteria > Pseudomonadales > Pseudomonadaceae > Pseudomonas > Pseudomonas sp. 1 R 17. Next base: position 72,558 of record NZ_FKLB01000063.1, read on the forward strand.
AAAATACGTCAGCCGTTCTTCGGCTGTACACGCGGGATTTGAAAAGTTTTGTATCCCAACCGGCATGCCCTCAAAAAAGGAATTTAGCTGCGCAGAAACAGTCTTTACGAGTATCGACGCGCCCATCCCACCCTATCGAGTAGCGCAAAATGCAGGATGCATGATGGCCATTCATGCAAATTGCACGAAATCGAAAATCCAAGATATTTTCAATCTATTGATTTATAACGATATTTTTATAAATCATGAGCTGGCACAATCACTGCACCTATCACTCCATGCTTGCCAACTTGAGCCAAAGGAGCTGATAGACATGAGCCTGATCCAAGATAAATTCGCTTCAGTATTCTCCAACTACGATGTCACCACCCAGCCACGTCCCGACGGCGGCATTCTGTTGACCCTGCGCAACAGTGACGGCAAGCAGGTCAAGCGTTCGATCTCTTACCAGCAGTTGCACACCGCCGATCAATTGACCTGGGTGATCAGCGCGATTCGTCGCGACTTGGCCGAACAAGCCAGTGAATTGCCGCAAATTTCCATGCTGCAAAGCCAGAACCGCTTTGCCCTGCCGACCTACCACTCGGCGTAAATACCGCAGTCATGAAAAGGCCGCGACGCTATTGAGCGTCGCGGCCTTTTTATTGATGTGTGTCAGCACAGGCCTTGGCGAGCCGCCTCATTCATCGCCTGCACGCGGTTAGTGACTTCCAGCTTGCCGTAGATATTGCGCAGGTGGAATTTGACGGTGGCTTCGGACGTGGCACGAATCTGGCTGATTTCCCAGACAGTCTTGCCCTCCGAGGCCCAGCGTAAGATCTCCAATTCCGCTGGAGTCAGGGGCTTACCGGACAGGCTCAGGCGTCTCCTGACAGCATTGGTTACGACACACGGCGGCGGACACGACTCCTCTGGGCCATTCATTACATCTCTCCTTTTATTGGCTGATGCCCTACCACCATTCGGATTCCTCCTATTGACAGGTGGCACAAACACTGGCGACGCAGAGAGTTACATAACGAATGGTTTCAGTGCGCATTGCCCTGGATAAACAGCCAAACCCTACGCGTAACTAAGCTTATTCCCACAACAACTTCCAACTCGCCGGGGTTGAAGATTCCAATTACCTGAGTTCAATCGTCCAAACCTGGGAAATGGCTGGCAACATCGTCGCCGGTGAACGTCGGTACACACCCCTGCGCGGTGTTGAACAAGTGCAGCATGACCAAGTGGGGGTTCTCGCCCATATCAAACCAGTGCGCCATGCCAGCCGGGATCACCAGCAGGTCGTTTTTCTCACAACGCACGGCATACACGTAGTCGCCAACATGCAGGTTGAACAAGCCCTGGCCGGCGATGAAAAAACGCACTTCGTCTTCGCTGTAGCGGCGTTCATCCAGGAACCGGGCACGCCATTCGGCTTTTTGCGGGTGGTCGCTGGTGACACTGAGCACCGCCACCGCACCGTAGCCGAGGGCATCGATCTGCGGCTGATAGGCGGCAATCATCTCAGCGTCGCTGGCGCCCCTCTCGATCAGGGCAGGCTGCCAGCGCTCGAACCGCACACCGTGCTCGGCCAGGGTAGCGGCGATGTCGTCGACATGGGTCAGGACCTTGTTCGGGGTATCCGGTGAAGCGACGGGGTAGACGGCGACATAACTCATTGAAGGGTTCCTTGGTTCTGCTCTTGCAATCGAAAACCGATGATAGCGGCCGCGGCCAGGGCGGCGACGCTGGCAATACTAAAGGTGAAGGTCGGCCCCAGCAGGTTCCAGCTGTAACCGGAATACAGCGCACCCAGCGCACCGCCGGTGCCGGCCAGGGCGGCGTACAGCGCCTGGCCCTGGCCTTGTTGCTTATCGCCAAAACTGCGCTGCACAAAGGCAATCGCCGCCGCGTGAAAACTGCCGAACGTGGCAGCGTGCATGACCTGCGCCAGCAACAGCACCCACAGCAGTTCGGCAAACGAGCCCAGCAACAGCCAGCGCAGGGCCGCCAGCAGGAAACTGGCCAGCAGCACCCGGCGTACCGAAAAACGTGTGAGGATGCGGCTCATGCCCAGGAACATCAGCACTTCCGCCACCACCCCCAGGGCCCACAGCATGCCGATCATGCCACGGCTGTAGCCAAGGTGTTCCAGGTGCAGGGTCAGGAAGGTGTAATACGGGCCATGGCTCATTTGCATCAGCGCCACGCAGGCGTAAAACGCCAGTACGCCGGGGCTGCGCAGCTGTTTGAGGAAACCATCAGCGGCCAGGCGATTGCCGTGGCTGGCGGGCTGCGCATTCGGCACCCACAGGCTGGCACCGATGATGCCGGCCATGATCACCACGACCACCACCGGGTAGATATCCAGGCTCAGCCAGTCGAACAGGCGGCCCATGATCACCACGGTGAGGATAAAACCGATGGAGCCCCACAGGCGCACCTGGCTATAGCGCGAGGTCTGTTTTTGCAGGTGGGCCAGGGTGATCACTTCAAACTGCGGCAGCACCGCGTGCCAGAAGAACGCATGCAGGGCCATCACCAGGGCCAGCCAGGCGTAGGTGTGACTGACGAAGATCAGGGAAAAACTCAGCAGGGTGCACACCGCGCCGAAGCGCACGATAGCCAGGCGTCGGCCGCTGTAGTCGCCCAGCCAGCCCCACAGGTTGGGCGCCACGCAGCGCATCAGCATGGGGATGGCCACCAGCTCGCCGATGCGCGCGCTGGAGAACCCCAGGTGGTCGAAGTACAGCGCCAGGAACGGCGCCGTCGCCCCGAGCAGGGCGAAGTAGAACAGGTAGAAGCTGGAGAGGCGCCAGTACGGGAGGGCTGTCACCGCCGCGCCGTCACAGCTGGCCCAGCACCGGGGTACTCACGCGCACATCGGCATTTTGCCCGCGATTGCGCAACAGATGGTCCATCAACACGATGGCCATCATCGCTTCGGCAATCGGCGTGGCCCGGATGCCCACGCACGGGTCGTGACGGCCCTTGGTGATCACGTCCACCGGGTTGCCGTGTACATCGATCGAACGGCCCGGGGTGGTGATGCTCGAGGTGGCCTTGAGTGCCAGGTGCGCAACAATCGGCTGGCCGGAGGAAATACCGCCGAGGATGCCGCCCGCGTTGTTGCTGAGGAAACCTTCCGGCGTCAGTTCATCGCGGTGCTCGGTGCCACGCTGGGACACGCAGGCGAACCCGGCGCCGATTTCCACGCCTTTCACCGCATTGATGCTCATCAGCGCATGGGCCAGTTCGGCGTCGAGGCGATCGAAAATCGGCTCGCCCAGGCCCGGCTTGACGCCTTCGGCGACCACGGTGATCTTGGCGCCGACCGAATCCTGGTCGCGGCGCAGCTGGTCCATGTAGGCTTCCAGCTCCGGCACTTTGTCCGGGTCAGGGCAGAAAAAGGCGTTGTCTTCAACGCTGTCCCAGGTCTTGAACGGGATTTCAATCGGGCCCAACTGGCTCATGTAGCCACGGATGACGATGCCCTGGGTCGCCAGGTATTTCTTGGCGATGGCCCCGGCTGCCACGCGCATGGCCGTTTCGCGCGCCGAGCTGCGGCCGCCGCCACGGTAGTCGCGTTCGCCGTATTTATGGTGGTAGGTGTAGTCGGCATGGGCCGGGCGGAACAGATCCTTGATCGCCGAGTAGTCCTTGGACTTCTGGTCGGTGTTGCGAATCAGCAGGCCGATGGCGCACCCGGTGGTACGGCCTTCGAACACCCCGGAAAGGATCTCGACTTCATCGGGCTCCTGGCGCTGGGTGGTGTGGCGGCTGGTGCCGGGCTTGCGGCGGTCGAGGTCACGCTGCAGGTCTTCCAGGGACAGCTCGAGGCCGGGCGGGCAGCCGTCGACAATGGCGACCAACGCCGGGCCATGGCTTTCGCCCGCGGTGGTGACAGTGAACAGCTTGCCGAAGGTATTGCCGGACATGCAGGGCGCTCCGTGAAATCAGTTGAATCAAGTCAACCGTAATAACTTAAGGCGGCCAGTATACGCAGGCTAACCGACTAGTTCATCCTCGAAACCTTACCGGTAGACCTTGGTCCAACCGGCACCTTCCTCATGATGGCGCGATGATGCTGCGAGTTCTTCTGTTTACCCTGACCCTGTTTACCGCCGTGGCCGACGCCGCCTCCCCTGTCGTACTGCAACGCCCGATCAGCCTGGACACCGGCAGCGGCGAACTGTTTGGCTCGCTGCTGCTGCCGCAGTCCGATAAACCGGTGCCGGTGGTGTTGATCATCGCCGGCTCCGGCCCCACCGACCGCAACGGCAACAGCGCCGACGGCGCTCGCAATGACAGCCTCAAGCGCCTGGCCTGGGTGCTGGCCCGGCACAACATCGCCAGCGTGCGCTACGACAAGCGCGGTGTGGCCGCCAGCCTCGCCGCCACGCCCGACGAACGCAACCTGACCCTGGAGGCCTACGTGGCCGACGCGGTGGCCTGGGGCAAATTGCTCAAGGCCGACACACGCATGGGCCCGCTGATTGTGCTGGGCCACAGCGAAGGCGCGCTGGTGGCGGCACTGGCCGCACCGCAACTCGACCCGGCCGGGGTGATATCCCTGTCCGGCAGCGCCCGCCCGGTCGACCAGGTCATCCGCCAGCAACTGGCCGATCACCTGCCCCCTGCCCTGCTGCTGCGCAGCAATGAAATCCTCGATCACCTCAAGGCCGGCCAGGTGGATGCCGATGTGCCTGGCCCGCTGGAGGGCATTTTCCGACCCAGCGTGCAGCCGTATCTGATCAGCCTGTTTCGCGCCGACCCTTCAGCGGCGTTTGCAAAACTGCGCATGCCGGCATTGATCATCCAGGGCACCAACGATATTCAGGTCGGTGTGGGCGACGCCGAGCAACTCAAAAGGGCCAAGCCCGATGCCGAACTGGCGGTGATCGAAGGCATGAACCACGTGATGCGCATCGTGCCCAACGACGTAAAGCAACAATTGGCCTCCTACAATGACCCGCAATTGCCGCTCGCCGCTGAGCTGGGCACCCGCTTGGCAGGCTTTATCGACGGACTTCAACCCCGTTAAGCGACAATTTGCCTCCAGTCCTGCAAAAAGCGGCCGATAAGCCCAGAGTCGACAGCAAAAAGACTGTCGACTGGCAGGGCTTGGACAGGATCGCACCGCATGACAACCACTGAAGCAACACCGGAACCGACCGCCGACACCCCGGCTGAAAAAACCGAGGCTATCGACACGGCGGCGCCCCTGCCGTGGGCGGATGTTCAGGCCGAGCATTTCAAGATGCTGCGCCTGGCACCGCTGGCCACCGACCGCGCCACCGGCCTGCGGCCGCTGCGGTTCGTACAGTTCGGCTATGCCGAGCGCCATGACAAACACCACAGCCTGTTGCGCATGGTGATCCAATTACCGGGGCAGCGGGTGCGCCGCGAGCAGAACCATCTGGATATCTGGGTGGATCACGATAAACACCGCGTGCACTTCGGCCCGGGCAACAGCCTGGAAATCGAACCGGCCAACCGCGGCATCGGTCGCTTCCTGGTGGCCCAGGGCGCCGCGTGGGCGAAGAAAAAATGGTCAAGCTACCGCGTCGACGGCGTGGACCTGGCCAACAAGGACGCACTCAACGAAGCCACACGCCTGCGCCGCGATCACTTCCTGCGCGTCCAGGGTTTCGATGTGGCCTACGCCGATGTGCAGCACCTCAAAGGCAACGTGCAGCCGGGCAAGGTCAGCGATGTACTGGACAGTTGGAACACCGAGAAGGTGCAGTTCGTGGAGATCCTTGAAGCCGCGCAGATGCTGCAACAGGCCGAGCACAACCTGTTGGAGCAGGAAGTGAAACTGCGCAAGGAAGAAGAAAAGGTCACCAAGTTCAAGCGTGAGGACAGCGGGTTGCGCTTTACCATCACCTGCCTGGTGGCGTTCACCGTGTTTCAGGCGGGGCTGTTGATCTGGATTGCCACGCACCGCTAGCCGGCTGGAAAGCCATCGAAATGCGGGAGGGGCTTGCCCCTAATGCCAGTCAGTTAAGGCTTTTTGTAGGAGGCGATGTACGCTTAACTGACTGGCATTAGGGCTTGCCCCCTCCCACATTTTCTACCCTAAGGTTGGTTAAACCCGAGCGGCGAAGATTGCCTGGTGTTCCCGGCACTGTTCGGCCGTGAGCATGAACACCCCATGCCCACCCCGCTGGAAATCCAGCCAGGCGAAGTCCACTTCCGGGTACAGCGCGTCAACATGCACTTGGCTGTTGCCCACCTCGACAATCAGCAAACCCTTCTCGGTCAGGTGGTCCGCCGCCTCGGCCAGCATGCGTCGCACCAGGTTCAGGCCATCGTCGCCGCAGGCCAGGCCCAGCTCCGGCTCGTGCTGGTATTCGTCCGGCATGTCGGCAAAGTCTTCGGCATCCACATACGGCGGGTTCGACACGATCAGGTCAAAGCGCTGGCCCGGCAGGCCGTCGAAACCGTCGCCCTGCACGGTGTACACGCGCTCGTCGACACCATGGCGCTCGATATTCTGGTTGGCCACCTCCAGGGCTTCGAAGGACAGGTCGCCGAGTACCACTTCGGCGTCCTGGAACTCGTAGGCGCAGGCAATGCCGATGCAACCGGAGCCGGTGCACAGGTCGAGGATGCGCGCCGGCGGTTGGGCCAACCAAGGCTCGAAGCGGTTTTCGATCAACTCGCCGATGGGTGAACGCGGGATCAGCACGCGCTCGTCAACGATAAACGACATGCCACAGAACCACGCCTCTTTCAACAGGTAGGCCGTGGGCACCCGCTCATGAATACGGCGATGCAACAAACGCTGTACGTGAGAGATTTCCTCTTCTTCCAGGTTGCAATCGAGGTAGCTGTCGGCAATTTCCCATGGCAGGTGCAAAGCGCCGAGCACCAACTGCCGGGCTTCGTCCCAGGCATTGTCGGTGCCATGGCCAAAAAACAGGTCTTCCCCATGGAAACGGCTGACGGCCCAACGGATGTGGTCGCGCAAGGTGCGCAGGCGAGATGTGATCACGGGGGGCAGACTCCTGGAAAAAACGACTGGCGATTCTAACAGCCTTCGCCTGTACCGACGATGTACGAAAAGCTGTTGCCATACGTCGGATTTCATCCAAATCGCCATCATTCGGTTAAACATCGCCGCCACTTGACATGGCTGCACGCCAGCAACGGCGTACCTTACGATAGTAGCGATTCACAGAACCGCTCAGCCAGTGGACAATGACGCAAAAGCCCCCCTCACAGGAGCCCCAGAATGTCCGTTCCAAAGACGATGTTTCAACTCAGCGGTCGTGGTTACGCAGCTGCCAACCTTGGCCATGCGACCCTCGTGATCATCGACGCTCAAAAGGAATACCTCAGTGGCCCGCTCGCCCTCTCCGGCATGGACGCGGCGGTCGGCAATATCAAGCAACTGGTCGCCGCCGCGCGCAACGCCGGGCGCCCGATCGTGCACGTGCGCCACCTGGGTACCGTGGGCGGCCTGTTTGACCCCCAGGGCGAGCGCGGTGAGTTCATCCCCGGCCTCGAACCTCAAGGTGACGAAACCATCATCGGCAAGCTGCTGCCCAGCGCCTTCCACGGCACCGGCCTGGAAAAACACCTGCAGGACCTCGGTTCCCTGGACCTGATCGTCTGCGGCTTCATGAGCCACTCCAGCGTCAGCACCACCGTGCGTGCCGCGAAGAACCTGGGCTTTCGCTGCACCCTGGTGGAAGACGCCTGCGCCACCCGCGACCTGCCTTACAAAGGTGGCATCCTGAGCGCCGAGCATGTGCAGCAGACCGAGATGGCCATCATGGCTGACAATTTTGCCACTCTCGCACTGACTAAAGACCTGATCTGATCGCCCTTCGGGTGAGCGGTGCGGCCTGTTGAAGGTCCCGCTCATCCGCAAAGCCCTCTCATTTGGCGCATTTACCTCGGGTACAGGAACAACCTGTGTATCTTCCGGTCGAAGGGCCGATACCCTGGAGGAAAGGTCGGAATGAAGATATCCGATGGTTTTGACGCTCGTCGCTTGCGCCCCAAGGGCCCGAGCAACTGGCGTCTGCGCCTGGTGGCCGGCATTGCCGCGCTGCTGGCGGTAGTAGGTTTGCTGTTGACCGGCGCTGGTGGCGCCGGTTTGTTTGGCCACTCGCCGGCCCTTGGCGAACTGAATGCCAGCCCTGGCGGCTCGGCGATTCTGTTGGGGATCGGGCTGCTGGTGCTGTGGCTGGGCGTGTGGCTGTGGCGCCGCAGCCGTCGGAAGATGCGCCAGCCGTTGTCACTGAACATCGCCTCGCACCTGATGAAAAAGCACGACTGATGGCGCTTGGATAGCGTTTCCTGCGCCCCGGCCGCCGCGATTTAGGTAAACTGCCCGCCCTTCGCGGAGGCTGACATGCAAGACGACGATTTTTCCCTGTTCAAAAACGAGCTGCGCGGCGTCAAGCCGATCAAGCACGACCGCGCCGACACCGGCAAACCCAAGGCCGACCGCGCACAGATCGCCAAGCTGCGCCAGGCTGCTACCGTGCGCACCGATGCCACCACCGTGGATGGCCTGTCAGACCAGTTCGTGATCGACGTCGGCCCCGAAGACGAGCTGATGTGGGCCCGCGACGGCGTACAGGAAAGCCAGATGCGCAAGCTCAAGGCCGGTCAGATCCCGTTCGAAGGCAGCCTCGACCTGCACGGCATGAACGTGGAAAAAGCCCGGGAAACCCTGTGGGCCTTCCTCGCCGAAGCCACCAAGTTCGAAATTCGCTGCGTGCGCGTCACCCATGGCAAGGCGGTGCGCTTGGACGGTAAGCGGCCGATGATCAAGAGCCACGTCAACACCTGGCTGCGCCAGCATGCCCAGGTGCTCGGCTTTACCTCGTGCCAGGCCCGTCATGGGGGCGCGGGTGCGGTGTATGTGATGCTCAAGCGCACGATGATGGAAGGGCGCGACGAATAAGTAATAAAAAGCCCAGCAATTGAGCTGGGCTATTGTGGTATTGCCAGTAACGTCAGTTGTCGAAAAGCTCTTTCGCTTTTTTCTCTTTCGCCAGCGAGATCACTGCCTTTTGCATGGTGATCGCAGTATCGGCTGCGCTTCTGTAAACAGCACGTTTTTCTTCTACCGAACCACTTCGAAAAAAATCTGACATGGTGGTGGATGAATATTTTTCTACAACTTCCGTAATTTCGCCTTTCATAAGGCTACTCCGGTCAAAATTTGCTCAAGTTGATCAGGATGGTAGGGCTGTATAACGAGTTCGTCAATTTCCTCAGCCGATAGGTCGATGCCGATGTATGACTCCCCGCCATCAGTGTCCTTGATGAGCACATCGACTTGAAGACGCCCCAGAAACTCACGCCAGCTCAGGCTTCTGGTAGACGTAGATAACCTGTGCAGACCGGTTTTCCTAATCAAGGGCGCGCTGGATATTTTTCCGAGCCACGGCAAAGTTGGCCAGCGTTCCGTCCAACAGGAAAGACTGGCGCTGCTGATAAACGAGGTCGACAGTCCTCTCCACCATGGCAGTTACGCCACGTTGAAAAAGACTGGAGTTTGCGCCTGTGTAGTCAGGAAAGTATTCCCTGAAGTCATCGGGGTCGATTCGCAATGCACTGGATCCCCCCTCCTCCATCAAGCGAATAAATGATTTGGACACTTCTGTCTTGCCGGCGCCAGGCGAGCCCGCCATAAACACTGAAACCGGATAATTTTCACCTGGGTACTTAGTCAGGCAGGCAAGTTCACGGGCAATGCGGGTCCGATTTGCTTTGGCAAAGATCAGGGCGCGCTCAGAAATACTTCGCTCCAGCGGGGTCATCACGTCCTCCTCAACGGAGGCCGACTCTAACATCGGTATCGTCCGGGAATACAACTGTCGGCGCACCTACGCTACTATGTGCGCCACATCACCCGCCGCTGTTGCGCGCCGGGCAGCGCTTCACATTGGTACAGGCATACACCGTACCGTTCTGAAACCCATACGGAAACAGTCCTGTGACATTGGAACAAAACTACACCGCGATCCTCGGCCAACTCGGCGAGGACGTCTCCCGCGAGGGCCTGCTCGACACGCCCAAGCGTGCCGCCAAGGCGATGCAGTACCTTTGCCGCGGCTATGAACAGACACTCGAAGAAGTCACCAACGGTGCCTTGTTCAGCTCCGACAACAGCGAAATGGTGCTGGTCAAGGACATCGAGCTGTACTCGCTGTGCGAACACCACCTGCTGCCGTTTATCGGCAAGGCGCATGTGGCGTATATCCCAAGCGGCAAAGTGCTGGGCCTGTCGAAGGTCGCGCGGATTGTCGACATGTATGCGCGCCGCCTGCAGATCCAGGAAAACCTCAGCCGCCAGATCGCCGACGCGGTGATGCAAGTGACCGGCGCCTTGGGCGTGGCCGTGGTGATCGAAGCCAAGCACATGTGCATGATGATGCGCGGTGTGGAGAAACAGAATTCGTCGATGATCACGTCGGTGATGCTGGGTGAGTTCCGCGAAAACGCGGCCACCCGCAGTGAATTCCTCAGCCTGATCAAGTAACAGGCTGCGTAGGAAAAGACCGGCGTTCATCGCCGGTTTTTTTTCGCCTGCAGAATTAAGGTAAGCTGCGGCCCCTTCTTCATGGGCAAGAGGTTTCAGCCATGTTCGTCAAAGCACTTCGAGTGGGCCTCGGCCACGTCATCATCGCCGGCGACTTACTTACCCGTCCGCGCAAAAAGCAGCGCCCTGCCGAACAACAGGCACAGGTGAACGCAGCGGCCAAGGACCTGACCCTGTATCAATTCCACGCCTGCCCGTTCTGCGTGAAGACCCGCCGCACCCTGCACCGCCTGAATGTGCCGGTGGCGCTGAAGGATGCGAAGAACAACGAGCAGGACCGCCAGACCCTGCTGGAGCAAGGCGGCAAGATCAAAGTGCCGTGCCTGCGTATCGAAGAGAATGGCCAGACCACCTGGATGTATGACTCCAAGGTGATCATCGATTACCTGGACAAGCGTTTCGCTGCGGTCTGACAGACCTGCTGAGATCCAATGTGGGAGGGAGTTTGCCCCCCCACATTCAGTTCGGTGTTGGCAAATCCAGGTCCAGCTCCAGCAACGCCGAGCCGAGGCACTTGCCATGGGCATCCAGTGCCAGCGAGCGGGTTACGCCGCCGCGCAATATCCCCGGCAGTACGAAGTTCAGCGCCTGCACATTCGGCAGTTCATAGCGCCGCACCGGGGCAGCGTAAGGCTCCAGCAGGCCGGCAAAAAAGTCGGCCACGCGCTCGGCGGTAAGCTGTTCACACAACAGCAGATAATCCTCGGCTCGGTAAGCAATGATCGAAATGTTCGAGGTGTCGCCCTTATCGCCGGTACGGGAATGGGCCAGCGTGTGCAGTTTCATGCTTCGATCCTCGGGTTGACCGCGTCACGGGGCAGCAGCAATGACGCCACCGCCACCACCTGCCGTACGCTCTTGCTGGCACCGCCGCCGCCGGACGGGCCGTTGGTGTAGAGGGTTTCCACTTCATTGCCGACCCGCACCGCTTCACTGCGGTCTTCACAGCGGGCCGCCACGCGCAGGCGCACTTCCCAGGGCTCTACGCTGCTGCGCGGACCGTGCAGCGAGTCCATGCCGATCAGTTCGGCGCGTACGTCCTGCATCTTCACACCCATCAGTTGCAAACGCTTGAGTACGACATCCCGCGCCAACTGCGCCCGTGCTACCGCGCCGGGGCCGCCGTAGGACATCTGCCCTTCGCCAATCCAGCCATCCAGGTAACCGACGCTCACCTTCAACTGCTCGGGCCGTGCGCGGCCAGCAGCACCGTGGGCACGCACCCGATCAACGCCCTCCTCGTCAAACCCCACCTGGGAAAAATCGGCGGTCACGTCCGGGGTGAGATACGCCGCAGGATCATGCACTTCGTAGATCAATTGCTCGGTGCAGGTGGCGCGACTGACCCGCCCACCGGAGCCTGCAACCTTGGTGATCACGGCCTCACCCTCAGCATCGATTTCAGCCAACGGGAAACCCAGGCGTGCGAGGTCATCCACATCCTTGAAACCGGGATCGGCAAAATAGCCGCCGCTGACCTGCCCGGCACACTCCAGCAGATGCCCGACCAACGTGCCGCGCCCCAGGCGCTGCCAGTCGTCCATCGCCCAGCCGAATTCAAACACCTGCGGGGCGAGGAACAGCGACGGGTCGGCCACCCGCCCGGTGATCACCACATCGGCGTCGGCGCGCAAGGCATCAAGAATGCCGTCGACGCCCAGGTAGGCATTCGCGGAAATCAGTCGCGCGCCCAGTGAACCCAGGGTTCGGCCGTTATCCAGTACCTGCTCGGGGCGCAAGACGTCCAGCACGTCATCGCCGACCACCGCCACCACCTTGAGGCCCAGGCCCAGCTCATGGGCAATCCGCCGCACTTCGAGCGCCGCCGACACCGGGTTGGCCGCGCCCATATTGGTGATCACCCGCAGGCGACGGCGCCCCTCATGCTGGCCGACAAAGGGCAACACCCGGCGCATGCGCTCGCTGAGCAGCGGGTCATACCCCCCCTGCGGGTCACTGATTCGCGCCTGTTGCGCCAAAGCGATGGTGCGTTCGGCCAGGCACTCGAACACCAGGTAATCCAGGTCGCCCAGCTCGGCCAGTTCCACGGCAGGTTCGATGCGGTCGCCGGAGTAGCCGGCGCCGGAACCGATGCGCAAGGTTTTCATTTCAAATCACTCCCAAGAGCAACGCCGTCAGGGTCATCAACACCGACGCGGCAAACAGAAAAGGGATGGTGAAGCGCTGGTGATCGGCCAATTCGATCTTGCACAGGCCCACCAACAGGAAGGTCGCCGGGGTCAGCGGGCTGACCGGGAAACCGGTGGTGTGCACGCCCAGTAACGACGCCTGGGCCACTTGCAGCGGGTCGACGCCCAGGGCCTTGCCGACTTCGGCGATCACCGGCATCACGCCGAAATAATAGGAATCGGGGTCGAACAGCATGCTCAGCGGCATGGACAAAAAGCCCACCACCGCCGGAATCAACTTGCCGTGGCCCGCCGGAATCTGCGCCACCGCCACTTCAGCGATGGCCTTGAGCATGCCGGTGCCTTGCATGATGCCGGTGAACACCCCGGCGGCGAGCAGGATACTGGCCATGGTCAGGGCGGTTTTCGCATGGGCATCAATGCGTGCGCGTTGGGCGTCCACGTTCGGGTAGTTGATGCACAGCGCTACCACGGTGCCGAGCATGAACATCACCACCGGGTCGACCCAGCCGGCGATCATCACCACCATGACCAGCACGGTCAGGATCAGGTTGACCCAGAACAGGCGGGGGCGGCGCAGCTTGATGTCGTCGTCGCTGAGCACTCGTTGCGGCACAGCGTCCACGCTGGAGCCGGCGCCCAGGCCGAGGCGTTTTTCTTCTCGCCGGCCGAGCCACCAGGCGCAGGCGAAGACGAAGATCAGGCCGACGATCTGCACCGGAATCAGTGGCTGGAACAGGTCCGCCACCGGCACGTGCAAGGCCGCCGAAGAGCGCAACACCGGGCCGGTCCACGGCAGGAAATTGACCCCGGCGGCCATCGCGCAAACACAGGCGAGGATGCGTTTGTCGATGCCCAGCCGCGTATATAACGGCAGCATCGCCGGCACCGTCACCAGAAAGGTCACGGCACCGGAACCGTCCAGGTGCACCAACAGGGCGAGGGTCGCAGTCCCAACGACAATCCGTGTAGGACGTGTCCCTACCGTGCGCAGGATGCGATCAATGATGGGATCGAGCATACCGGCATCGGTCATGATCCCGAAAAACAGGATCGCGAACACGAACATGCCCACCACGGGGGCGACGTTCTTGATGCCGGTAATGATGAAGGCGCTGGTTTGCAGGCCGAATCCACCGAGCAGCGCGGCGATGATCGGCAATGCGATCAGAGCCACCAGTGGCGAAAGGCGTTTGCTCATGACGGCAGCGAGCAGGCACAGGATGGTAATGACACCCAGGGTTGCGAGCATGGGTTACTCCAGAGCGGCCTTGGTGGCCGGTTATTGTTTTCCCTGGAGTATTGGAAGCGCGTTACTCTTTGTAAATTGGAATGTTCAGCCAGTCATGTTCGTAAAAACAAAACGCTCGAGAACAACAACAATGAAAAATTCGATCCAGCACATTCAGGCGTTCCTTGCGGTGGCCCGCACCGGCAGCTTTATCAAGGCCGCCCATGAGCTGCATCTTTCGCCTTCGGCACTCACCGTGCAGGTGCAACAACTGGAAGACTGGCTCGGCGTCGCCCTGCTCGACCGCAGCCCCCGGCATGTGAGCATCACCGCTGCCGGCCAGGACGCGCGCGGGCCGATGGAAAAACTGCTGCTGGACCTGGACAACATCGTCACCGGCTCCCGCGACCTCGCGGCCTTGCGCCGTGGTGTGGTCACCCTCGCGGCCCTGCCGTCGGTCTGCGCCGGCGTCCTGCCCCCGGCCTTGCGCCTGTTTCGCGAGCGTTTTGCCGGGATCGAAGTGCGCCTGCAGGACCTGGTGGCCCATCGCATTCATGCCCAGGTCCGCGCAGGCGAAGTGGATTTCGGTATTGGCGTACGGGCGCGGCTAAGCCATGGCCTGGAGTTCGTGCCGGTGCTGAATGATCGATTGTGTGCGTTCGTCCCCCTGGATCACACCCTCGCCCACCATCGCCAATTGACCCTGGAGCAACTGGCGGACCAGCCGATCATCCTCACCGGCCGCGACAGCAGCGTACGCGAGCAAGTGGATGCGCTGTTCGATGAGACGCGGCTGACGATGAACGCCGGGATGGAGGCCAACTACATGTCGACGGTGCTGGCGCTGGTGCGTCAGGGCCTGGGGATCAGCGTACTGCCGGAGTCGGCGGCGGACAGTCTGGAGGGGTTGAAGCGCATCCACATCGATCATCCCGGGGTGAACCGCGAGATCGGCTTGATCAGTCGTAGCGGGATGGGATTGAGCCCGGCGGCACAGCGCTGTTTCGACCTGCTGAACGATGAATTATCTGGCACGGCATCGAGCTGAATGTGGGAGGGGGCAAGTCGAATCGTCGCACCGCCCTCCCACATTTTTTCACCGCGGTGATCAGTCGAGCATGCCCACATGCCTGGGATGGCTGGCCACGCGCTTCAACCAGGCCTGCACGGCCGGGTAAGGCGTCAGGTCAAACCCACCTTCATGGGCCACATGGGTGTAGGCATACAGCGCAATATCGGCAATCGAATACTGCTCGCCCACCAGGTATGGCGTGGTTTGCAGCTGACGCTCCATGACCTTCAGGGCCTTGTAACCGCGCTTGTGGGTGGTCTTGTATTCCTCCAGGCGATCTTCCGGCATGTTCAGGTAGAACTGGATAAACCGCGCCACCGCAATGTAAGGCTCGTGGCTGTACTGCTCGAAGAACTGCCATTGCAGCACTTGTGTGCGCAGGCGCGGTTCGGTGGGCAGGAATTCGCTGCCATCGGCAAGGAAGTTGAGGATCGCGTTGGACTCCCACAGGCAGGTGCCGTCTTCCAGTTCCAGCACCGGGATCTTGCCGTTGGGGTTCTTGGCCAGGAATTCAGGGGTCTCGGTATCGCCGTTGAGGATGTCGATATCCACCCATTGATACGGGATGCCCAGCAGGTTGAGCATCAATTTGACCTTGTAGCAGTTGCCCGACTTGTAATCGCCATAAACCTTGTACATGGGGCTCCCCTTATGCCGCTTGCGCGTGCTGTGCTTGACGGACCACCGCGGCCAGGCGTTTGAGCCCTTCGTCCAGGCGGGCCGGGTCGATATGGCTGAAATTGAGTCGCAGTGAGCCTAAATGCTGGTCCGGCTCGGAAAAGAACGGTTCACCGGGCATGAACGCGACGTCCTGATCGAGCGCAGGTGCCAACAAGGTGCGGGTATCGAGCGGCTGTTTCAAGGTCAGCCAGAAGAATAATCCGCCCTGGGGCACTTGCCAGTCGGCCAGATCGGCGAAGTGACGCGCCAGCGCAGCCTGGAATGCGTCGCGGCGCTCACGGTAGAAACCGCGCAGTTCCACCAGGTGCTGCTGGTATTTCTGCGTGCCGATCCACTGCATGGCCTGCCACTGGCCGACGCGATTGGTGTGCAGGTCCGCCGATTGCTTGAGCTTGAGCAGGTGCGGGAACAGGTCCGGGCTGGCGATCAGGTAACCCACGCGCAGGCCGGGCAGCAGGGTCTTGGAGACCGTGCCGGTGTAGATCCAGCTGGCTTTTTTCAAGCGGCCGACGATGGGCTGCGCACTGCCGCCGTCGAAGGTCAGCTCGCGATAGGGTTCGTCTTCGATCAGGGTCACGCCGAACTCATCGAGCAAGGCGGCGACGGCCTCGCGCTTGGCTTCGCTGTAACGCACGGCCGAAGGGTTCTGGAACGTCGGGATCAGGTAGACGAATGCTGGGCGATGGCGCTCGAGGTTGGCGCGCAGGCTGGTCAGGTCGGGACCATCGGCTTCCAGTTGCACGGTAAGGCAGTCGGCGCCGAACAGCTGGAAGATCTGTAGGGCGGCCAGGTAGGTCGGCCCCTCCAGCAGGATCCTGGTGCCTTTGTCGATATACAGCTTGGCCGCCAGGTCCAGGGTTTGCTGGGAACCGCTGACCACCAGCACCTGGCTGGCCTGGCACGGCACACCCAACGCACGTGCCTCGGCGGCGAGCAGTTCACGCAACTGCGGCTCGCCTTCGCTCATGCCGTATTGGCCGATGTTCAGCGGCATATCATCCCAGTCCAGCGCCGGCAGCATGGCTTCGGCCGGCAGGCCACCGGCAAACGACATCACTTCCGGGCGCTGGGCGGCCGCGAGGATTTCACGGATCAAGGAGCTTTTGAGGCGAGTAACACGTTCAGAGAAGGCCATAAGGTCACCGCTAGCGAAGCCTGTTGGAAATACGTCAAACTGGTTGACCGAAATTACGACAGCTTGAGTGGATACGTCAATATGCTTGACCTTAAAAACCAAAGCAGCCAGCAACAAGCCATGGAAGCGTTCTTCTTCGGTTACCAGGCGTTCACTGCCAAGGCCGATGAAATGCTTGAGCGCCGTGGGCTGAGCCGGGTGCATCAGCGCATCGTGTTTTTTATCGCACGCTACCCGGCGCTGAGCGTCAAGGAACTGCTGGAATTGCTCGGTGTGAGCAAGCAGGCGCTGAACATGCCCTTGCGCCAATTGCAGGAGATGCACCTGGTGGACAGCGTTGCGTCCGAGACCGACAAGCGCAAACGCCTGTTGGAATTGACCGAAGAAGGCCAGCGTTTCGAGCAATCGCTGCGCCGTGAACAGGTGAAGTTGTTGCAGCGCGCCTTCGGCGAAGCGGGCGAAGAAGCGGTAAACGGTTGGCTCGCAGTCAACCAGGCACTTGCAGGCCAGCCTTGATCCTCGGTGGCGCCCTGGCTTTGCCTTTCATCCTTTTCACGCAGAAAATAGAAAACATTATTTGCTTTCTTTGTATACAAAAGCATAATTCGCTTCGTGCGAGTTCCTGACCTATTGGTCAACAAAACCCGCCAGTACCTCACAGCGCCCCGCGCTGGACATAACAATAAAATGCTTGAGGAGTACTCGCTGTGGATAGCCGCAAATCCGAAGCCTCGCCGCTGGACCTTGCCCCCTCACAGAACGGCTGGCTCGAACGCCTGTTCAAACTGCGCCTGCATGGCACCACAGTGAAGACCGAGCTGATCGCCGGGCTCACCACCTTCATCACCATGGCCTACATCATCTTCGTCAACCCCAACATCATGGCCGACGCCGGTATCGATCACGGCGCGGCGTTTGTCGCCACCTGTATCGCCGCCGCCCTGGGTTGCCTGCTGATGGGCCTGTACGCCAACTGGCCGGTGGGCCTGGCACCGGGCATGGGCTTGAACGCGTTTTTCACCTATACCGTGGTCGGCACCATGGGCTACCACTGGGAGACCGCGTTGGGTGCGGTGTTTATCTCCGGTGTGCTGTTCATGATCCTCACGCTGTCGCGCATCCGCGAATGGCTGCTCAACAGCATCCCGGTCAGCCTGCGCCACGCGATGGGCGCGGGCGTCGGTTTGTTCCTGGGCGTGATCGGCCTGAAAACCGCCGGCATCATCGTCGACAGCCCGGCCACGCTGATCAAGCTCGGTTCACTGCACGAGCCAGCGCCACTGCTGGCGGCGGTGTGTTTCCTGCTGATCGCCATCCTCAGCTACCACCGGGTGTTCGGCGCGATCCTCATCAGCATCATCGCCGTGACCCTGGCCGGCTGGTCCCTCGACCTGGTGCACTACAACGGCATTCTCTCCACGCCACCGAGCCTGGCGCCGACCTGGATGGCCATGGACATAAAAGGTGTATTCAATGTCAGCATGATCAGCGTGGTATTTGCCTTCCTGTTTGTGCACATGTTTGACACTGCGGGTACACTGATGGGCGTTGCGCAACGCGCCGGGCTGGTCAACGCCGACGGCAAGATCGATAACCTGTCCCGCGCCCTCAAGGCCGACAGCGCTTCCAGTGTGTTCGGTGCCATGGTGGGCGTGCCGCCGGTGACCAGCTACGTGGAAAGCGCTGCCGGTGTGGCCGCAGGCGGCCGTACCGGGTTGACGGCGGTGACGGTCGGCGTGTTGTTTGTGGCGGCCATGTTCTTCGCACCGTTGGCGGGCATGATCCCGGCGTATGCCACCGCCGGCGCGCTGATCTATGTGGCGATGCTGATGATGGCGAGCATGGCCCATATCAACTGGGATGAGGCCACCGACAGCATCCCGGCGATTGTCACCGCGATCATGATGCCGTTGACCTTCTCGGTCGCCGACGGTATCGCCCTGGGCTTTATCACTTATGTGGCGCTCAAGGCCGGCACCGGTAAGTACCGCGAGATTTCCGTAAGCCTGTGGGTGTTGTGCGCGATCTTTATCGCCAAGTTCGTCTTTCTATAGAAAAGGAGCATGCAATGAGTCTGGAAACCTGGCTGCTGTTCAGCGGCGCTGCGCTGGTGGTGATCCTGATCCCGGGGCCGCTGTCGTTGCTGATGATCAGCAACAGCCTGAACTACGGCCTGCGCCGCTCGTACCCGGCATTTCTCGGCGGGGTGATTGCCTCGATCTGCCTGTTGAGCGCGTCGGCCCTGGGTCTGGGCGCATTGCTGCTCGCTTCGGAACAACTCTTCAGCGCGTTGAAGATCGTCGGCGCGCTCTATTTGTTCTACCTCGCCTGGCAGAGCTGGCAGCAATCGCGCCAGCCGTCCCACGGCGCGACCGTCCCGGAGGCGGCGCCGGTGCCGCGTTTTCGCGCGCTGTTCGGCCGCGCCTTCGTGCTGGGGGCCAGCAACCCCAAGGACATCCTGTTTTTTGCCGCGTTCCTGCCGCAGTTCCTCAGCAGCCAGCAGCCGTTCCTGCCGCAGTTGCTGATAATGATCGCCACCTGGACCGTGCTCGACCTGTTGTGCAAGCTGGCCTACGGCCTGGGTGCCCACGGTGCCGCGCGCTACCTGCGCAGCGGCAAAGGCCAGAGCTGGTTCAACCGCATCAGCGCCGGGCTGTTCAGTGGTGCGGGCGCGGCCTCGCTATTGAGCCGCTGAGCCTGCCAGCCCCGGCGCGGGTGCGTCGGGGTCAGTCCAACCCGGCCACGCGGCTGAAAAACACCGTGAACGTCGACCCGCGCGTGTCCTGCTGAATGCCCCCCACCAGCCGGACCAGGCGACGTTCTTTGATGGCCTTCTTGACGGTTTCGTATTGCACACTGCGTTGGCTGCCCCGGCTGGCGAGCTTGCGGTCGAACCACACGTCAGATAACTGCAAGATCCTATTGGACGACAACGGAATGCTGCTCGAATCCGTCCAACGCGTAAGGATGAAATATACGTTGTTGGATTTAGGGTGCGTGACGATAAAGTTGTTCAAGTCGCCGCGATTGCCCTTGGGCACCGTTTCCAGGTGAAACCCCTGACGCTCCAACACCTGCCTGACTGCATTCTGAGCAACGATGATCTTGCTTGAGGCCGGCGCTGTGCGCTTGTCCAGCAGACGCGGCTCCAGCCTAAAAGGCACCAGGAAGTCCACCCGCTCAAACCCAGGCCCTAAGCCATCTACGCTGATATTCACACTGAACTTGCCCTCTAACTCGATCGGCCGGAGCATTTTCAGCAAGTCATCGGTGTACCCCGCCGCTCGCGGCACGGCGGGCAGCCAATCGTCGAGCGTGGTGCGCAGGTTCAACAACCGCGTCGCTGTCATCGAGCGGCTGCTGTCGGCCACTTCCACCAGACGCTGCACGGCGAAACGCCGACTCCCCTGGGTCAGGCCTGGAAAAACAGCCCCGACCGACTCCGCCAAGGGGCGATTGAACAGGGGTTGATGAGGCGTCCAGCGGCCGTCTGCGCCATAGACGAAGGGAATGGGCTGTTCACCCAGACTGACGCCCAACCAGCGGTCAAGGTCATCCATTGCGTTATGGGCCAGGGCCCTGGGGCTTTTTACAAAGACCACATCATGGGGCGCGTGCAGGCCACCGGGCACTATCTCGAAGTAGTTCTCCCCCAGCTTCACGGCATCGAAAGGCGCCTCGCCATACACCCGGTACAAGCGTTTGGACGCCGACAACACCTGCGGCGAGACTCCGGGCACCTCGTGCCCCCAGGCCTGCCAATAGCTCTCGGTCAACACCGGCTGGCTGCGTACGCGCTCCGCCGTCGGGCGTGAGCGAACAGCCCAGAACGTGCCGGGTGCAGGCCGCTCCCAGGGCCGGAACAACGCCGTACTGGGCCCCGGCTGCGGTTCGGGAGCATCGGCGCCCAGCAGCCACTGTCGAGGTTCGTCGATCTGCAGCAGCCATTCATTTTCTCCTGGGCGTTGTCGGTTTTTCAGACGCAAAGCAGACTCACCCGGCCGACGATAAACGGGATAGTGGTCCCTGCCGTCCACCACAAATTGTTCGCCATCCTTGAGGTAGCTGCCTTTGTTGCGCCCGCCTAGCGCGATGCCATCGCCTGCTGCGCTCGGACTGCGGTAGCCTTCCAAGCCCTTGAACCGTTTGGCGGGCAATGAGGTACGCATGAAAAAACTGCCGCCGGCCGCCAAGTGCTGCTGACGATGCAGCCTTTGCAAGACCCGGCTCATATTGGGCGCCTGCGGCTTGGCGCCGGCTCGGGAACCCCGCACGGGGAGCAACGTCATGGCCACTTCGAGCACGAACATATGCACGCTGGTCACCAACTCGAAAATTCCTTCAGGTGAATGCTGCTGATGAAGCCGCCGCGCAGCCAATAACACTTCATACAGCTTGATCCCCAACCCCAGCACCGGCACGAATGACAACAGCCCTCGCCACCGTGTATCGGCCTGCTCGCCGAGACGCCACGCGCGGTACACCTTCAATTCGTCATCGGAGTTGCACTGGCTATAAGCCTGGCGTTGCGCCGTCAATACGCGGGAGTGGGCGAGTAGCTCAAGCAGGTGATTGCCCTCGGTGGGAGTGATGCCTAACCAATTGTCTGGGGAATGAGTGCGCTGCTCGTCAATTTCCGCCTCAATCGCACTCAAGTCTTTGGCCGGAAACACTCGACTGCGGTTAAACCAGCGCGCCAGATGAAACACGTCGGAACCCAGGGCATAACGGAGCAGCCCTTCCATCCAACCGACCTCAACACGCAGGTCGTTCGGGTACCCCGCGAGGCCATCAGCCTCCCACCCCGGGGCAACCCCTTGGGCCAGCGCAGCCTTTGCGCCCGGCGTCGAGGCCAGCCCGATCAACGCCGTGCGGGCCTCTGCCAGGCCGCTGTATTCGGTAATGCTCGGTTGTTCAGGGCTGTCAGGCCAATACAGCACGCAGCGATCATCCACCTCGTCAATGATCACCACCACGCCGGCGATATGCCGTGGCGCCGGCAGTGTCAGCGCCTCCAGCCTGACCGTGCACAACTGCACGCTGTGGCCGTCACGCTCAAGATCGGCACGGCTCTGCGCCGCCAATGCCAGCGCGAACAAACGCTGGCCGGGCGCGCTCAGGCCACTGTTGGCGGCGCTGAACAGATGCCACTGCGCCGCCTGCTTGAACGCACGCAGCAATGCTGGTCGCAGGGTCTGTGGATCGTCGCTGTGGGGGTCGCCATAAAACGCCTGGCGAATCTGTTGAGCATAGCGCTGTGCGAGGTCCAGCCTCGATAGCGTGGCCAGCAAGTAGTCGGGGCTGAGGCGATCCTTCCAGGCTGGCTGCAGATAATGGGCCTTCTGCAGCCGCCAACGTGCCCAGGGCGCTTTCGCATCAAGGTTATGCAACGCCAATTGCAACAGGCTGTAGGTCTGCCGCTCCTGGCTGACCACGATTTTCGCGCCGGACTCCCCCACCGCCCGCTCTGGATGCCCCACCCAATGGGCGCTGACATCATCGGGCATGTCCAACAGCGGCTGGTCAATATCCAACCCAGGGTAAAAACCGTCATCTTGCAGCCGCTTGATCAACGCGTCGCGGGCAAACACCGTCAGTGCCGGCAAACGCTCGAATACGCCTGACTCCAGCGCCTGCCAACTGCGCAGGGATGACGCCTGTAGGCGCCGATAACGCTTGCGCGGCCAAGCCTGCGCGGTCTCCAGCCAGGCTGGAAGCCGCTTTCGCTCGGCAGCGGCAAGCCGCAGTAGTTGCACGCTGGCGAGGGCCTGTTCAAACGCCTCGCAAGGTGGCACCTGCAGACTGTTGACCGCCTCATCCGCCAGCGCCAGCCTGGCGAACGACGGATCACTGACTTCGCTGAACACGGGCTCGCCGGCTGCCAACAGATGGTCGAGCTGATTGAAGCCCTTAATCTGCTCTTTGATCGCCAGCAGCAAGCCGTCGCCGTCGATCTGCGGATACTCGACGCTCACCGGCTCGTCGACCTTCAACGCTCGGACCTTGGCCAGGACGGCACTGCGCTGGGTGCGATGCAGACAATCCCACAGCGGCGAACGGTCGATCGCCTTGAAGCTGGCGCTGAGTGCTTCGGACAACCTTGCCAGCGATGCAAACGCCTGAAGCCCTCCCTGCCGTCCAGGCACATACAACATCACCGGTTGCTGGACGGCCTCAGCCGTGCAGATAACCAGCGCGCCCAGCAGGCGCTGGTGTTCAATCACAACCCCCGTTACCCACGTGGCGCCGGGATTGACCATGCCCTGCGCGACCTGTTGCTGCTGGCCCTCGCTGATCAATTTAAGGTGGCACTGCAACCGTGCCTCGCTCTCGAGCGCGCCGCGCCGGGCCCGCAATAACAGGACGCCCCTGGGCGGTTGCCCCGCGACTTTTCGACTCCAGAAATCCAGGTCGCCAAGGCTTGCTTCATGCGCCTCCAGCATCGCCAATGCCTGGGATTGATGGGTTTGCCATTGCTGATGCAGCACCTGCATCTGCGTCCAGGCTGGGGTCTCTTGGCTGGCATCGGCAGGGTCCAGCAGCGCCAACAAGCCTTGCTCATAACGCGCCACCGTCTGTTCACAGGCACCCTTGGGCAGCTCGCGGGCCAGGCTGGCAAAGTGGATGTGATCACGACATCGGTGTGCGTCCCAGCCAAGCAAAGTCTCCAGCGCTCGATGCAAGGACGGACGCAGCGGGATCAACTGCCGCCGCTGCCGCTCAACCGTGCGTAAGCGCTCGACGAGGCTGCCGTGGGTACCGCGGATGGCGTCCCGGGGAAACAACAAGGCCAGGTTGACCTGCGCCACGGTGTCCCATTCGTTTTGCCATTGGGTGGCGAGTAAAGCGTCGGCGGCCTGTTGCAGTGCATCGTCTTCAATGGGGTCTGCCGGCTGCAGGCTGAACCCGGGAAATTCAGCAACGAACAGGTCCGGCACCGCGTGTCGTTGACGCAGCGGCAAACGCTGCCACCAGCCGTCCAGGTAGCGACTGACCAATGCCGGCAACGCCTCCTGCAATTGGACCAAGGAGCCGAATTCGTGAAATCCCTGGGCCAACCCCGGTAGAAAAATCACTTGGCGCTGATGACGCTGGCCCGCACGGTACAGGTGCAACCCGCCGCTCAAGGCCACGGGCGTCGCGCCTTTCAGTGGCCAGTACAGCGACGATACGTTCAAGCTCGCCCAGTCGCCGCCCGCCCGTTGGCGCGCTTCGGCCGTCGGCGCGTCGAGCAGGCTTTGCACCATGTCCAGGCCATGATCCGACAACTCGAACACGCCATGGGCGAGTACGGCCTGGCTCGCAAGAAAGGCCTGATACAACTCATGCCAGCGGGCTCGCCTTGATCGCCATGAGTCTGCGGCCAGGCCGTCCCAGTAGCGGGCCATTACGGTGTCGAAGCGACCGGGCCAGTCCGGCCCTAAGGCTTGGCTCAGCGCCTGCCCGGCCCTATCATCCGGGACGGGGGCCGGGGGCGTCTGCTGCCGCGCCGCCAGTAGCCCAAGGCTGGCCTCAACCAAGTCCCGCGTGTGGGGCATGCCCTCAAGCGCCAGGGGCACCTTGAGCAACTGGGTGTCGGGGTCGACACCGAATGCGTCGCGCAAGGCCTGGCGAATGATCGAGCCAATCCGTGGCGCACGGTCGAGCAACTGCCCAAGGCCCTTGGCCGTGACCTCGCAGCGCAGGCCCGCATTGTGCAGTTCATTGATGACCCGGCTCGGTTGCGCCGTTGCGTTGATACGCCGGGTCAACCCGGCTCTGA
Source organism: Pseudomonas sp. 1 R 17 (assembly GCF_900067035.1). Classification (NCBI taxonomy): domain Bacteria; kingdom Pseudomonadati; phylum Pseudomonadota; class Gammaproteobacteria; order Pseudomonadales; family Pseudomonadaceae; genus Pseudomonas; species Pseudomonas sp. 1 R 17. The sequence goes on from NZ_FKLB01000063.1 coordinate 97,144, forward strand.
TGGGGTCCAACTGATTGTCCGTTACCGTGCTCATATCGCCTCCCTGTATATGGAAGGAAAAGGCTAGGCAACGGACGGACCACTGCGGCGCTACATAGTTGAGCGCAAAACCGGCAGGCAAAAAAAAGCCCGCAGTGTGCGCGGGCGAAACCAACGAAGAGCTTTGGGGGTGTGAAGCGAGCTGACGACTCAGCTACCGCGATAAGTGGAGTAGCTGTAAGGCGAAATCAGCAGAGGCACGTGGTAGTGATCCTGTTCGGCACTGATGCCAAAGCGCAGCACCACGACGTCGAGGAAGGCCGGCTCCGGCAATTGCACGCCACGGGCGCGGTAGTAATCGCCGGCGCTGAATTGCAATTGGTAGACACCGCTGCGGTAGTCATCACCTTGCAGTAACGGCGCGTCGCAGCGGCCATCGCTGTTGGTCAGCGCAGTGGCGACCAGTTCCAGCTGCGCGCCGTCGACGCGGTACAGCTCAACCTGGATGGCGCTGCCGGGGCAGCCGTGGGCTGCGTCGAGTACGTGTGTCGTCAGTCGTCCCATGGGGCGGGCTCCCTTGCATGAAGTGAAATAGGCTGCACCTTTACGGGGCATCAAAAAGCCGCTGATGGGCCGATTAAGACACTTTTAATAAAAATTGTACACAATAAAAATCACAAAGTTTCGCACACGCTGCGACGTCTCGATCCTCAACGGAATTTCCCAGCAAGCCTTGCTTTTAAAAGACCTTTTGTCCGTTTACTGACCAATCGGGCAAGTTTCTTGCAGCGCTGAACGGCGGCAACTCCACGGAAAAAATGCGGAAATACAGGCTTACAAAGTGACCATTAAGTTGTATACAATCAGCGCATCGCTGTGACGCCACCCAGTCTTTCCGCTGGCCGCCACACACTTGCTACCACGAACAAGAAGGAAGACTGCAGTGAGCGCTGACTACCCACGCGACCTGATCGGTTACGGCAGTAACCCTCCTCACCCCCACTGGCCGGGCAAGGCACGCATCGCCTTGTCGTTCGTACTCAACTACGAAGAAGGCGGCGAGCGCAACATCCTGCACGGTGACAAAGAGTCCGAAGCCTTCCTTTCAGAAATGGTCTCGGCCCAGCCGCTGCAGGGCGAGCGCAACATGAGCATGGAGTCGCTGTACGAATACGGCAGCCGTGCCGGCGTGTGGCGCATCCTCAAGCTGTTCAAGGCATTCGACATTCCGCTGACCATCTTCGCCGTGGCCATGGCTGCCCAGCGCCACCCGGATGTGATCCGCGCCATGGTCGACGCCGGCCACGAGATCTGCAGCCACGGCTACCGCTGGATCGACTACCAATACATGGACGAGGCCCAGGAGCGCGAGCATATGCTCGAAGCCATCCGCATCCTCACCGAACTGACCGGCGAGCGTCCGTTGGGCTGGTACACCGGGCGCACCGGCCCCAACACGCGACGGCTGGTGATGGAGGAAGGCGGCTTCCTCTACGACTGCGACACCTACGACGACGACCTGCCCTACTGGGAACCCAACACCCCCACCGGCAAGCCGCACCTGGTGATCCCCTACACCCTGGACACCAACGATATGCGCTTCACCCAGGTGCAGGGCTTCAACAAGGGCGATGACTTTTTCGAGTACCTCAAGGACGCTTTCGACGTGCTGTATGCCGAAGGCAGCGAGGCACCGAAAATGTTGTCCATCGGTCTGCACTGCCGCCTGATCGGCCGCCCGGCGCGCCTGGCCTCGTTGAAGCGTTTTATCGAATACGCCAAGGGCCATGACCAGGTGTGGTTCACCCGCCGCGTCGACATCGCCCGCCACTGGCATGACGTACACCCGTTCCATGGAGCGGCCAAATGAGCACCTTCCAGACCTTGAAACCCTCGACCTTGAGCCGCGACGCCTTCGTCCAGGCCTTCGCCGACATCTACGAACATTCGCCATGGGTGGCCGAAAAGGCCTTCGACCTGGGCCAGGACGCCTCGATCGACCAGATCGAAACCCTGCACCAGCGCATGAGCGACATCCTGTTGAGCGCCGATCACGCCAGTCAGTTGGCGTTGATCAACGCTCACCCTGACCTGGCCGGCAAAGCTGCCGTCCAGGGCCAACTCACCCAAGCCAGCACCGATGAGCAAGCTGGCGCGGGGATTCACCACTGCACGGCCGAAGAGTTCTCACGCTTCACCGAGCTGAACGATGCCTACAAGGCCAAGTTCAAGTTTCCCTTCATCATGGCGGTAAAAGGCAGCAACCGGCACCAGATTCTCGCCGCGTTCGAAACGCGCATTCACAACTCGGTGGATGCCGAGTTCAAGTGCGCGTTGGACGAGATCAACAAGATCGCGTTGTTCCGTTTACTGACCCTCTAAACCACCATCCCCAGCCACTCTATTTAAGGCAGACAAGAAGAATGAAAGCGCAACCCGTACCTTTCGAAAAGTTCGTCAACCTGGCCGACGCCCGCCTGGGCACCAAGATCATCTCCGTGACAGATGACTGGTTCGCCGACGCCAACCGCCTGTTCCAGCCGACCCCGGCCGTGTGGAAGGAGGGCGTTTTCGATGACAACGGCAAGTGGATGGACGGCTGGGAGTCACGCCGCAAGCGCTTCGAAGGCTACGACAGCGCAGTGATCCGCCTGGGCGTACCGGGTTCGATCAAGGGCGTGGACATCGACACCTCATTCTTCACCGGCAACTATCCGCCGTCGGCGTCCCTGGAAGCCTGCTTCCTGGCCTCGGGCGAGCCTGACGACAACACCCAGTGGGTAGAAGTCCTGTCGGCCGTCGAGTTGCAAGGCAACAGCCACCACTACCACGAGATCAGCAACGACCAGGCGTTCAGCCACCTGCGTTTCAACATCTACCCGGATGGCGGCGTGGCCCGTCTGCGGGTGTACGGCGTGCCGTTCCGCGACTGGTCGGCAGTGGGCGACAACGAACAGATCGACCTGGCTGCCGCATTGAACGGTGGCCGCGCACTGGCGTGTTCCGATGAACACTTCGGGCGCATGAGCAACATCCTCAACCCAGGCCGTGGCGTCAACATGGGCGATGGCTGGGAAACCGCCCGCCGTCGCACGCCAGGCAATGACTGGGTGATCGTCGCCCTGGGCCACCCCGGCGAAATCGAGAAAATCATCGTCGACACCCTGCACTTCAAGGGCAACTACCCGGACACCTGCTCGATCCAGGGCGCCTTCGTGAAGGGCGGCACCGACAGCCAGATCGAAACCCAATCGCTGTTCTGGCGCGAACTGCTGCCGGCGCAGAAACTGGAAATGCACGCCGAACACACCTTCGCCGAGCAGATCAAGGCACTGGGCCCGATCACCCACATCCGCCTGAACGTGTTCCCGGATGGCGGTGTGAGCCGCCTGCGGGTTTTGGGCAAAGTAGCCAAGTAAGCGGTGAACCCTGTGGTGAGCGGGCTTGCCCCGCGCTGGGGCGCGAAGCGGCCCTGTCTTTTGGGGCTGCTACGCAGCCCAGCGCGGGGCAAGCCCGCTCACTACAAAAACAAGCAGATCAAACAACACAGCATTCGGAAAAGAAGACAGCCATGCGCACACTGATGATCGAACCCCTGACCAAAGAAGCCTTCGCCCCTTTCGGAGACGTTATCGAAACCGACGGCAGCGATCACTTCATGATCAACAACGGGTCGACCATGCGCTTTCACAAGCTGGCAACGGTAGAAACCGCACAGCCTGAAGACAACGCGATCATCAGCATCTTCCGCGCCGACGCGCTGGATATGCCGCTGACCGTGTGCATGCTGGAGAGACACCCGCTGGGCAGCCAGGCCTTCATTCCGCTGCTCGGCAACCCCTTTCTGATCGTGGTCGCGCCACTTGGCGATGCACCTGTATCAGGCTTGGTCCGCGCCTTCGTCACCAACGGCAGGCAGGGCATCAATTACCATCGCGGCGTCTGGCACCACCCGGTGCTGACGATCGAAAAGCGGGATGACTTCCTGGTGGTTGATCGCAGTGGCACAGGCAATAACTGCGATGAGCATTTTTTCAAAGAGGATGAGCGGTTGATCCTCGCCCCCCACCAATAAGAGAAGGCCGGATCACCCGACAACAAGGGTGACAGGCGAGAGGTAAAGACTGTGGAAGCACATCTGTTGGAATGGCTGAACCTCAGCGTGCGCTGGGTTCACATGATCACTGGCGTCGCCTGGATCGGCGCTTCGTTCTACTTCGTCTGGCTGGAAAACAACCTCAACCGCGTCAACCCCAAGGACGGCCTGTCCGGTGACTTGTGGGCGATCCACGGTGGCGGTATCTACCACCTGGAAAAATACAAACTGGCCCCGCCGACCATGCCGGACAACCTGCACTGGTTCAAATGGGAAGCCTATTTCACCTGGATGTCAGGCGTCGCGCTGCTGTGCGTGGTGTTCTACCTCAACCCGACGCTGTACCTGCTCGCCCCCGGCAGCAGCCTCAGTGGCAGCGAAGGCGTCTTGCTGGGCATCGGCTCACTTTTCGCCGGCTGGTTCATCTACTCCTTCCTCTGCGACTCGGCCCTGGGCAAACGCCCTGCCCTGCTCGGCTTGATCCTGTTCGTGCTGTTGATTGCCGCCGCGTACGGCTTCAGCAAAGTGTTCAGCGGCCGGGGTGCGTACCTGCACGTGGGCGCGGTGATCGGCACCATCATGGTCGGTAACGTGTTCCGCATCATCATGCCGGCGCAGCGCGCGCTGGTGGCGGCGATCGCCGAGAACCGCACCCCCGATCCGGCCCTGCCGGCCAAGGGTCTGCTGCGCTCACGGCACAACAACTACTTCACCCTGCCGGTGCTGTTCATCATGATCAGCAACCACTTCCCGAGCACCTACGGCAGCCAATACAACTGGCTGATCCTGGCGGGGATCGCGGTGGCGGCGGTGTTGGTGCGGCACTACTTCAACACGCGGCATAACAGCCAGAAGTATGCGTGGACCCTGCCGGTGGGTGCGTTGGCCATGATTTGCCTGGCGTATGTGACCGGGCCCAAGCCGGCCGAACCGATTGCCAAGGCACCTGCGGCCATCGAGTACCAACCGTTGCCGGAAACCGCATTGGGGGGTGGCCTGAAACCCGCCGCGCCTGCGGCGACCGAACCCGCGGCTGCACCTGCGCCTGCCCAGGCGACGGTTGATTTCGACAAGGTCCACGGGGTGATACAGGAGCGTTGCGCCGTGTGCCATTCGGCCAAACCCACCAGCCCGCTGTTCAGCACCGCACCGGCCGGGGTGATGTTCGATACCCCGGCGCAGATCCAGCAACAGGCGGCGCGCATCCAGGCGCAGGCGGTGGCGAGCCAGATCATGCCGTTGGGCAACATCACCCAGATGACCCAGCAGGAGCGGGATTTGATTGGCACATGGATCAATCAGGGGGCGCGTACCAACTAACAGATTCACATAGTTCCAATGTGGGAGGGGCTTGCCCCCTCCCACATTTTGACCTGCAGTGTTTTGAAGATTGCGTTCCACACAACACAAAAATAAAAAAGATCCGAGGTGTTGCATGACCGAGTTAGTCGAACCGCAGATTCCTGCCGCGCCCGCCATGGTGCGGCTGCCCCTCTTGCAACTGATTCTGGTAGGCCTGCAACACGTCTTGCTGATGTACGGCGGCGCCGTCGCCGTCCCCCTGATCATTGGCCAGGCCGCCGGCCTGAGCCGTGAAGAAATCGCCTTTCTGATCAACGCCGACCTGCTGGTAGCCGGCATCGCCACCCTGGTGCAGTCATTCGGCATCGGCCCGGTGGGCATCCGTATGCCGGTGATGATGGGCGCCAGTTTCGCCGCTGTCGGCAGCATGGTCGCCATGGCCGGCATGCCCGGTATCGGCCTGCAGGGAATCTTCGGCGCCACCATCGCCGCCGGGTTCTTCGGCATGCTGATCGCACCGTTCATGTCCAGGATCGTGCGCTTTTTTCCGCCGCTGGTGACCGGCACCGTGATCACCGCAATCGGCCTGTCGCTATTCCCCGTGGCCGTGAACTGGGCCGGCGGCGGCAGCGCAGCCGCCACCTTCGGCTCACCGATTTACCTGGCAATTGCCGCCCTGGTACTGACCACCATCCTGCTGATCAACCGTTTCATGCGCGGCTTCTGGGTGAATATCTCGGTGCTGATCGGCATGGGCCTGGGTTACGCCTTGTGCGGGGCCATCGGCATGGTCGACCTCAGCGGCCTGGCCCGGGCGCCGTGGGTGCAAGTGGTGACGCCGCTGCACTTTGGCATGCCGAAGTTCGAGTTGGCGCCGATCCTGTCGATGTGCCTGGTGGTGGTGATCATCTTTGTCGAATCCACCGGAATGTTCCTGGCGCTGGGCAAGATCACCGGCCAGGACGTCACGCCGAAAATGCTGCGCCGTGGCTTGCTGTGTGATGCCGGTGCGTCGTTCTTCGCCGGTTTCTTCAACACCTTCACCCACTCCTCCTTCGCGCAGAACATCGGCCTGGTGCAGATGACCGGCGTGCGTTGCCGTTCGGTGACAATGATGGCCGGTGCCTTCCTGATTGTGCTCAGCCTGTTGCCCAAGGCCGCGTACCTGGTGGCGTCGATTCCCCCGGCGGTGCTCGGCGGGGCGGCGATCGCCATGTTCGGCATGGTGGCGGCCACCGGCATCAAGATCCTCCAGGAGGCCGATATCGCCGACCGTCGCAACCAGTTGCTGGTGGCGGTGAGCATCGGCATGGGCCTGATCCCCGTGGTGCGCCCGGAGTTCTTCGCACAGTTGCCCGTGTGGATGAGCCCGATCACCCACAGCGGCATCGCCATGGCGACACTCAGCGCACTGTCGCTGAATATCCTGTTCAACATTCTCGGCGGGGCCGAACGCCCCGTAGTCGACCCCGCCCACACCTGACACATGCCCCATTGTCGCCCTGTGCGCGCTGTAACGGCGCACTTGAGCCCTGACGTGGGAGCCAGTATTCTCCGCGCCCGCTTGAATCGACGGTTGTTTGCCGCCTTGGCGCGGGTCTTGCTGTAGCAATAAAGCTGACCATTCAGACCACTTTTGTAACCACCAAAGGCGCCGCACCAGAGCGCTTGTGTAGAAGAAAAACCATAAAACTTTAACTCGGGAGCAACCGAATGAAACCTCTGTTCAAAGGCCTGATGCTGGCGGGATCCCTGCTGGCCGGCGGCCAGGCCGTGGCCGGTGACTTGTTGCAGTGGCAGAACAACAGCCTGACGTATCTGTGGGGCAAGAGCTTTACCGTCAACCCACAGATCCAGCAAACCGTCACGTTCGAACATGCCGATGCCTGGAAGTACGGCGACAACTTCGTCTTCGTCGACCGCATCTTTTACAACGGCAAGGAAGACGGCAACGTCGGCCCAAGCACGTACTACGGTGAGATCAGCCCGCGACTGTCGTTCGGTAAGATTTTCGACCAGGACCTGTCCTTCGGCCCGATCAAGGATGTGTTGCTGGCCTTCACGTATGAGTTCGGCGAAGGCGACAACGAGTCGTACCTGCTCGGCCCTGGCTTCGACCTGAACATCCCGGGCTTCGACTACTTCCAGCTGAACTTCTACCAGCGCCAGACCGAAGGCAATCGCCCAGGCGACGGTGTATGGCAGATCACCCCGGTATGGTCGTACACCCTGCCGGTGGGCAACTCCGACATCCTGATCGACGGCTTTATGGATTGGGTGGTGGACAACGACAAGAACGCCCGTGGCACTTACCACGCCAACCTGCACTTCAACCCGCAGGTCAAATACGACTTGGGCAAGGCACTGCATTGGGGCGACAAGCAGTTGTACGTGGGCTTTGAATACGACTACTGGAAGAACAAGTACGGGATCGAGGATTCCGGCGCGTTCAAGACGACCCAGGACACGGCGAGCTTCCTGGTCAAGTACCACTTCTGACCCCCTGTAGGAGCGAGCTTGCTCGCGAAAAACCAGAGATCACCGCGTTTATTCAGAACAAAAGCGGTGCCTATGGGTTCTTCGCGAGCAAGCTCGCTCCTACAAGGGTTCATGCCAAGCCCAGGAACCGCATGATCTCTTCACGCTTGGCTAGCGCATCCTTCCTGCCCAACTCAATCAACTCGCTGCAATACCCCGCCTCGAACAGCAAGTAACTCAGCACCCCTGCCCCGCTCGTCTTGGTCGCCCCCGGCCCACGCAGGAACAGACGCAATGCCGCCGGCAATTCCTGCCGATGCCTTGCGGCGATTTCGTCGATCGGCTGGCTTGGCGCAATCACCAGTACTTCCACCGGCGCCAGGCCACGGGCCGCACTGTCGGCTGGCTGGTGATGGCTGAACTGGTTCAGACGCTCCAGCAGTTCGATATCGCTTTCCAGGCTGTCGATGAACGTGCTGTTGAGCATATGCCCGCCGATCTGGGCCAACGTCGGCTCCTGGCCGGTATAGGTGCGTTGCGCCATCGGTTCATTGCCCCGCGGGTTACCGCTGACACCCACCACCAGCACCCGGGTCGCCCCCAGGTGCAGCGCCGGGCTGATGGGCGCCGACTGGCGCACCGCGCCGTCGCCGAAGTATTCCTGGTCGAGCTTCACCGGGGCAAACAGCAAGGGGATCGCCGAACTGGCCAGCAGGTGTTCAACCGTGAGTTGCGTCGGCACACCGATACGCCGATGGCGCAACCAGGCGTCGATGGTGCCGCCGCCCTGATAGAAGGTCACCGCCTGCCCGGATTCATAGCCGAAGGCCGTGACGGCGACCGCATGCAGGTGCTGTTGGCGGATGGCCTCGTCGATACCTGCCAAATGCAGTTTGTCCTGCAACAAGTCCCGCAGCGGCGAGCTGTTGAGCAGCGCCACCGGTAACTGCCGGCCCAGGCCCAGCAAGCTGTGGGTAAAGAAGCGACTCGCCTGGCGCACCACCCCCGGCCAATCGCTGCGCAATACCAGGTGGCTGCGAAACCCCTGCCAGAACGCGGTCAGGCGCTGGATGGCCGCCGTGAAGTCCATCGCACCGCTGGCCAGGCTCACCGCATTGATCGCACCGGCCGACGTGCCGACGATCACCGGAAACGGATTGGGCGCCCCCGGCGGCAACAGCTCGGCAATCGCCGCCAATACCCCCACCTGATACGCCGCTCGCGCCCCGCCGCCGGAAAGAATCAAGCCTGTAACCGGTTCAGCTGCGCGCATTGCATCACTCCACGTGGGGGGAAAGTCGGTCTTAGCGACGACGTTTTTCGTACAGCTTGGGTTCGCCCGGTGGCCGGCTCTTGAAGCGGCGATGGGTCCACAGGTATTGCTCGGGACATTCACGCACCGAGGCTTCGACCCACTGGTTGATGCGCAGGCAGTCGACTTCATCGCTTTCGCCGGGGAAGTCGGTCAACGGCGGGTGGATGACCAGGCGGTAACCGCTGCCATCCGCCAGGCGCTCCTGGGTGAACGGCACCACCAGCGCCTTGCCCAGCTTGGCGAACTTGCTGGTGGCAGGCACGGTGGCGGCCTGGATGCCGAACAGCGGCACGAAGATACTTTGCTTGGCGCCGTAGTCCTGGTCCGGTGCATACCAGATGGCGCGACCGGCACGCAGCAGCTTGAGCATGCCGCGCACGTCTTCGCGCTCGACCGCCAGGGAGTCGAGGTTATGCCGCTCGCGGCCACGGCGCTGGATATAGTCGAACAGCGGGTTGCCGTGCTCGCGGTACATGCCGTCGATGGTGTGCTTCTGCCCCAGCAGGGCCGCACCGATTTCCAGGGTGGTGAAGTGCAGGGCCATGAGGATCACGCCCTTGCCATCCAGTTGGGCCTGCTTGAGGTGTTCCAGGCCTTCGACATGGGCCAGGCGCGCCAGGCGCTGGCGCGACCACCACCAGCTCATGGCCATTTCAAAGAAGGCAATGCCGGTGGAGGCAAAGTTTTCCTTGAGCAGCTTCTTGCGCTCTGCGGCGGTTTTTTCCGGGAAGCACAGTTCCAGGTTGCGTGCGGCGATGCGGCGACGTTCGCCGGCCACACGGTACATGCCTGCACCCAGCAGGCGACCAATGGTCAGCAGCGCAGGGTACGGCAGTTGGGTCACCAGCCAGAGCAGGCCGAGTCCCAGCCATAACAGCCAAAAGCGCGGGTGAAAAAATACAGCTCGAAAACGCGGGCGATCCATTACAGATTCCGGGAAAGACAGGGCCGCGCATTCTACAACGGTTCGACTCGGCTTGCGGCCAGTGAGTGTTCTCGTTATAAGTCTCGACACTTTTCGTGACAAGCCGCTTTTTGCCGACCATGAGCCAAACCGAACCGCTAGACCAAGATCCCGTGTTCCAGCTGAAAGGCAGCATGCTCGCCATCACCGTGCTGGAACTGGCCCGCAACGACCTCGACGCCCTGGACCGCCAGCTCGCCGCCAAGGTTGCCCTGGCGCCGAACTTCTTCAACAACGCCCCGCTGGTACTGGCCCTGGACAAACTGCCGGCCGGCCAGGGCAGCATCGACCTGCCCGGCCTGATGCGCGTGTGCCGCTCCCATGGCCTGCGAACCCTGGCGATTCGTGCCAGCCGCATCGAAGACATTGCCGCAGCCATCGCCATTGAACTGCCAGTACTGCCACCCTCCGGCGCGCGTGAGCGTCCACTGGAACCTTTGGTCGGCGAAGTGCAGAAAAAACCGGAAAAACCAGCGGAACCGACGATCAAGCCTACAAAGATAATCACCACGCCCGTACGCGGCGGACAGCAGATTTACGCCCAGGGCGGCGACCTGGTGGTGATCTCTTCGGTCAGTCCCGGCGCGGAACTTCTCGCCGATGGCAATATCCATGTATACGGCCCGATGCGCGGACGTGCCCTCGCCGGCATCAAGGGGGATACCAAGGCGCGCATTTTTTGCCAGCAATTGACCGCTGAGCTGGTGTCCATCGCGGGCCAGTACAAGGTTTCGGAAGATTTGCGCCGCGATCCACTGTGGGGAGCCGCGGTGCAGGTCAGCCTGTCGGGCGATGTGTTGAACATCATCCGTCTTTAACGGATACTGCCGCATTTTCCAAGCATCTCTAGACTCTGATAGCACAGCGAAATTGGCATTACTTGCGTAGGAACATTTGAAGGTTGGCGTTTTTCCTGCGAAAACCCGTCTTTTTCCTACAAAGGCTGTCCGCCTGCGGCGAGTTCCAAGAGATGTTTTTCAGGGGCTGAAAAGTCCTTTTTCCTTAGGGGTGAAACACCTTGGCCAAGATTCTCGTGGTTACATCCGGCAAGGGTGGTGTGGGTAAGACCACCACCAGCGCCGCTATCGGTACCGGCCTCGCTCTGCGCGGCCACAAGACAGTCATCGTCGACTTCGACGTCGGTTTGCGTAACCTCGACCTGATCATGGGCTGCGAACGCCGCGTGGTGTACGACTTCGTCAACGTGGTCAACGGTGAAGCCAACCTGCAACAGGCCCTGATCAAGGACAAGCGCCTTGAGAACCTGTACGTACTGGCCGCCAGCCAGACCCGCGACAAAGATGCGCTGACCAAGGAAGGCGTAGGCAAGGTTCTCGCCGAGCTGAAGGAAACCTTCGAATTCGTGGTATGCGACTCCCCGGCCGGTATCGAAACCGGTGCTCACCTGGCGATGTACTTCGCCGATGAAGCCATCGTGGTGACCAACCCGGAAGTGTCTTCGGTACGTGACTCGGACCGCATGCTGGGCCTGTTGGCCAGCAAGTCCAAGCGCGCCGAGGAAGGCCAGGACCCGATCAAGGAACACCTGCTGCTCACCCGCTACAACCCTGAGCGCGTCAGTAACGGCGAAATGCTCGGTGTTGAAGACGTCAAGGACATCCTCGCCGTGACCCTGCTGGGCGTGATCCCGGAATCCCAGGCCGTGCTGAAGGCGTCCAACCAGGGCGTCCCGGTGATTCTCGACGACCAGAGCGACGCCGGCCAGGCGTACAGCGATGCGGTTGATCGCTTGCTGGGCAAGACCGTGGAACATCGCTTCCTCGATGTTAAGAAGAAGGGATTCTTCGAGCGTATCTTTGGAGGCAACTAAACAATGAAATTTCTCGACTTCTTTCGCGCCAACAAAAAGCCAAGCACCGCGTCGGTCGCGAAAGAGCGTCTACAGATCATCGTGGCGCACGAACGCGGCCAACGCAGTACCCCGGATTACCTGCCGGCCTTGCAGAAGGAACTGGTGGAGGTGATCCGCAAGTACGTCAATATCGGCAACGATGACGTGCATGTCGCCCTGGAAAATGACGGCAGCTGCTCGATTCTGGAACTCAATATCACCCTGCCTGATCGTTGATCGAACAGGCGGCCGCCACGGCGGCTCGGTCACCTTGATCCCTTTGCGGGAACCGGGTGGTCGAGCCGCCGTTGGCGTTTGTTACGAGGCTGTTTAATGCCGCTGTCCACTATTCATATCCTGCATCAGGACGACGCTGTCCTGGTGGTGAACAAGCCGACCCTGTTGCTCTCGGTGCCTGGCCGCGCCGATGACAACAAGGACTGCCTGATCACCCGCCTGCAGGAAAACGGCTACCCCGAAGCCCGCATCGTCCATCGCCTGGACTGGGAAACCTCGGGGATCATCCTGCTGGCCCGGGACGCCGATACCCATCGCGAACTGTCCCGCCAGTTTCACGACCGCGAAACCGAAAAGGCCTACACCGCTTTGGCCTGGGGCCAGCCGGAACTGGACAGCGGCAGCATCGACCTGCCCTTGCGCTATGACCCGCCGACCAAACCCCGCCATGTGGTGGACCACGAGTTCGGCAAGCACGCGCTGACCTTCTGGAAAGTGCTGGAACGGTGTGGCGACTGGTGCCGCGTCGAGCTGACGCCGATTACCGGAAGGTCGCACCAGTTGCGCGTGCATATGCTGTCCATCGGGCATCCGTTGCTCGGTGACGGTCTGTATGCCCATGAACAGGCCCTGGCTGCGTGGCCGCGCCTGTGCCTGCATGCGAGCATGCTGAGCTTCACTCACCCGCAAAGCGGCGAGCGCTTGCGCTTTGAGTGCCCGGCTCCCTTCTAAAGCTGTAAATACAGTACATGTGGGACGGGCGGTGCGACTTGCCCCCTCCCACATTTGTTCTGTGCACTTCTCGCCCTCGAACGGTAAACTCCGCGCATTGCTGTCTGGAGCTATTTATGCGCGAAGCGTTGAATCAAGGCCTGATCGACTTCCTCAAGGCCTCCCCTACTCCTTTTCATGCCACCGCCGCCCTGGCCCAGCGCCTGGAAGCGGCCGGTTTCCAGCGCCTCGACGAGCGCGAGACCTGGGCCACCGAAGCCAACGGTCGCTACTACGTGACCCGCAACGATTCCTCGATCATCGCCTTCAAGCTCGGCCGCCATTCGCCGTTGCAAGGCGGGATTCGCCTGGTCGGCGCCCATACCGACAGCCCGTGCCTGCGGGTCAAGCCCCAGCCTGAGCTGCAACGCCAGGGCTTCTGGCAACTCGGCGTGGAAGTCTACGGCGGCGCGCTGCTGGCGCCGTGGTTCGACCGCGACCTGTCCCTGGCCGGCCGCGTCACCTTCCGCCGTGACGGCAAGGTCGAAAGCCAGCTGATCGACTTCAAGCTGCCCATCGCCATCATCCCCAACCTGGCCATTCACCTGAACCGTGAAGCCAACCAGGGCTGGGCGATCAATGCCCAGACCGAATTGCCGCCGATCCTCGCGCAATTTGCCGGTGATGAACGCGTGGACTTCCGTGCCGTGCTCACCGAGCAGTTGGCACGGGAGCATGGGCTGAACGCCGATGTGGTGCTCGACTACGAGTTGAGCTTCTATGACACCCAGAGCGCCGCCGTCATCGGCCTCAATGGCGACTTCATCGCCGGCGCGCGCCTCGACAACCTGCTGTCGTGCTACGCCGGCCTGCAAGCCTTGCTCACCAGCGAGAGCGACGAAACCTGCGTGCTGGTGTGCAACGACCACGAGGAAGTCGGTTCCTGCTCGGCCTGCGGTGCCGACGGCCCGATGCTGGAACAGACCCTGCGTCGCCTGTTGCCTGAAGGTGATGAATTCGTACGCACCATTCAGAAATCCCTGCTGGTGTCGGCCGACAATGCCCACGGCGTACACCCGAACTACGCCGACAAGCACGACGCCAACCACGGCCCCAAGCTCAATGCCGGCCCGGTGATCAAGGTCAACAGCAACCAGCGCTACGCCACCAACAGCGAAACCGCCGGGTTCTTCCGTCACCTGTGCATGGCCCAGGAAGTGCCGGTGCAGAGCTTTGTGGTGCGCAGCGACATGGGCTGCGGCTCGACCATCGGCCCGATCACCGCCAGCCACCTGGGTGTGCGTACGGTGGATATCGGTTTGCCGACGTTTGCCATGCACTCCATTCGTGAACTGTGCGGCAGCCATGACCTGGCGCATCTGGTGAAGGTGTTGGGCGCGTTCTACGCCAGCCACGACCTGCCCTAAGACCAGGAATGGATGTCGTCAACATGTGGGAGGGGCGGTGCGACGATTCGCACTTGCCCCCCACATTTGGTTTACGTCCACCTGATCTGCATCACCTGCATTTCCTGCAATCCGACCTAGACTTGTCAGTATTCCCACTCCGACAAGGCCGTCGCCCCATGATCTCCATGTCCTCTTTCCACGCCATGCTTATCCCTATCCTGATCGGCATGATCATGCTCGCCGTTGGCTTCAACTTCCGCGACAAGCCCCTCGGCGTATTCGGCATGTGGGTCGGCATGCTGCTGATCCTGGGCACCGTTGTGTACAAGATCCTCGCCAAACTGGCCGAATGACGCTTGCACTCGTACACTCGCTCAACCCGTCGTTTCCAAGGTTGACCGCCTCGTGCTTTCCCGTCTGTTTGCGCTGCCCTGCTGTTTCCTGATCGCCCTGCTCACGCTGCTGCCGCTCTCGTCTGCCCAAGCGGTGGGCCTGCCCGGGCTGCTCGGCACCACCAAGACCCAACCCCAGGCCGACGTGCCGTTGGGGCAGTCGTTGGACGAGGTGATCAAGACCCTGGAAAACGACCAGCAACGCACCCAGTTGCTGAGCGACTTGAAGAAGCTGCGCGCCGCTACCCAGAAGGCCCAGCCCGCCGCCGAGCAAGGCGTGCTCGGGCTGATCGGCAGTACGCTGTCGGGCCTGGAGCAGCAGTTCTCCGGCGCCGACAGCCCGCTGGGGCGCTGGTCGAATGAAATCGACCTGGCCAAGGACGAACTCAGCGCACTGATGCTGCCGGCCAGCGAATGGCTGCCGATCATTTTCGGCTTTGCAGTGATTCTCGCGGTATGGAGCCTGCTGGCAGCCGCGTTGATCTGGCTGAGCCACCGGGTACGCGAGCGCTTCGGCCTGCCCGAGGAGTTGCCGCAACACCCGCGTACCTGGGACATGCTGCGCTTCGCCCTGCGCAAATTGGGGCCCTGGCTGATCGCACTGGTGATCACCGTGTACCTGAGCTACGCCCTGCCCTCGTCCCTGGGCAAATCCCTGGCAATGGTGCTGGCTTATGCGCTGGTGGTCGGTACCTGTTTCTCGGCGATCTGTGTGATTGCCTTCTCCCTGCTCGACGGCCCGCACCGCCACCGCGCGCTGTATATCCTGCGCCACCAGGCGTTCCGCCCGTTGTGGTGGATCGGCAGCTTTGCCGCCTTTGGTGAAGCCTTGAGCGACCCGCGGCTGGTGGCTGCGCTCGGCCAACACCTGGCCCACACGGCGGCCACGGTCGCCAATGTGATGGCCGCGCTGTCCACCGGCGTGTTCATCCTGCGTTTCCGGCGGCCGATCGCCCACCTGATCCGCAACCAGCCCCTGTCGCGCCGCCTGACCCGCCGGGCCCTCAGCGACACCATCGAGATCATCGGCACCTTCTGGTACATCCCCGCCTTGCTGTTGGTGGGCATCTCGCTGTTCGCCACGTTCGTCTCCGCCGGCGACACCAGCACCGCCCTGCGCCAGTCGCTGTTGTGCACGGTGTTGCTGGTGTTGTGCATGGTGATCAACGGCCTGGTGCGGCGCCATGCGCTCAAGCCGCAGCGTGGGCACAAGCGCCATGCGCTGTACTCCGAACGCCTGAAAAGCTTCGTCTACACCCTCGCCCACCTGGTGGTGTGGCTGGTGTTTATCGAACTGGGGCTGCGGGTGTGGGGCCTGTCGCTGATCCGCTTTACCGAAGGCGACGGCCATGAAATCAGCGTCAAGCTGTTCGGCCTGGGCGGCACGCTGCTATTTGCCTGGTTGATCTGGATCCTCAGCGACACCGCCATCCATCACGCCCTCACCCGCTCGCGCAAAGGCCTGGCCAATGCCCGCGCGCAGACCATGATGCCGTTGATCCGCAACGTGCTGTTCGTGACCATCTTTATCATCGCCGCCATCGTCGCCCTGGCGAACATGGGCATGAACGTCACGCCGCTGCTGGCCGGTGCCGGTGTGATCGGCCTGGCCATCGGTTTTGGTGCGCAGTCACTGGTGGCCGACTTGATCACCGGCCTGTTCATCATCATCGAAGACTCCCTGGCCATCGATGACTACGTGGACGTCGGCGGCCACCTCGGCACCGTCGAAGGTCTGACCATCCGTACCGTACGCCTGCGCGACATTGACGGCATCGTGCACACCATCCCGTTCAGCGAGATCAAGAGCATCAAGAACTACTCGCGGGAGTTCGGCTACGCGATCTTCCGGGTGGCGATCCCCTACAACATGGAAATCGACGATGCGATCAAGCTGATGCGCGATGTCGGCCAGAAAATGCGTAACGATCCGCTGCAACGCCGCAATATCTGGTCGCCGCTGGAGATCCAGGGGGTGGAAAGCTTCGAGTCGGGCAGTGCGATCCTGCGCGCGCGGTTCAAGACGGCGCCGATCAAGCAGTGGGAAGTGTCGCGGGCGTTCAACCTGTCACTGAAGCGGCATCTGGATGACGCCGGTCTGGACCTGGCCACGCCGCGCTTGAGTGTGCAAGTGGTGACGGGGGCTGCGGGGGGGTTGGAGAAGGACAAGAACGCGTAAGGTCATGGCGAATGTGATGAGCTTTTTGTGGTTTGTGGTGAGCTTTTGTGGTGAGCGGGCTTGCCCCGCGCTGGGGTGCGAAGCAGCCCCACTCAAGAAGCACTCGGTGTATCAGACATAACTCAGCGGCTGGTTTTGGGGCTGCTTCGCAGCCCAGCGCGGGGCAAGCCCGCTCACCACAACAAGCCCGCTTGCCACAACAAGCCCGCTCGCCACAACAGGCCCGCCCACCACGACAGGCCGGCCTACTGCAGGTTTTGCGTCAGGCCAGCGTTGCGCCGTCCATCTTCTGGCGCAGGCTCAACGGACGCATATCGGTCCAGGTTTCTTCGATGTAGGCCAGGCACTCTTTCTTCAGGCCGCTCTTGCCCACGGTGCGCCAGCCTTCCGGCACGGCCTTGTAGTCGGGCCAGATGGAATACTGTTCTTCATGGTTGACCACTACCTGAAACAGGATGTCGTCGCGGTCAAATACTGAGGTCATTGCTGTTCTCCATCGCTCAAAGGCTGGCTGCGCACCATGCGCAGCGCTGATATCTGTAGAAACGTACCAACACGCCAAAAAATTAGAGGCTGGCGACGGCTGCCGCCAGGGCGCGCCCGAAGATCTCGGCCACGCGGTCGATCTCGGCGGCGGTGATCACCAGTGGCGGCAGGAAGCGCACCACGCTGCCATGCCGGCCGCCCAGCTCGAGGATCAGGCCGCGCTTGAGGCATTCACGCTGTACCAGCGGTGCCAGTTGGCGATGCACCGGCGGGTGGCCCTGGATATCCAGGGCGCCGTCCGGGTCCACCAGTTCCACACCGAGCATCAGCCCGCGCCCGCGAATATCCCCCAGGTGCGGGTAGTCACGCTGCAGGATGCGCAGGTGTTCGCCCAGGCGCTCGCCCATGACGGTCGCATGGCCGGCCAGGTCGTGCTCCTTGAGGTAGCGCATCACCGCCGAACCGGCCGCCATGGCCATCTGATTGCCACGGAATGTCCCGGCATGGGCGCCCGGCAGCCAGGTGTCGAGCCAGTCGCGATACACCACCACCGCCAACGGCAGGCTGCCGCCGATGGCCTTGGACATCACCACCACATCCGGAATGATGCCGGCGTGTTCGAAGGCAAACATCTTGCCGGTACGGCCGAAACCGCTCTGGATCTCATCGACGATCAACGCCACGCCGGCCTGCGCGGTGATGCGCCGCAGGCCGCGCAGCCAGTCGAGATCGGCCGGGATCACCCCGCCCTCGCCCTGCACCACCTCGACAATCACCGCCGCCGGCAGCAACACCCCGGCTTCCGGGTCGTTGAGCAGGTTTTCCAGGTAATGCAGGTTGACCCGCACGCCTTCTGCGCCGCCGAGACCGAACGGGCAACGGTAGTCGTAAGGGAATGGCAAAAACTGCACGCCATTGCCGAGCAAGGCACCCAAGGGTTTTTTCGGCCCCAGGCTGCCCATCAGGCTCAACGCGCCCTGGCTCATGCCGTGATAACCGCCCTGGAACGACAGCACCGTGCTGCGCCCCGTGGCAGTACGCACCAATTTCAATGCTGCTTCCACGGCATCGGTACCGGTGGGGCCGCAGAACTGGATCTTGGCTTCCCGCGCCAGCTCCGCCGGCAGCAGGCCGAACAGGTCCTGCACAAACTGGTCCTTGACCGGAGTGGTCAGGTCCAGGGTGTGCAACGGCAGTTCGTCGCTCAGCACTTGCTGGATGGCCTGGATCACCACCGGGTGGTTGTGCCCCAACGCCAGGGTGCCGGCGCCGGCCAGGCAATCGATGAAACTGCGGCCCTCCACGTCTTCCACGTAGATCCCCTTGGCGCGCTTGAGCGCCAGGGGAATGCGCCGTGGGTAACTGCGGGCGTTGGATTCCTGCTGGCGCTGGCGGGCCAGCAGCGGGCTTTCGTCGAACTGATAAAGCGTTTCATGCACCTGGGTATCTTCGATACGGCTGGTAGCGACTGACATCTCTCGATCCCTCAATACGCGGATGATGGTGACCAAACTGCCGATCCGTTGGCGTCTGGCCCAAGGGCATGCGCACGGATTTCCTGTTCTGGAAACGCACCAGCTTCAATCGGATTTAGGGGCTGTTGTCGGTAACTGATGCATGAAGATCCAAATATGCCGGGCTTTACAGTCCGCGGTACTTTTCATTCAGGGCATACAGGATCGCGCAGGTCTCGGCATCCAACACACCACAATAATCCCGCGCCCGAAAGTGCATCTGAAACGCCCGGGTGCGCTGCTCGAACGCCTGGCAATTCTGCGCCGGCTTATAGCCATAGCGCTGAAATGCCCGCTCCACCTCCACTTCAGGCGGCAGCCCGACACAAAACCGGCGCTGGTACATGGCCCGCGTCGACTCGTCGAACCACGCCCCGACTCCCGCCTCGAACAAACCGCGCCACGGCAGGCGCGGTCCCGGATCGCTCTTGCGCCAGTACGCCACGTCCGAGTGCCCGAGAATGTCGGCCGGCCCGATCTGCGGGTAACGCCCAAGGATGTCGCGAAGCAATGCAATCAACACCGCCACCTGCTCCTGGCCGTACGCTGGAAAGGTGAATACGCCCCCGTCATCCCGGGCCAGGTTGACAATCTCGATGCCGATCGCCCGACTGTTGAGGTTATCGCGCCCCGCCCAGTGACTCGCCCCGGCATGCCAGGCGCGCTGGTTTTCGTGCACCAGGCGAAACACGCGCAACTCGTCATACCCGGCGGCGCGGTAGCCGGGCTCATGGGGATCTGGCAGCAGGTAATGCGCGCTGACCCCGTTCCGGGTCAGGGTGCGCAAGGAGGAGGCGAACGGCGCCGCGGTGTAATGCAGGATCACCTGCCGCACGGGTTCGCCGTGACGTTCGTTGAAATCCCTGGCGGGGAAACTGGTATCGATGACCAACATAAGAACCGTCCTTTTCAATACAGGCCGAGTCTTTCGGCCCGTTCAAGCGCAAAAAAATTACCGCCATCCTGAAGGCTTGCACTTCAAGCGGGCGGTAACTATTTGGCTTGTGAAAAAACGCGGTCAGCGTCGCAACGGCATGCCCAGGTCAACGCGCAGGCCATCCACCTGGCTATCGAACGTCAACGAGCAGGAACAGCGCTGCACGATCGCCTGCACGATCGCCAGGCCCAGGCCACAGCCCTCGCTGTTGCCATTGCGCCAGAAGCGTTGGGTGAGGTATTGCAGGTCTTCGGGGGAGATCTGCTTGCCGTGGTCGCGCACGCGGAAGATCACGTGATCGGCGGCGGTGAACACACTGAGCTCCACCCGTGTGTCTGCGGGTGTATGGCGCAGGGCGTTGTCCAGCAGGTTGCGCAGGGCCGCGACCGCCAGGCCCACCGGCATGTCCACCGGGGTTTCGCTGAGGTTGTCCGCCAGGTTCAGGTCGATACGCCCATTATCGCCGGCATTCGCGTCCTGGATCGCCAGCCGCGCGACTTCCTCGGCGCTGGACTGCAAGCCATCGTCGAATGACAGGCTGCCTTCCACCCGCGCCAACAGCAGCAATTGCTCCAGGGTGCGATGCAAGCGGTCGGCGCCCTCCTCGGCATGGGCCAGGGATTGGTCGCGGGCCGCGCCCTCGGTCATGCGCGCCACTTGCAGGTGGGTCTTGATCGCCGTCAGCGGGCTGCGCAGCTCGTGGGCTGCGTCGCCGGTGAGGCGGCGTTCGCGCTCGATGGTCTTGGCGATGCGTTGCAGCAGTTGGTTCTGGGTGTCGAGCAGCGGCTTGAGTTCGCTGGGCAATGGGTGGATCTGCAACGGTTCGAGGGAATCGGCACTGCGGCGCATCAGCGCGTCACGCATGCGGTTGAGCGGCAGCAGGCTCTGGCCGATGCCCAGCCACAACAGGCACAGGCAACCGAGCATCGCCACGCCCACCGGCACCGAGGCGGCGAGCAGGATCGACAGGTTCAGCGCCTCGCGCTCCACCTGGCGGTCGGCGGTGGTGATCAACAGGTCGCCACGGGACAGGGTAAAACTGCGCCATCCCACGCCATCGATGACTTGGTCACGAAAGCCGCTCTTGCGCGACTCCAGGCCCTCATCCGGCGTGGTATGGCTGCGGGCGAGGATTTCCCCGCGCAAGGAGCTGACCTGGCAGGCCATGCCCCCCGGCACATTCAGTTGCTCGGCACTGAAATGCGCGCCGCCGCTGACACTGGCCAGGCCCGGCATCTGCTCGGTCAGGCCCGCCACCATGCGCGCCGACGCCACCAGGCGCTGGTCGAGGGAAAACATCATCTGGTTGCGCAGGTCGTTAAGCATCCAGGCCGCCGCCAGGGCCCAGATCAGCACAAACGCGGCGCCGAGCTTGAACGTCAGGCGCAGGCGCAGGCTTTTCACGAAGCATTTTCTCCGTCATCTGCCGGGCCGAGGCGATAACCCAGGCCGCGTACGGTCTCGACGATGCCATTGCCCAACTTGCGCCGCAGGTGATGGATATGCACGTTGAGGGCGTTGCTTTCCAGTTCATCGTTGAAGCCGTAGACGCTGTCCTTGAGTTGCTCGCTGGACAGCACCCGGCCCTTGTTGTGCAGCAGCGCCTGCAACAGCGCCTGTTCACGTCGGGACAGGTCCACCGGCTGGCCGCCCAACAGGGTTTCGCGACTGCTCGGGTCGTAGGTCAGCCGGCCGTGCTCGATCAGGTTGACGCTGCGCCCCGCCATCCGGCGCAGCAGGGTTTGCAGGCGTGCGGCCAATTCGCGCAGGTCGAAGGGTTTGAGCAGGTAGTCATCGGCACCGGCTTGCAGGCCGTCGACGCGGTTGGTCACCGAGTCCCGCGCGGTAAGGATCAGCACCGGAATCTCCAGGCCCTGGCTGCGCAGCTGTTGCAGCAGCTTGAGGCCGTCTTCGTCGGGCAGGCCGAGGTCGAGCACCATGATGTCGAAGGTCGCCGCCTTGAGCATCGCGCGCGCAGCGGCAGCCGTGGCCACGCGCTCGACTGTAAAGCCCTGGGCACCGAGGCCGGCCACGATGCCGCTGGCGATCAGTTCGTCGTCTTCACAGACCAGTACGTGCATGCTGAACCCTTCATGAAAGATGGGGGGATTAAAAGTGCAGCGGATTAAGCGCAGATTATGCCGTGAAAAGATGCAAGCTCAGATAATCCCTACACTTTAGAATAGCGCCCGGTTAATCATCGGTTAATCAACGCCACACATTGTGTGCCTCACTTGCATCGAACTAAGGCTTGACCATGCGGCATCTGTTTACCTTTCTGCTGGTGTTATTCGCGGGGTTCGCCCAGGCCGCGCCGGGCAATCCGTTTGAGACCAAAGCCGATTTCCTCCCGGTGGGCAAGGCCTTCACCTTTACCTCCGAACGTCTTGAAAGTGGCGAGACCCAGCTGTATTGGCAGATTGCCGACGGTTATTACCTGTACAAGCAGCGCATGAAGTTCGATGGCCTGGCCGAAAAGCCCGTGCTGCCGCAAGGCGAAGCCCATAGCGACGAGTTCTTTGGCGAGCAGGAAGTGTATCGCCAGGGCCTGGAAGTGAAGATTCCCGCCGGTGTCACCGGCCAGGTCAAGCTCGGCTGGCAGGGCTGCGCCGATGCGGGGCTGTGCTATCCGCCGCAGTCGATCAGCGTAGACCTGGGCGGCAACCCCGCCGTTGCGGCCACCGCCGAAGCCCAGGACCAGAGCCTGGCCAGCGGCCTGCAACAACGCAGCCTGGGCTGGAGCCTGCTGGTGTTCTTCGGCCTGGGCCTGCTGCTGGCGTTTGCCCCGTGTTCGTTGCCGATGCTGCCGATCCTCGCCGGCCTGGTGGTGGGCAGTGGCGCCAGCCCGCGTCGCGGCTTTGCCCTGGCCGGCAGCTACGTGGTGTGCATGGCGCTGGTGTATGCGGCGCTCGGTGTACTCGCCGCCCTGCTCGGCGCCAACCTCGCGGCGCTGTTGCAAACCCCGTGGATCCTCGGCAGCTTCGCCGCCTTGTTCGTGATCCTCGCCCTGCCGATGTTCGGCTTCTTCGAACTGCAACTGCCCGTGGCCTTGCGCGATCGCCTGGATAACGTCAGCCGCAACCAGAGCGGCGGCAGCCTGGTCGGCGCCGGGGTGCTCGGCGCGCTGTCCGGCCTGCTGGTGGGGCCGTGCATGACCGCGCCCCTGGCCGGTGCATTGCTGTACATCGCCCAGAGCGGCAATGCCCTGCACGGCGGCCTGATCCTGTTCGCCATGGGCATCGGCATTGGCGTGCCGCTGCTGTTGCTGGTGACCGTGGGCAACCGTTTCCTGCCCAAGCCGGGCACCTGGATGAATATGCTCAAGGGCATCTTCGGCTTCCTGTTCCTGGCCACCGCCGTGCTGATGATTCGCCCGGTGATCGACGAAAGCCTGTGGCTCGGCCTGTGGGGCGTGCTGGCCATGTCCATGGCCTATTGCGGCTGGCGCCTGGCCCAGGATTTCGGGCGGGTCGCCATGCTGTTCGGCGCCGGTTCCGTGGTCGTGGGGGTGTGGGGCGGCCTGCTGCTGGTGGGTGCGGCGGGTGGCAGCGACGACCTGTGGCAACCGTTGAAGGTCTACAGTGGCTCGCGGACCACCGCCGCACCCACCGCCCACGAAGCCTTCATGACCATCAATGACCCCGGCGTGCTGCAACGCCAGCTCGACAGCGCCAAGGCCCAAGGCCAATGGGTGCTGCTGGACTACTACGCCGACTGGTGCGTGTCGTGCAAGATCATGGAAAAACAGGTGTTCGGCAAACCCGAAGTGCTCGACGCGCTGAAGGATGTACGCCTGCTACGCCTC
Source organism: Pseudomonas sp. 1 R 17 (assembly GCF_900067035.1). Taxonomy (NCBI): domain Bacteria; kingdom Pseudomonadati; phylum Pseudomonadota; class Gammaproteobacteria; order Pseudomonadales; family Pseudomonadaceae; genus Pseudomonas; species Pseudomonas sp. 1 R 17. Next base: position 120,800 of record NZ_FKLB01000063.1, read on the forward strand.
GACGTCACCGCCGACAATGCCGCCAGCCGCGCACTGCTGGGCCGCTACCAAGTGCCGGGGCCGCCCAGCTTCGTGTGGATCGGCCCTGACGGTGAGGAACGCCGCGCCCAGCGCATCACCGGCGAAGTGGATGCCGCCGCTTTCCTGCAACGCTGGACTCAAGCCCGGGACGCCCTCTGATGCTGACCCTGACCATCGGCACCTTCGCCATCGCCCTGAATCACATCCTGCTGATCAGCGCGTTGATTCTCGCCACCCTGGTGGGTTGGCGCGTGGCCAAGCGTGGCGGTGAAAATCCGGAATCGGTGCTGTTCAGCCTGTTCCTGCTGGGCATGCTGGCGGCCCGCGTCAGCTTCGTGCTGATGTACTGGAGTTACTACAGCAATGACTGGCTGCAGATGGTCGACCTGCGCGACGGCGGTTTTCTCGCCTGGCCCGGTATCGTCGCCCTGATCCTCGGTGCACTGCTCTATGGCTGGCGTCGCCCGGCGCTGCGCAAGCCCCTGAGCGCCGGGGTCATCACCGGGCTGGTGTTCTGGGGCATGACCAGCCTGTCCTTGAGCGTGTATGAAAAAGGCACACGCCTGCCGGACATCACCTTGCGCAACGCCAATGGCGAAGTGGTGCAACTGGCGGATTACCAGGGCGGTCCGCTGGTGATCAACCTGTGGGCCACCTGGTGCCCGCCGTGCCGCCGCGAAATGCCGGTGCTGGAAAACGCCCAGCGCATGCGCCCCGACGTGACCTTCCTGTTCGTCAACCAGGCCGAAAGCATGCAAAGCGTCAGCACCTTCCTCGCCACCCAAGGCCTGACCCTCGACAACGTGTTGTTCGACGCCAGCGGCCGCCTCGGCCAGGCCGTAGGCTCCATGGCCCTGCCCACCACGCTGTTCTACCAAGCCGACGGGCGCCTGATCAACAGCCACCTGGGCGAGTTGTCCCAGGCCAGCCTGGCCCGTGCCATGGAACCCTTCGACACCGCCCCTGCCGCCACAAGGAAACCGACATGCCTCGCCTCCGCCACCTGCTGACCCTGCTGCCGCTGACGCTGGCGGCCACCCTGGCCCAGGCCGAAGACTGGCCGGCACCGATCAAACAGATCGAAGCCAAAGGCGCCAAAATCCTCGGCAAGTTCGACGCCCCCAGCGGCCTCACCGGCTACGCCGCGCAATACCAGAACCGCGGCATGGCGCTGTACCTGACCGCCGACGGCAAGAGCGTGATCGCCGGCAACCTGTACGACGCCCAGGGCAATGACCTGAGCAGCGCGCCCCTGGAAAAACTGGTGTACGCGCCGATGGCCAAGGAAGTCTGGGCCAAAATGGAAAAAAGCAGCTGGATCCAGGACGGCGACAAAAACGCCCCGCGCGTCGTCTACCTGTTCAGCGACCCCAACTGCCCGTACTGCAACATGTTCTGGGAACAGGCGCGGCCATGGGTAAAAGCCGGCAAGGTGCAGTTGCGCCACATCATGGTCGGCATCATCCGCGAAGACAGCGCCGCCAAGTCGGCCGCCCTGTTCGCCGCCAAGGACCCGCAAAAGGCCCTGGAAGAACATGAAGCCGCCGGCAAGGGCAGCAAATTGCAGGCGCTGGCCAAGATCCCGGCGGACATCGAAGCCAAGCTCGATGCCAATATGAAGTTGATGGATGAGCTGGAACTGTCGGCGACGCCGGCGATTTTCTACCTGGATGACAAGGGCGGCTTGCAGCAACAGCAAGGGGCGCCGTCGCCGGAGAAGTTGGCGAAGATTATGGGGCCGAAGTAAGCGGCGCCTGGTCTGACGCCATCGGGGCATGGGTATCTACACAACTTTCAGGCTGAAAAATCTCTTTGTGGTGAGGGAGCTTGTTTCCGTGGCGGCCTTTGGGCCGACCATGTCGTTGGATTTGACCGAGTACATATCCGTTGCTGCGGTAACGGCGGCTATGGGTTCCGCCCTTACGGCGGGTCACTTTGGAAAAGCCCCAAAGTAACCAAAAGGCTCTTGCCCCACCACTCGGTACCTCGCCTAGGCTC
>NZ_FKLB01000063.1:122868-123068 GCF_900067035.1 Pseudomonas sp. 1 R 17
CCTGAGATCAAGATCAAAAGCCAGAGCCAGAGCCAGAGCAGATCAAAAGATTGCTGACTTCGTCAGCGGTTAAGGAAGTAGAAGCCACACCGCGCACGCTTCAATAATCAGGTCGGCTTTAAGGCCGCCTCGCTTTGTTTTTGATCTGGGATCGCCCCGTCAAACACGCTGGCCGAACGCAGGCTTTGGAGCGTGGGTAA
>NZ_FKLB01000063.1:123118-124660 GCF_900067035.1 Pseudomonas sp. 1 R 17
GCCGGAGTGAGGGCACACCGAGCCTAGGCGAGGTGCCGAGTGTTGGGGCGAAGCGTTTTTGGTTACTTTTGGCGCTCTTCCAAAAGTGACCCGCCGTAAGGGCGGAACCATAGGTAGCCGTGACCGCAGCAACGGATATGTACTCACCCAAACCCAACGACATGGTCGGCCCGAAGGCCGCCACGGAAGCAATCTCCCTCGCCACAGACCGCTGAAAAATTGTGTAGATACTTATGCTCATCGGGGTGTAGAACCGTAGACATCGTTTACATCTGAAACCGGGGACATCGTTTACACATTTGAGGCCTGGACGCGGGTCATACCTCGTCCAAGCCTCCCCAAGGGATAATCACACAGGTACAAATCCCAAGCTTCATCTTCAGCTTCTTTGAGCCCTATCCTTTCCCCGGACAGCGCCTCGCTGATAAATACCAACTTGCCGTTCCACTTGATCGATCCGTCCTGCCTGACGCTTCGAACTTTCATTTCTGCCGGATATTCCACATCGGGCAAGCATCCTGGATAAATTCGGGTGGACGGCACATACAAGTCTCCCGGACGTTTCATGCCGAGCGCTTCGTGAGGGCGTACGTAATTAAACTCATGCCTGAAATGCTCCAGCAAAAGCTGCTGCTCGACTAAGTTTTTCCCTAAGGGCAACTCAAGTTTCAAGCTACGGTGCATTCGTTCATGGCGACCATTCTGGGCGGGTCTTCCCGGCATGGTTCGCTCGGGATAAATACCCAGCCGAATCCACCAAACTGCCAGTGTGGATATTCTTGCCAGGCCAGGAGAGGCGAACGGTACCCCGTTGTCCGAACGGATAACTTCCGGCATGCCGTACTCCTGAAAAAGCCTCTCAAAGGCCTGTTTTACAGGCTGGGTCATGATCTTGGGATGGGCCCTGCACGCTAAAATCAGCCGCGACGCATGGTCTGTGACGGTCAAAGGGAAGCACATCTGAGCATTAAGCATCTTGAACTGCCCTTTGTAGTCAGCACACCACGTCTTGTTAGGTTCGTCGGCCTTTCGCATTTGTGCGTGGGAAATGCTGTGTCGGCGTTTGAAGCGCCGCTTTTTGACGAGCCCAAGTCGGTCAAGCCATTGACCGGCCGTACTTGGAGAGGGCCAGGTGACGGAGGGATCTTCCAGCCGTAATAGCTCGAGAAGCTTTTTCGGCCCCCATTTATCGTGAGCCTCCTTCATCGCGACTACACGGGCCAAAATCTCGTCGTCGGTTTTATTTGGGCTGTTGTGAGGTCGCCGGGACAGTTCGGATAAAGACCTCAAATCGCCGTCGTGCCGGGCAATCCACTTATCGACGGTAGGTCGGCTAACGTCAAAGCGGCGTGCCAACTGGCTTTTGGTGAAGTTGCCAGAAAGCCAATCAGCTACCAGCTTGATTCTTTGATTCATGGGGGACTCTTGGTTCCAGGGCATGATCAGTTACCTCCTGATCATGCGTATTAGCCTGTAAACCATGTCCCCGGTTAGAAATGTAAACGATGTCCCCGGTTTGTACCGGGGCAAGCCCCCTCCCAC
>NZ_FKLB01000022.1:0-253911 GCF_900067035.1 Pseudomonas sp. 1 R 17
TCCGGCGGCATGGCCCAGCGCACCGCGTTGGCCCGTTGCCTGGCACGCCAGCCCCAGGTGCTGTTGCTGGATGAGCCCTTCGGTGCGCTGGATGAAGTGACCCGTGCCGATATGCAGCACCTGTTGCTCAAGGTCAACCGTGAGCAGGGTTCGGCGGCGGTGTTGATCACCCATGACATCGACGAAGCGCTGCTGTTGTCCGACCGCATCCTGCTGCTGGGCAACCGCCCGGCGCGGACGCTGGGCGAATGGCGCATCGACCTGCCGCAACCGCGGGAAGAACAGGTGGAAGCGATCGGCGCGCTGCGCATCGAGATTCTTAAAACCCTACGGCAGGCGAGCCGCCCTCAACCCCAAACCCTTGACCTGCCGGAGCCCAGCCATGTGCCTGGATGACCTGACCCACTCGCGCCGTGACTTTCTCAAACTTTCCGCGGTACTCAGTGCCGCCGGCGCCTTGCCGCTGCTGAGCAGCCTGCAGGCCCGCGCCGCCAGCGAGCCGGATGCGCCGGTGCGCATCGGCTACCTGCCGATCACCGACGCGACGCCCTTGCTGGTGGCGCATAACAACGGCCTGTTCGAAGCCGAAGGCATCAAGGCCGAGCGCCCGGTATTGCTGCGCAGTTGGGCGCAGGTGATCGAGGCGTTTATCTCCGGGCAAGTCAACGTGATTCACCTGCTGTCGCCGATGACCGTGTGGGCACGCTATGGCAGCCAGGTGCCGGCCAAGGTGGTGGCGTGGAACCATGTGGGCGGTTCGGGGCTCACCGTGGCACCAGGCATTACCGAGGTGAAGCAACTGGGCGGCAAGTCGGTGGCGATCCCGTTCTGGTATTCGATCCATAACGTGGTGGTGCAGCAACTGTTCCGCGACAACGGCCTGACCCCGGTGGCGCGTGCCGCCGGCAGTGCGATCGGCGCCAATGAGGTCAACCTGATCGTGCTGCCGCCTTCGGACATGCCGCCGGCCCTGGCCAGCCAGCGCATCGACGGTTATATCGTCGCCGAGCCGTTCAACGCCCTGGCGGAGAACCTCAAGGTCGGGCGTGTGCAGCGGTTTACCGGTGACGTGTGGCGCAATCACGCGTGCTGCGTGGTGTTCATGCACGAACACGACCTGAACAATCGCCCGGAGTGGTCGCAGAAAGTCGTGAATGCGATCGTCAAGGCCCAGGTGTGGACCCGTGATAACCGCGCAGAGGCGGTGAAACTGCTGTCCAAGGACGGTCCGAACCGCTACACGCCACATGCCGAGCCGGTGTTGAGCAAAGTCCTGGCGCCAGCCGCTGCCGACCGCGCGGCCTACCTGGCCGATGGCGCGATCCGGCATGCCGACTGGGACGAGCACCGCATCGACTTCCAGCCCTATCCATTCCCCAGCTACACCGAGGAATTGGTGCGACGTTTGAAGGACACGCTGATCGAGGGGGACAAGAAATTCCTCGCCGATCTGGACCCGGCCTTTGTCGCCAAGGATCTGGTGGATGACCGCTTTGTGCGCAACGCCATCGAAGCGGTGGGCGGCATGGGCACCTTCGGCTTGCCCGAGGGCTTTGAGCGGACCGAGGAGATTGGCGTTTGAACAACCGCAGAGTCCCGGGCTGGTTGCTCGGGTTGAGTGGCCTGGCCGGCCTGTTGTTGCTGTGGTGGCTGGGGGTGAAGGTGTGGGGCGATGGGGGCGGCCTGGCGGCGCGCTTTTCGCTGGCCGCCACCTTCAGCAGCCTGTGGGAATTGCTGGGGCGCGGTGAGCTGTATCTGCATATTGTCGTGAGCCTCAAGCGCATCTTCGTCGGGCTGTTCCTGGCCTTGCTGGTGGGGGTGCCGCTGGGGCTGCTGGTGGGCAGTTCGCGCAACCTGGAAGCGGCGACCACGCCGGCCTTCCAGTTTCTGCGGATGATCTCGCCGCTGTCCTGGATGCCCATCGTGGTGATGCTGATGGGGGTAGGGGACCAACCGATCTACTTCCTGCTGGCGTTTGCTGCGGTGTGGCCGATCATGCTCAACACCGCCGCCGGCGTGCGCCAGCTCGACCCGCGCTGGCTGCAGTTGAGCAGCAGCCTGAGCGCCACGCGCTGGGAAACCTTGCGCCGGGTGATCATCCCCGGCGTGGTGGGGCACGTGCTGACTGGCGTGCGGCTGGCCATTGGGATCCTGTGGATCGTGCTGGTGCCGTGCGAAATGCTCGGGGTCAGCGCGGGGCTTGGCTACTACATCCTGGATACCCGTGATCGCCTGGCCTATTCGGAACTGATGGCGATGGTATTGCTGATCGGGCTGCTGGGGTTTGCCCTGGATGCGCTTGCACGCGGGTTGCATCAGCGGTGGGTGCATGGGGGGAGCCAGTGAAGGCATGGCCTGAGCCCGGCGGCCCACCGCCGTCGGGGTGAGCGGCACACCGGAGGAGCCAAAGCTTTTCATCACCTGTAACATAAGACCCTGTCGACCCCGTGCATCCCGTCGCCGGGTATGTGCCTGGCGTGTTCGGCGATACACAGTGAATACATTCTTCCGGTTCAGGAACCCGTCATGACCCAAAAGCAACGCTTGAAATACTCGATCCTGATCGCCCTGGCGGTACTGGCGACGATGTTTGGCCTGTCCTACCTGCAGAACATCGGGTTTATCAGTGAGAAGACATTCCAGACCATCGCCATCGCCGTCGCGGTCGTCGTGGTGGTGATCAACGGCATCATGCGCCGCAAGGTCAAGCTTTAAGGTCAGCCTCAGCTTCGAGCGTCGAGTACCTTGGCAGCCTCTTCATGGAGGCTGTAGCTTTTATCCGCGTTAAGGGTGATCACGCCTTCGCTGCACAGGCGCTTGAGCACCTCGCGCACACTCAGGAACGACAACGGGATCCCCAGCTCCAGCAAATGGCTGTGCACGCCACGTACCCCCAGGGTGCGCTGGTTGTCGGCGGCGGTGAGCAGGGCGTCGATGACCTTCAGCCGGATCAGGCTGGTGCGCAGGCCGAAACACTTGAGCAGGTGGCGAATACGCTGGTTGCCTTGCTGTTCGGGGGTTTTGCCGAACGCTTGGGCGCCGTTGCCAAATTGGCTGTCGGCTGCGGGTGAATGTCCGTCCGTGGGCACTTGCGGGTTGTACATGCAAAAACTCCTTATCAGAGCCTGATCAGGAAAATGATGGCGCTCTTAGTCAATAAGACGAACGAGCGTGCAAAATCATGAAGGGTGTGATGTAGAAAATTTGTCGGTATCGGCTTTGTCACATCTGCAGCGCCTCGGATAAACCCGCTCCAGGGTTAAATTTCTCCCGGTTTTTTGCGTCTTTACGGTGGGGTGGTTACCCCTGTGAGGGTGTTCAATTTGACTGCGGAGTCTGTGTGATTATTTCCAACGGGTTGGCCAAGGTGTGCGTGACGGGGCTGTTGCTGGGGGCGAGCCTGGCTGCAACAGCACGGGAATCGACAACACAGGCGTCGGCGGATATCCGCCGCACCAGTTTCGGCGTGCCGCATATTCGCGCCAATGACGAGCGTGGCCTGGGCTTGGGGATCGGTTATGCCTATGCCCAGGACAACCTGTGCCTGCTGGCCAATGAATTGGTTACCGTAAACGGCGAGCGGGCCCGGTACTTCGGCCCCGAGCAGTCGACCCTGGAAGAGCGCAACAACCTGGCCAGCGATGTGTTTTTCACCTGGCTGAATACACCGGGCGCGGTGGCGGCTTTCTGGAAGACGCAAAGCCCGCAGATCCAACAGCGCATGCAAGGCTACGTGGCCGGCTACAACCGTTACCTGAAAGAGCAGGGCGCACCCGCCCAGTGCCAGGCGGCCTGGGTGCGGCCGCTGGTGGTTGAAGACCTGGTGAAATTGACCCGCAGATTGTTGGTGGAGGGCGGTGTCGGCCAGTTCGCCGAAGCCCTGGTCGGCGCCGCGCCGCCTCAGGCCTCCGCGAGTGTGCAACCCAGCGCCAAGGCATTCGAATTGGCCGCCGCCAATCAACAGCGCTTCAGCCTGGATCGCGGCAGCAATGCCGTGGCGGTGGGCCGCGACCGCTCGTTCAATGGCCGTGGCATGTTGCTGGCCAACCCGCATTTCCCGTGGGTGGGCGGCATGCGCTTTTATGAAATGCACCTGACCATCCCCGGCCAGCTGGATGTGATGGGCGCCGCGCTGCCCGGCCTGCCGGTGATCAATATCGGCTTCAACCAGCATGTGGCGTGGACCCATACGGTGGACACGTCCAAGCACTTCACCCTGTATCGCCTGACGTTGGATCCCAAGGACTCCAAGCGCTATATGCTGGATGGAAAATCCATCCCCCTGGAGAAAACCTCGGTGACGGTGCAGGTCAGGCAAGCGGACGGCAGCGTGACGCCGGTAACCCACTCGGTCTACAGCTCGCAGTTCGGCCCCGTGGTGCAATGGCCCGGCAAGCTGGATTGGGACACTCACCACGCCTTCAGCCTGCGCGATGCCAACCTGGGCAACGACCGCGTCCTGCAACAGTGGTACGCCATGAACCGTGCCACGAGCCTCAAGGACCTGCAAACCTCGGTGCACACCCTGCAAGGCATCCCGTGGGTCAATACCCTGGCCGCCGATGACCAGGGCCAGAGCCTGTACATGAACCTGTCGGTGGTGCCCAACGTCAGCGCGGCCAAACTGGCGCAATGCAGCGACCCGCGTGCCGGCCTGCAGATGATCATGCTCGACGGTGCCCGCAGTGCCTGTGCCTGGGACGTCGACCCGCGTGCCGCCCAGGCTGGCATCTTCCCCGCCGACCAGTTGCCGCAGCTGGAGCGTAGCGACTACGTGCAGCACTCTAACGATTCGGCGTGGCTGGCCAACCCCAAGGCGCCCTTGACCGGCTTCTCCCCGGTGATCAGCCAGGACCACATCGGCCTCGGCCCGCGCGCACGCTTCGCCCTGCAACGCCTGCAATCCCTGGAGGCGCAACCGATCAGCGTCGCCGACCTGCAAAACATGGTCATGGACAACGAGGTGTACCTGGCCGGCCAGGTCATGCCCGACCTGCTGGAATTCTGCGCCAAACACCTTGGCACCGACGCGACTGCGCTGAAGTCGCTGTGCACCAGCCTCAACGACTGGGACCGACGCGCCAACCTCGACAGCGGCCTGGGCCTGGTGCACTTCATCAATTTGGTTGAAGACCTGCAGCAACTCCCCGATGCCTGGCGCGTCGCGTTCGACCCGGCCCAACCCCTGACCACCCCACGGGGCCTGGCCATCGAGCGCGCCCCCGTGGCCAAGGCCCTGCGCGAAGCCATGCTGGCCTCCAGCGCAGCCGTGGCCAAACTCGGCCTCAACGCCGACAGCAAATGGGGCGATATCCAGGTCAGCGGCCAAACCCCGATCCACGGCGGCCCGCAAGCGCTGGGGATCTACAACGCCATGCAAACCGTGCCCCGGGCCGACGGCAAGCGCGAAGTGGTCAGCGGCAGCAGCTACCTGCAGATCGTCACCTTCGACGACCAGGGGCCTCACGCCCAGGGCGTGCTCGCGTTTTCCCTGTCCAGCAACCCGGCATCCCCCTACGCCAAGGACCAGACCCAAGCCTTCGCGCAGAAAAAACTCCGCCCACTGCCGTTCACCGACGCCCAGATCAAGGCCGACCCGCAGTACCAGCAGCAGCTCATCAAGGAGTAGGGCAGACGCGCAACCCCTTGATGCCAATACGAAATATTTTTGAAATCAAGGGGTTGCAGGCAAAAGCAAATGAGTACATAATAGCGCCCATCGAACGCAACGAAGCATTAAAAACTTCAATGTATTCAATGAGTTAGAGTAGAGGCAGGGCTCTATGGCCCACTCAAGTTTTTATACGGTGAATGTCAGCGGCAAGGGCATTGATCGTTTGAGGCCGAGTAGCAAAATGGTTATGCAGCGGATTGCAAATCCGCCTACGCCGGTTCGATTCCGACCTCGGCCTCCACTCTTGAAAACCCCGTAGATTAACGTCTACGGGGTTTTTTATTGGGCGGAAGAAAAGGCCCGGGTGCCAACCTCTCGAGCAGGCCGATCTACCTTCCTCCGCATCCGCCTGTGCAGGCGCCATTCCCTTCCCGTTGTGTATAGCGTTGTGCCGTGTCCCTCCCACGCTCGAAGGTTTTTTCGACGAGTGACGTGTCTAGATCAAGGGTCAGGAGGCTTTTAAGGTTGTCATGGCCCGTGTTGGCGACTACCCTGAAAATGTTCGTATTGTTACGAATAATTTCGGTTGTGGCTGTTTTCAAGTCACGCTACTTCAGGATGAGGAACGAAAATGTTTTCACACGAAGGTCCCGCAATAGAGCTGCTGCTATTCATTTTTGGTCTGGCGATGCTACTTTTGGTCGTTTGGTTTTTTCATCATCAATACGAGCGGAAGACGGGGAAGGGTGTTAAAAAACTACATGATCTCGACGAGAAACGCTCAACCTGACGCTGCTGTCGAATGACCTGATCGAGTCGGCTCCCGCTGGCTCGCACTATTCGCTGACGTAAAGATCGAGGGCTGGCTACGATTTCCGAGTCGAGGCCCTCATTCTTGAGCGTACTGAACTCTATCTTCAGCGCCAGTCTCTGACCTGCTGATGCGCTGCGCCTTCACTTCACCCGCGTACCTGGCGATTTTATCCCGCTGAGTTGCCAGCAACGTGCCGATCTTCATTAGCGCCAACGCCTCACTCGGCGTCCTGCTGCTGTTTGCCAGGGCTGTCAGTTCAACCACGGACCAGCCAATGACTGCAGTTGCATCTTCCAGGTCATAAAACAATTCCTGCTGGGCAGTTCTGGGTCCATCGAGGCCCTGTATCAACTCTTTCATCTACTTCTCCCTTTGGTGCTGATCAGGTAGCGAAGTTGGCCTTACTCGCATCAACGAATGACGTGTATCCACCCCAACACAAACCCTACCAAGACGTTACACGAAACTCATGACGGACTTCATTTACCGAGGTCTTACTTGACGTACACCCAACCTTGTAAAGCAGAGAGCGTTGTCATGAAGTTGAATTACCTAACCAAGGCGGCTGTTGTTGTCGCGCTGTTGTCGACCTTGTCGGGCTGCTGGATATTCATGCCGCCGGGCGGTGGCGGGGGTGGTGATCACGGCGGTGGTGGTCATGGTCAAGGCGGTGGCCCAGGCGGTGGTCCGCGTTAACCGTTAGTCAACCAGAGGTGGGCCATGAATTATGGCTCACCTCTTTTTTTGCCTGGGATAAATCCCAGGCAAAGAAAAGCCCGCGATGGGGAGCACGGGCTAAAAGGGATGTTCATTAGGAGCTGGGTTCACCATAAGGCCGCGTCTGTGAAAGCTTTGTGAAAACGCCGGAGCCATCTGAACCTGAAGTGTATGCCTCGATCCGTGCCTGGCTGTACGGGGCGCCGGGCGGCATAACCCACTACTGTCGCAGGCCTACCACACTGCTCGGATGCCGCACCATGTCCATGTCTACCAGCCTGCTGTCAGCCTTTGTGCTGTTCGCCTTCGTGTCCTCGATCACCCCAGGGCCGAATAACACCATGTTGCTTGCCTCGGGGGTGAACTTCGGGTTTCGTCGCTCGATGCCCCATGCGCTGGGGATCAGTATCGGCTTCATGCTGCTGGTGATTTCGGTCGGCCTGGGCCTGGGCGAAGTGTTCAAGGTATTCCCGTGGGCCTACACGGTGTTGCGCTATGTGGGCGCGGTGTACTTGCTGTACCTGGCCTGGAAGATCGCCACGGCGGGCGGCATGTCCGATAGCAATGATGAACACGGCAAACCCATGACGTTCTTGGGCGCGGCGGCGTTTCAGTGGGTGAACCCCAAGGCGTGGATCATGGCGCTGGGGGCCATCACCACCTATACGCCGGCTGAGGGCTATGTCACCAACGTGCTGGTGATCGCGCTGTTCTTTGCCGTGGTCAACCTACCCAGCGTGTGCGTGTGGGTCGGGTGTGGCAGCGGCTTGCGTAATGTGCTGCGCGAGCCGCGCTGGTTGAGGCTGTTCAATTGGTCAATGGCCGGGTTGCTGGTGCTGTCGCTGTACCCGATGTTGTTTGCCGGCTAGGTGCTAAACCGGCGAGATGGTCGCCAGCAGGCCGATGCCGATGGTCAGCACCAAAAAACCGAACAGGAAAATCGCCATCTTGGTCATAAGGCCTCCGAAGGAAGGGGGTGGGGATGGGGGCCATTGTCCGCCCAGGCGGCGTTTCAATACAGGCGCAGATAGCAAAGAAAAAACCGTATCAGATGCGTCGGCGAGGGTTCTGCCACGGGCTTTTGGCGCCCGTGGTTTTTTCAAGATCAGTGCCTGAGACAGCCAGCGTTTTTCCCCCTAAGATGGCGCCCATTGCATCAACAATAAAAGTGGGCCAATCCTCGATGGAAAGACGCCAGTTCAGCGGTGGCATGAAAGGCAAGAACCTGCGCTACCTCAACGAAACCTCCCAGCCGGCATCGGTCACTCGCGTCGGCTTCCTGCTGCTCGAACATTTTTCCCTGCCGGCATTCACCCAGACCCTCGACACCGTGGTCACCGCCAACCTGCTGCGACCTGATCTGTTCGCCACGCGCACCTTCGGTTGTGACGACGGGGAAGTCATCAGTGACCTGGGCCTGGTGATCCGGCCGGATGCGCGTCTCGATGCGCCCGCGCTGCAAGGTCTGGATCTGCTGGTGATCTGCGGCGGCTTTCGCACCGAACTCAAGGCTGACGACCAACTGATCCAACTGCTGCGTAGTGCCGCCGAGCAGGGCGTGAGCCTCGCGGGGTTGTGGAACGGCGCATGGTTCCTCGGCCGTGCCGGCCTGTTGCAGGGCTACCGCTGCGCCATCCACCCCGAACACCGCCCGGCCCTGGCGGAAGTGTCCAAGGCCACCCACGTTACCAGCGAGCCCTACGTGATCGACCGCGACCGCCTTACCGCGTCGAGCCCCTCCGGCGCTTTCCACATGGCCCTGGACTGGATCAAAAGCTTGCACGACAAAGCCCTGGTCGAAGGTATCGAAGACATCCTGGCCTTCGAGGAATCGCGTTATCGGCGGATCAAACCCACTGAAAACGTCAGCGTCAGCGCGCCCCTGCGCGAAGTGGTCAAGCTGATGGATGCCAACCTCGAAGAACCGCTGGAACTCGACCAACTCGCCGTCTACGCCGGCCGCTCGCGCCGCCAACTGGAGCGCCTGTTCAAGGAACAACTGGGCACCACGCCGCAGCGCTACTACATGGAACTGCGCGTCACCGAAGCACGCCGGCTGTTGCAGCACACCGAACTGTCACAGGTGGAAGTGCTGGTGGCGTGCGGGTTTGTCTCGCCGAGCCATTTCAGCAAATGCTACAGCTCGTATTTCGGATATCGCCCCTCCAAGGAGAAGCGGTTGGTCAAGTAAAGTGACTGCCGCTCCGTGCACTCCGACATGATTTTTCAAGGAGGACCCATGTCTCTTACACGTTTGGATCGTTATCGCGGCAGTTTGCTGGGCTTGGCCTGTGGCGATGCAGTCGGTACCACGGTCGAGTTCATGCCCCGTGGCACATTTACTCCGCTCACCGATATGGTGGGAGGAGGGCCGTTCAACCTCAAGCCCGGCCAGTGGACTGACGATACTTCAATGGCGCTGTGCCTCGCCGAAAGTCTGTTGCGCAAAGAGGGGTTTGACGCGGCGGATCAGATGGGTCGCTATCTGAATTGGTGGAAATGGGGCTATTTGAGCTCCACCGGCGACTGTTTCGATATTGGCCTGACCGTGAGTAAAGCGCTAACGGCCTATCAAGACAGCGCAAACCCCTTTTCAGGTTCTACGGATCCGTATTCCGCCGGAAATGGTTCGATGATGCGCCTTGCACCGGTGGTGTTGTTTTACTTTCCGGACCTTCAACGTATCCGCCATTACGCCGCCGAAAGCTCGCGCACCACCCACGCTGCTCTGGAAGCAATCGAGTGCTGCCTGGTGCTGGCCCAGGCAATCAGCAATGCGCTTGAGGGTGTTTCAAAGGATCAGGTATTGCAGTTGGCGCAGATGGACCTCGCGACCGCCAAAGTCGCCGCACTTGCGCAGGGCAATTACCTGGAGAAGTCGCGTGATGACATCGCCGGCACCGGCTACGCCGTGGCGTCCCTTGAGGCCGCACTCTGGTGCTTCCACCATACCGACAGCTTTGCGGCGGCAGTGCTGATGGCGGCCAATCTGGGCGATGACGCAGACACTACCGCAGCCATCGTTGGTCAGCTGGCCGGTGCGTATTATGGCGCCCAAGCAATTCCTGGCGGCTGGTTGGAAAAGCTGTGGATGCGCGAAGAAATCCAAGGCACGGCGGATGCCCTGTTGGCTGCTTCGACCGGTAATCTCGTGCAGTGAAGCGAGCACCGTCTGCAAAACCATGAAGATCAAATGTGGGAGTTGTCGAGCTCAATTGTGGTGAGCGGGCTTGTCCCGCGTTGGGCTGCGCAGCAGCCCCAAAACCAGGCGCAGAGGAGTGCCTGAGACTCGGCATTCGTCTTGATCAGGGGCGCTTCGCCCCCCACGCGGGGCAAGCCCGCTCACCACATGAAATAGCTTGTGCAAGTTGCTGTGCTTGGACGTGGCGGTTCTTCTCAAAACCGCCCCAGTCGATACGGCCCTGGCGCCGGCAACCCCGAAAACGCAGGCGCCCCCGACGCCAATTGCCCCACCATCTCCGCCGTCACCGCCGCCTGGGTCAGCCCCAGATGCTGATGCCCGAACGCAAGCAGCACCTTCCCGTCACACACCCGATCAATAATCGGCAGCGAATCCGGCAGCGACGGTCTGAAGCCCATCCACGGGGTCGCGTCCTCTGCACTCAGATCCTCACGAAACAACCCCTGGCTCAACCGATGCAACTGCCACGCCCGCGCCATGTTCGGCGGGCGGTCGAGGCCGGCGAATTCCACGGTGCCGGCCAGGCGCAGGCCGCCTGTCATGGGCGTCATGATGAACTTGCGCTCCAGGGACGTGACGGCAAACGGCAGGCGCTGATGTTCATGGGGCAGCATCAGGTGATAGCCGCGTTCGGTATCCAGCGGGACTTTTTTGCCGGTCAGGGCGGCGGTGAGTCTGGCCGAGTGGGCGCCACAGGCGATCAGCACCTGGCGGGCGGCAAAGGTGCCTTGATCGGTGCTCACGGTGACGCCATCGCCTTCAACCCGCGCATCCAGCACCTGGTGTTGGAGGAACTGCACGCCACTGGCCTTGGCCGCCTCCACCAATTCGCAGACCAATCGGTAAGGGTCGAGGAAGTGCCCTGTTCGCGGGAAAAACAGGCCGCCCTGGATCTGGGCGCCCAATTGCGGGGCAATCCCTCGAATGGCATCCGCCGACCAGAAATCCACCGGCACGTTTTGCGCCTGCACGCGCCGTTGCAAGCCATCGATGGCCGCGCGGGAGTCTGAACGTTCGAACACCAGCAGCGAGCCATCTTCGCGCAACAGCTCCGGGCGCTGAATACTGGCCAGCAACCGTTGCCAGGCGCCAAGGCTCGCTTCATTGAGCGCGCGCAGACCCGTCACCGTGCCCTGGTAACTCGCCGGGCGCAGGTTCAGCAGCAGGCGGATGAACCAGGGCAGGGCGCGTGGCAGGTATTTCCAGTCTAGGCGCAGCGGGCCCATGGGGTCCATGAGCATGGCGGGCAAGCGCTTGAGGATCGACAGGTCGGCGATCGGGAACACTTGTTCGGTCGCCAGGTGCCCGGCGTTGCCGTAGGAGGCGCCCATGCCGGGCGCCTGCTGGTCGATCACCCGCACTTTCCGCCCCTGGCGCGCCAGCTGCAGGGCGCAGGCAACGCCAATGATGCCGGCTCCGATTACGGCGATATCCGCAGGGTCAGGGTCGTGCATCAGCTACGCCTCTCTCGACCAGTTGGCATACCACTGGCGAAACAGCGCGTACTGGGTTTCGGCGTAACGCCGCTGGGCATCGCTGAGCACGTCGGTCTCGTTGAAGTGCAGGGCGTAGCCCTGGTCGCCGTTGAGTACCATCAGGTGCTTGTAATACAGCACCAGGTCGCAGCCTTCGTCGAAGGACGACAACACCGCCAACGCCGCTTCCAGTTCCCGCGCCAGGCGCCGGGCCTTGGCATCGCCCTTGGCGGCTTGCTTGCTCAGGGCCACCAGGTGCAGCACTTCGCGGGGCAAGGCATTGCCGACGCCGGTGATTGCGCCTGTGGCGTTGCAGTTGACGAAACCGTGCACCACCTGGGTATCGACGCCGACCATCAGGGTCACGCTGTCGTCCTGGGAGGTGATGTGCTCGGCGGCATAGCGCAGGTCGGCAGCGCCACCGAACTCCTTGAAGCCGATCAGGTTCGGGTGTTCGCGACGCAGTTCGAAGAACAACTCCGCGCGAGTGGCGAAGCCGTAGTAGGGGCTGTTGTAGATCACCGCCGGCAGGTTGGGCGCGGCCTTGAGGATCGCCGAGAAATGCGCCTTTTGCGCCGTGGCGGACGCACCTCGGGACAGCACGCGCGGAATCACCATCAAGCCCTGGGCGCCGACCTTGGCCGCGTGGGCGGCGTGGGCCACCGCCTCGCGGCTGTTCACCGCGCCGGTACCGACAATGGTCGGCACGCCGGCCGCCACCAGGCGCGCCACGCCTTCCTGGCGCTCGGCTTCGGTGAGCAACGGCCAGTCGCCCATGGACCCGCAATACACCACGGCGCTCATGCCGATATCGATCAACTCGCGACCCTTGGCGACCAGCGCGTCGAAGTCCGGCTTGCGCGCGGCGGTGCATGGGGTCATCAGCGCGGGGACGCAACCGGTGAAGATGTTGTCGCTCATTGTCCTGGCTCCTTGCAGCGTTCAATCAAAGGGGTTGGGCTCAGATGCCCCAGGCAAACGGGTCTTGCTCGTCGATCAGCAAGGTGCTGTCGGCGGTCATGTAGGCGCGGCCGGTGACGAAGGGGATGACACGTGTGCCGTCCCATTCATATCGGCCTTCGAAGCGGCTGCCGGTGATGCTGGCTTGTACCCAGGTATCACCGGGGGCGAGTTTCCCATCGGCGGCCAGGCACGCCAGCTTGGCGCTGGTGCCGGTGCCGCAGGGGGAGCGATCGTAGGCTTTGCCAGGGCACATGACGAAGTTGCGGCTGTCGGCGTGGGCGTCGTCGGCGAACAGTTCGATATGGTCGATCAGGGCGCCGTCTGCACCGTGGATGCCCTGGGCCTCGAGGGCCTTGAGCATCGCCCAGGTGTAGTCGGTGAGAGCGTCGACGTTGCTCATCTCCAGTGCCATGCCATGCTCGCAGACCAGGAAGAACCAGTTGCCGCCCCAGGCAATATCGCCCTGGACTGCGCCATGGCCCGGTACATCCACCGTCACCTGCTGGCGATAGCGATAGGCAGGCACGTTGCGTAGGGTCACGGCACCGTCGTCGTGCAAGGTCGCGGCCACCGTCCCCACCGGGGTGTCGAGGGTGTGCACGCCCGGCTGGATAAGCCCCAAGTGCTGCAGGGACGCCACCAGGCCGATGGTGCCGTGGCCGCACATGCCCAGGTAACCGGCGTTGTTGAAAAAGATCACCCCGCAGGTGGCGCCCGGGGTGACGGGCGCACAGTACAGCGCCCCCACCAGTACGTCATTGCCACGGGGTTCCAGCAGGCAGGCGCGGCGCCATGGGTCGTGCTCCGTGCGCAGGTTTTCCAACTGGTCGGCGATGCTCGCGCCCTTGAGCGCGGGGAAGCCGGTCATCACCAGGCGCGTGGGTTCGCCGCCGGTGTGGGAGTCGATCACATGCAGTCGCTTCATAACGCGCTCCATCAATAAGAGCTGTGGGCTGCCTTCTTGTGAGTGTAGGGATAGGCATGCAGTGGCCCTATCGTGAACGCGCAGGCTGGGCGGCGATTGATGTTTTTTGCCGACATCGATGACGAAATCAGCACAGTTCGCCCTGCTCGACAGCACCCCAGGCATGGGGCAATCTGCTTGTCATCAAGGTGACAGCCGGGGAGGGACACTCATGCTTCAACGCGCGTTTGCGAGCCTTTGCCAAGGGGCCAGCCCTCCCCACAGCATCGAGCAGCTATTGGCCGGTGTGGCGCAGCTGCTGCCAATGCTTGACGTGATCCCCAATGCCGCCATCTTCATCAAGGACCTGGAGGCCCGTTACGTCCTCGCCAACCGCACCCTGGTGCAGCGCTGCGGCCTCAAGCAGCTGCAACCATTGCTGGGCAAGACCAGCGCCGACGTCTTTCCAGCACCATTGGGACCGGGCTACACCGAGCAGGACCGGCGCGTGCTGCAGCAGGGTTTTGTGCTGGAAGACCAACTCGAACTGCACCTCTACGGCAGCCGCGAACCCGGCTGGTGCCTCACCCACAAATGGCCGCTGTACAACCACGAAGGCCGCATCATCGGCCTGGCCGGGATCTCGGTCGACCTGCAATCGGCCAGCCAAACCCACCCGGCCTACCAACGCCTGGCCGCTGTGGACGAGCATATCCGCACGCACTTCAACCGCCGTGTCACCCTCGGCGAACTGACGCGCATCGCCGGGATTTCCGTGGCGCAACTGGAGCGCTACTGCAAGCGCGTGTTCCACCTGACACCCCGGCAGATGATCCAGAAAGTACGCTTGGAACACGCCCATCGGTTGCTGCACAGCGACATGCCGATTACCGAGGTCGCGCTGCAGTGCGGCTATACCGACCACAGCGCGTTCACCCGGCAGTTCAAGGCATCGACGGGGTTTACGCCGAGGCAGTATCGGGAAACCTGCTGAGCGCCCGAGCCCCCCTTCAGGCACGCCACATTGCAATGCAACGAATGGCCCACCGAGCCCTCATATGTTCACGAGTAATGTTTAACCACGACAGGTACCAAGCTTATGACCGCGGCTGAAAACAACCATGTGAACTGGCTGGTGGAACAATCGATGCTGCACGCGGCACGCCAGCGCGCCAAGCTCTATTCGGGCCAGGGCCGGTTGTGGCAACAGCCGTATGCGCAGACCCGGCCCCGTGATGCCTCGGCCTTGTCGTCGGTGTGGTTTACCGCCTACCCGGCGTCGATTGTGACGCGCGAGGGCGGTACGGTGCTGGAGGCGTTGGGGGATGAGACGCTGTGGCATGCACTGTCGAAAATCGGCATCCAGGGCATCCATAACGGCCCGCTGAAGAAATCCGGTGGCCTGACCGGCACCCGGCACACGCCGACCATCGACGGCAATTTCGACCGCATCAGCTTCGAGATCGACCCGCAGTTGGGCACCGAGGCGCAGTTGCAGGCGTTGACGCGCATGGCGGCGGCGCACAATGCGGTGATCATCGACGACGTGATTCCGTCCCACACCGGCAAGGGCGCGGACTTTCGCCTGGCGGAGATGGCCTACGAGGATTACCCCGGCCTTTACCATATGGTGGAGATCCGCGAGGAAGACTGGCCGCTGCTGCCCGACGTGACCGAGGGTCGTGATGCGCAGAACCTCAGCCCGGCCCAGGTGGACGCCCTGCGCGACAAGCACTATATCGTCGGCCAGTTACAGCGGGTGATCTTCTTCGAGCCCGGCGTCAAGGAAACCGACTGGAGCACCACGCCGGTGGTCATCGGCGTGGATGGCAAGCCGCGTCGCTGGGTGTACCTGCATTACTTCAAGGAAGGCCAGCCGTCGCTGAACTGGCTCGACCCGACCTTCGCCGCGCAGCAGATGATCATCGGCGACGCCTTGCACGCCATCGACGTGATGGGCGCGAAGATCCTGCGCCTGGACGCCAATGGTTTCCTCGGCGTGGAACGCACCCTCGATGGCACGGCCTGGTCCGAGAGCCATCCGCTGTCGATCACCGGCAACCAACTGCTGGGCGGGGCGATTCGCAAGGCCGGTGGTTTCAGCTTCCAGGAGTTGAACCTCACGGTGGATGACATTGCGTCGATGTCCCATGGCGGCGCCGACCTGTCCTATGACTTCATCACCCGCCCGGCGTACCAGCACGCGCTGTTGATGGGCGATGCCGAATTCCTGCGCCTGATGCTGCGCGAAATGCACCGCCAGGGCATCGACCCCGGCTCGCTGATCCATGCCTTACAGAACCACGATGAGCTGACCCTGGAGCTGGTGCACTTCTGGACCCTGCATGCCCACGACACCTTCCTTTACCAGGGGCAGACATTCCCCGGCAATATCCTGCGCGAGCACATCCGCGAGCAGATGTACGAACGCCTGGCCGGCGAGCATGCGCCGTATAACCTCAAGTTCGTGACCAATGGCGTGTCCTGCACCACCGCCAGCATCATCACGGCCGCGCTGGGCATTCGCGACCTGGAGGCGATCAGTGCTGCCGACATTCAACAGATTCGCCAGATCCATTTACTGCTGGTGATGTACAACGCCATGCAGCCCGGGGTGTTCGCCTTGTCCGGCTGGGACCTGGTAGGCGCGCTGCCGTTGGCCGCCGAGGAAGTCGCGCACTTGATGCAGGATGGCGATACCCGCTGGATTCATCGCGGCGCCTACGACCTGGTGGACCTGAACCCGGACGCAGAATTGTCGGCCGGCCAGATGCCGCGCTCGAAAAGCCTCTACGGCAGCCTCAACAGCCAGTTGCAGGACCCGGACTCGTTCGCCTCGCAACTGCAAAAGATCCTCGCCGTGCGCCGCGCCTACGACATCGCCGCCAGCCGCCAGATACTGGTGCCCGACGTGCAGAACCCCGGCCTGTTGATCATGGTCCACGAATTGCCGGCCGGCAGAGGCACGCAAATCACCGCGCTGAACTTCGGCGCCACGCCGATCACCGAAACCCTGAACCTGCCGGATATCGCGGCGGGGATGGTGGTGGACATCATCAACGAACGGGTGGAGGGCGACCTGACGGCGGAGGGCGAGTTCACCATTACCCTGGATGCGTACGAGGGGTTGGCGCTGCGGGTTATCGGCAGCACGCCGATGTAACCTCAATCTTCCAAGCACCGAAGAACCCAATGTGGGAAGGGGTGTTGTCAGGCCTGTGGCTGCTTTTCAGCCAACTGAAACCGATACCCCACCCCATACAACGACTCAATCGGCGTTTCCCCCGGGCATACCTGTTCCAGCTTGCGCCGCAGGTTGCGGATATGGCTGTCCACCGTGCGGTCGGTGACCACGCGGTGGTCGGAGTAGAGGTGATCCAGCAACTGGTCGCGGGAAAACACGCGGCCGGCGGCGCGGGCGAAGGTGTTGAGCAGGCGCAGTTCCAGGGGCGTGAGGTCCAGCGCGATGCCGTCCAGCGAGGCCTGGTAGCGGGCTTCGTCGATCAGCAGGCGCGGCGCGCCGGTGCCGAGCAGCTGCGGGCTGCGGCGCAGGATGGCCTTGACCCGGGCCACCACTTCACGGGGGCTGAAGGGTTTGCAGATGTAGTCGTCGGCGCCCACTTCCAGGCCGAGCAGGCGGTCCACTTCTTCGACACGGGCGGTGATCATGATGATCGGCACCGCGCTGAAACCACGCAGGTCCTGGCACAGCTGCATGCCGTCACGGCCGGGCAGCATCAGGTCGAGCAGGATCAACCTGGGCTCGTGGGCGCGCACGGCGGGCACCACGTGCAGGCCATTGTCCAGGCACCGGGTGGTATAGCCGGCGGCCTCCAGGTAGTCGCGCATCAGGGCGGCGAGCTTGGGTTCGTCTTCGACGATCAGGATCGGCGGTTCATCGTGCATGGTTCACAGGCTCCGGGGCAGGCGCAGGGTCAGCCACAGGCCGCCGTAGGGCGAGTGGTCGGCAACCAGGCTGCCATCGTGGGCGTTGGCGATGCTGCGGCAGATTGCCAGGCCCAGGCCGGCGCCGCCATGCTCGCGGTTGCGCGATGACTCGCCACGGTAGAACCGCTCGAACAAGCGTGGCAACTGGCTTGCGGACACGCCCGGCCCGGAGTCGAGAAAGTCGATACGCACCGTGTCGCGATCGCCCCCCACACTGATGCGCAACCTGCCATTGACGTCGGTGTAGCGCAGCGAATTTTCCAGCAGGTTGGAAAACAATTGCTGCAGCCGACTGGCATCCGCCAGCAGCTCCACGGGCTCGCGCGGCAGCTTCAGGTCGAGCTGCAACTGGCGGGCGGTGAAACGCTCCCGGTAGATCGCCAGGCTGTTTTCGAGCACGTCGTTCAGCAGGCATGGGGCCTTGCGGTAGGTCAGGGCGCCCACGTCCGCCAGCGACAGTTCATACAGGTCATCCACCAGCTTGCTGAGCATGCTGACTTCGCCTTGCAGCGACTTCATTGAGCTTTGATCCAGGCTGCGCACACCGTCCTCGATCGCCTCCAGCTCGCCCCGCAGCACCGACAGCGGTGTGCGCAGTTCGTGGGAGACATCAGCCATGAACTCCCGGCGCATTTTTTCGTTGCGCTCCAGGGTATAGGCCAACTGGTTGAAGTCGCGGGCCAGTTGGCCGACTTCGTCGTGGGAGGCCACGGCCACGCGGCTGCTGTAGTCGCCGCTGGCCAGGCGGTGGGTGGCGGCGGCCACGCGCTTGACCGGCTCCAGCAGCGTGCGGGCGATCCACCAGGCAATCAGCATCGCCAGCAGCAACGAGAACACGCCCATCACCAGGCTGGTGCGCAGCTGGTATTGCTGGAAGCGTTCGCCACCGGCCTCGGTCACGCTCTGGAACGGGGTCACGGCCAGCCAGCCCACGGTTTCGCCCGCGACCACAATGGGGCTCACCAGCGCATCCTCACCAATCGCGGTGTAGCCGGTGACGCGCTTGCGGTCCTTGTCGAGCAGGGCGATGCGAAACAGCGCACCCGTCAAGTCCGAGGCCAGCGGTGTACGCAGGTCATGGGTGACCCGTTCTTCGTCGGGGTCTGGGCGCATGATGTCGAACCAGCGATCCGGGCGGTTGCGCATGAACGCCCAATTGCCTTCGCGCGCATAAGCACTGGCCAGGCGCGGCACCACCGTGGCCATGCGCTCCAGCGCCTGTTCATTGATATAGCCAAGAAACCCGCGGCCAAAACTCCAGCCGGTGGCCAGGCCCATGCTGAGGATGACCAGCAGCACACCGGCCGATACGGCGACAAACAGTTTGGTGGAGATACTCAACTTCATGAACAAGGGCCGTAAAAGAGTGGACCCGCCCATTTAGGGCTCCATGGAGGAAAGATTCAACCCAGGCGGGCAATCTTCAATTTTCCTGCACATTTGCCGAGCAGCATGACGGTAAGGCTTGCACCACCCCGTCTTGCAGAGGCAACTATGTCGACCAAACTTTTCGCCAAATACCTGGTAACCGCCGCGGTTCTCCTGTCGTTCGTCATTCTGGTGCTGCTTGGCGGCTGCTCGGCCGGCGACCCTGCGCCGGCAGTCGCCACCCCCGTGGTCTCGGTGATCACTGTGCAGCCCAAGCGCCAGGTCATGACCACTGAGCTGGCCGGGCGCACCCAGGCGTTTATGGTCGCCGAGATTCGCCCGCAGGTCGGCGGTATCGTGCAGCAGCGCCTGTTTGTCGAAGGCGCCGAGGTCAAGGCCGGGCAGGCGCTGTACCAACTGGATGCGGCACCCTACAAGGCGGCATTGGCTGAGGCCCAGGCGAGCCTGGCCAAGGCGCGCGCCACCTTGAAGTCGGCACAGACCACCGCCGCGCGTAACGCCCGGTTGGTGAAGATCGACGCCATCAGCCAGCAAACCAACGAAGATTCCCAGGCCACCCTGCTGACCGCCGCCGCTGACGTCCAGGTGGCCCAGGCCGACCTCGACACTGCCCGCATCAACCTGGCCTACACCCGCATCAGCTCGCCGGTGGCCGGGCGTATCGAGACGTCCACGGTCACCCCCGGCGCACTGGTGGTGGCCAACCAGGACACCGCACTCACTACCGTGCAGCAACTCGACCCGATCTATGTGGATGTGACCCAGTCCACCACTGAATTGCTCGCCCTCAAGCGCGACCTGGCCCGTGGCGTGTTGCAGGCCAACGGCGACGGCGAGGCCCGCATCAGCCTCAAACTGGATGACGGCAGCACCTACAACCACGACGGCCGCCTCAAGTTCAGCGGGGTCAGCGTCAACCAGGGCACCGGCACCGTGACCTTGCGTGCGGTGTTCGACAACCCGGAGCATGTGCTGCTGCCCGGCATGTACGTGCGTGGCGTGTTGGAGCAGGCCCGGGATGACCAGGCGATCCTGATCCCGCAAAAAGCCGTAAGTCGCAGCGCCAGCGGCGTGACCTCGGTGTTGCTGGTGGTTGACGGCAAGGTCGAGCAACGCGTGCTCAGCGTTGACCGCGCCGTGGGCAACCAGTGGTGGGTGACGGCGGGTTTGCAGGCCGGTGACCAGGTGATCGTCGAAGGTGGCCAGAAAGTCCGCATCGGCGCCGTGGTCCAGACCCAGGCCGCCGATGCCGGCGCCCTGGCGCAGGAGGGTTGAACATGGCGCGTTTCTTTATCGATCGACCGATTTTCGCCTGGGTCATCGCCATCGTGATCATGCTCGGCGGCGCGTTATCCATCAGCCAGTTGCCGCTGGAGCAGTACCCGGACATCGCGCCGCCCACCGTGCGTATTTCCGCCACCTACACCGGCGCGTCGGCCAAGACCGTCGAAGACTCGGTGACCCAGGTCATCGAGCAACAGATGAAAGGCCTGGACAACCTGACCTATATGTCGGCCTCCAGCAGTTCGGCGGGCAGCGCCAGTATCAGCCTGACCTTTGGCGCCGGCACCGACCCCGATGTAGCGCAGATGCAGGTGCAGAACAAGCTGCAACAGGCCGAGTCGCGCTTGCCGCAGTCGGTGCAGAGCGAAGGCCTGACCGTGACCAAGGGCGGCTCGGACTTCCTGATGATTGCCGCCCTGGCCTCGGATAATCCCAGCGTCACCGGCACCCAGATCGGTGACTACATCTCCAGCACCTTGCTCGACTCCATCAGCCGTATCGACGGCGTGGGCGACGTGCAGACCCTCGGTTCGGGCTACGCCATGCGCATCTGGCTGGACCCGGCGCTGCTGGAAAAATACGCGCTGATGCCGTCGGATGTGAGCACTGCGCTGGAGGCGCAGAACACCGAGGTCTCAGCCGGCCAACTCGGCGCATTGCCGGCGGTTAAGGGCCAGCAACTCAATGCCACCATCAGCGCGCGCAGCAAACTGCAGACGGCCGAGGAGTTCCGCAATGTGGTGGTCAAGTCCGGCAGCGACGGCGCGGTCGTGCTGCTCGGCGACGTGGCGACCGTGGAGTTGGGCAGCGAGAGCTATGACATCAACTCGGCCCTCAACGGCAAGCCGGCTGCCGCCATGGGGGTGCAACTGGCGGCGGGCGCCAATGCGCTGGAGGTGGGCGAGGCAGTCAAGGCCAAGCTCAAGGAACTGGCGCCGTTTTACCCCACCGAAATGCAATTGAAGAACGTGATCGCCTACGACACCACGCCCTTTGTGAGCCTGTCCATCGAGGAAGTGGTCAAGTCCCTGGGCGAGGCCATCGTGCTGGTGGTGCTGATCATGTTCCTGTTCCTGCAAAACCTGCGGGCCACGCTGATCCCGGCGATCACTGTGCCGGTGGTGTTGCTGGGCACGTTTGGCGTGTTGGCGTTGTTCGGTTACTCGATCAATACCCTGACCATGTTTGCCATGGTTTTGGCCATTGGCTTGCTGGTCGACGATGCGATTGTGGTGGTGGAAAACGTCGAACGGGTGATGGCCGAGCAGGGCTTGTCGGCCCTGGCGGCCACGCGTCAATCGATGAATGAAATCACCAGTGCACTGGTCGGCATCGCCCTGGTGCTGAGCGCGGTGTTTATTCCCATGGCGTTTTTTGGCGGTTCCACCGGGATCATCTATCGGCAGTTTTCGGTGACCATCGTCTCGGCCATGGTGCTGTCGGTGGTGGTGGCGATGACCCTCACGCCGGCACTGTGCGCCACGCTGCTCAAGCCGGGGCACGCGGTTCAACGGGGCTTCTTCGGTTGGTTCAACCGTTCCTTCGAACGCTGTTCCAGCGCCTATGAAGCGTTGGTCGGCGCTGTCCTGCAACGCTCATGGCGCAGCCTGGTGGTGTATGTGCTGATCGCCGCAGCCATGGCGGCGGGTTATGCCAGCTTGCCTACTTCGTTTTTGCCGGATGAGGACCAGGGCATTCTCATGGCGCAAATCCAGCTGCCGGTGGGCGCTACCGACAGCCGCACCCAGGCGGTGTTGCAGCAGTTCGAGGCGTACATGCTCAAGCAGCCGAAAGTCGAGGCGATGATCAGCATCAGTGGCCTGGGCATGGGCGGCAACAGCCAGAACACCGCACGGGCGTTTATTCGCTTGAAGGACTGGAGTGAGCGCTCGGACGATGCCGCCACGATTGCCCAACGTGCCACCTTGGCCCTGGCAAGCATTGGCGATGCCGATATATTCGTGATGCAACCGCCCGCCGTGCGTGGCCTCGGCCAGAGCTCGGGGTTTGATTTGCAGCTCAAGGACCTCGCCGGTCTTGGCCACGACGCATTGGTGGCGGCGCGCGAGCAGTTCATCGCGCTGGCCAGGCAAGACCCGCGCCTGCTGGGCGTGCGCAGCAATGGCCTGGACGATGCACCGCAACTCAAAATCAGCATCGATGACCGCAAGGCCGGGGCCCTGAGCCTGAGCACCAGCGACATCAACAGCACCTTGTCCACGGCGCTGGGCGGCACCTATGTGAATGACTTCCTCAACCAGGGCCGCGTGAAGAAGGTCTACGTGCAGGGTGAAGCCAGCACGCGGATGCAAGCGGCCGATCTGGACCACTGGTTCGTGCGCAACAGCAACGATGAAATGGTGCCGTTTTCGTCATTTGCCAGCAGTGCCTGGAGCTATGGCTCGCCGTTGCTGGAGCGCTACAACGGCACATCCTCGCTGGAAGTGGTCGGCGACCCGGCGCCCGGTGTGAGCTCCGGCACGGCGATGGACGCGGTGGAGGCGATTGCCCGGCAACTGCCCGATGGCATCGGCTACGAGTGGACCGGCCAGTCGTACCAGTTGCGTCTTTCCGGGTCCCAGGCGCCGTTGCTGTATGCGGTGTCCATCCTGTTTGTGTTCCTGTGCCTGGCCGCGCTGTACGAGAGCTGGTCGGTGCCGTTCTCGGTGATCCTGGTAGTGCCCCTGGGTATCGTCGGCGCGGTGTGGGCCACACGCTTTACGGGATTGAGCAATGACGTGTACTTCCAGGTCGGCCTGCTGACCACCGTAGGGCTGGCAGCGAAGAACGCGATCCTGATCGTCGAGTTTGCCAAGCACCTGCAGGAGCAAGGCAACAGCCTGCGCGAGGCGACGCTGATCGCCGTGCGCCAGCGTCTGCGGCCGATCCTGATGACGTCCCTGGCCTTCATGTTCGGCGTGCTGCCCCTGGCCGTGAGCAGTGGCGCAGGTTCCGCCGGGCGCCGGGCCATCGGCACCGGTGTGCTGGGCGGCATGTTCAGCGCCACGGTGCTGGGGATCTTCTTTGTACCGCTGTTTTTTGTGTTGATTCGCCGCCGCTTTGGCCGAGCCGGCACGACGCCCATTGTCGAAAAAGGTGACGCATGACCCGCTTTCTCTTCCCGTTAGTGGCCGCAGTGGTCTTGAGTGGCTGCATCAACCTGGCGCCACACTACCAGCAACCCGAGGCACCGGTGCCTGGCGAATGGCAAGCGGATGTGCAGGGTGAGGTGCCGGCCGACATCCAGTGGCAGCAGTTCTTTACCGACCGCCGCCTGGCACACCTGCAAACCCTGGCCCTGGCCAATAACCGCGACCTGCGCCTGGCCAGCCTGAATATCGAGAAGGCCCAGGCGCAATACCGCATCCAGCGCGCAGCGGCGTTCCCGACCCTCGACGCCAGCGTCAACGGTACCCACAGCCGCACGCCGGGCTCGCTGTCCAGCAGCGGCACGGCCGTGACCAGCCACGACTACAGCGCGCAATTGGGCCTGAGCAGCTATGAGGTCGACGTGTTCGGCCGCGTGCAGAACCTGCAGGACGAAGCGCTGGAAGACTACCTGGCGCTGACCGAAACCCGGCGCAGCACGCAAATCAGCCTGGTGGCCGAAGTGGCCACCGCCTGGCTGACCCTGGCCGCCGACAACGAGCACCTGCAACTGGCCGAAGAGACCCTGGCCAGCCAGCAATCCACCTACGAACTGACCCAGCGCAGCCACACCCTGGGTGGCTCCACGGCGTTGGCCGTGGCCCAGGCGCAAACCACCGTCGAATCGGCGCGGGTCGATGTGGCCGAGTATCAGAGCCAGATCCTCCAGGACCGCAACGCCCTGCGCCTGCTGGTCGGCAGCGACATCCCCGACGCCTTGCTGCCCGACGCCCACCTGCGATCGGCAGCGGCGTTGGTGCAGGTGCCGGCCGAGCTGCCGTCGAGCCTGTTGCAGCGGCGCCCCGATGTACTGGCGGCGGAGCACAGCCTCAAGTCCGCGAACATCGACATTGGCGCGGCCCGCGCGGCGTTTTTCCCCAGCATCAGCCTCACCGCGAACGCGGGCTCCGCCAGTGCGTCATTGTCCAGCCTGTTCAAGGCCGGCAGCGGCGCGTGGACCTTCGCCCCGAGCATCAGCCTGCCGATCTTCGATGCCGGCAGCAACCGCGCGACCCTGGATGCGGCCAAGGTCGAGAAAGAGATCCAGGTGCAGACCTACCAGCAAACCCTGCAAACCGCATTCAAGGAAGTCGCCGACGCCCTGGCCGTGCGCAGCACCCTGGACCAGCGCCTCACCGCCCAGCAAGCGCTGACCGAGGCGAGCCAGAAGAGCTACGACCTGTCCGACGCGCTCTACCGCGCCGGCTCGCAAAGCTACCTCGAAGCCCTGGATTCCCAACGCTCGCTGTACAGCGCCCAACAGGACCTGATCACCCTGCGCCTGGCGGAGCAGAGTAATCGGGTGAGTTTGTATAAGGTGATGGGGGGCGGGTGGCAGTAGCGGTGAAAACGGGGAGCCCAGTTATTCCTCTGCCTGTTCGACTAGCGAGAGCGTTGTTTCATTCACGACAACGTGTTCTGTGTCAGTGACGCGTATCAGAAGGGTGTCGTCGGCACCCACAATGAGCTCACAGTTATCAAACACCTCCATTTGAATTGGGCAGCCTTTGGAGAACCAGTAACGGACCAAGGCGGTATTCAAACATTCATTCAGTTCCGGGAATTCAAGGCGGTGTCTGATGAGTAGGAACAGTTGTTCAAGGTTGTCCAGGAGCTGTTGTGAGTCCTTGAGCCCTATGCCAACGGCTGCAAGATAGGTAGCCTTAAAAAGGCAAGCGCACCGGCTTGCTCCCGTGGTCCGTGCCGTTAAATGTTCGGAAAACCGGGCCAGGCATGCTTCTGCGACAGACAGCCCATGCATGCCTTCACGCAGTGACAGCAGGGCACGCGTAAAGTACTCGATGATATTTCCAGCATCGCTGAGCAGCGGGTAGATCGAAAACAGCTTGTCACAGATGACGAGAAAACTAGTCGGGTCCCCGTTTTCCACACACAGTTCCAATGCTTGGCCCCACACCACCAGGCTCGATTGCAGAGCTTCAATTGAATACGGTGCGTTGACGTCGGCCCTGAGTACGGATGCAAGCGCTATGGCGGCAGGTACTTTTTTTTGCGACAGATACGCCGCTTGAACATAGAAAGTCATTTCCCTGCTCATGGTGAGGGCAGGGCCAGGGGCAATGACTTTAGCCAGGGAACGCTCTAAAACCGGCTTTAGCTCCAATACCGGCAGTGGCATGGCGAGTTTGGTGAAGGCAAACATGATATCCACCATCGCCCGCGTCATGCGCACGTGATCGGCCTGATTCAACCCAGGAAGATCAATGCCTTTCTTGATCTGCGCGGTGAGGGCAGGCAGAAAACGCACGGCGAGCGGTATGATTTCACACTTGATCGCACGGTTGTCTTCATCAGCCGTTGACAGGTCATTCGCGATTTTTAAGTAGAGCATTGCCAATAAGGCATTGACGTCGGGAGACATACCAAAATGCTCCTGAACAAGCCGGGTAGACTCCAGCACCTCAGCCAACCTATCCGGATCACGCTCCTCCATTGCCCCTCGTGTGACGATGTCGATGGTGTCGACCCAGAACAGCTCAAATCTGTCATTTGGGTACTGTTTGAATTCGTTGAGGAACTGCGCGGCCTCAACGTTGACTGACCGCGCTAGCTCATCATTGATCTCTTTGGATGACGGGTCAGTGATCAAATGTGTATGCGCTTTGTGCAGTCTGTAACCCACCTCCTGATCCGTCGGAAAACGTTGTGCCAACGTCGCTAGCAACGCGTATGCCTGCTGGGTATGTTGAGGCGCAGATTTTTCAGTGCCGAGCTTGATCATTGCGTTGTAAAGCAAGCGCGCCAGCATGTACGGTGCCGATTTGTTTGGGGCTGGAGACTTGCAGGCGACCGAGGTAAGCATCGATAACAAACGCAAATAACCAGGGATATTAGTGGTGGTTTTTTTCAACGCATCAAGGGTTTGAAGCAGGTTGTGAGGGTTGATGGACCACGCCGATGTCAGGATGGCTTCAAGTGAAGGATCGGTCAGCACCGGCAACCCGCTGGGTCGCCTGGAGGCCTGGGCGAAAGGCATTTGAGTGCGCCACAGTTCATCGATAAAGAATTCACCGATAAGGTCCGGTTGCAGGACGCCTCTGGGAGGGCATTCTTCCAAGGCCCGTTTGATCGTAGGCGCCAATTGGTCGCTGGAAATCAGGGTAGCCAAATCTTTCCACAGCTGTAGTTGTTGGCTGTTCAACTGTTCGAATAGCTGCTCGTCGGACCTCAGTTCTCCAACGGTCGGCAAGCGAAACTTCTGGGATGAGTCGTCCTTGATAAGGAGGTACTTTTTTTCTTCCCCATCGAGCTGAACCACTATTTGATGATTCTCTTGAAGAATGTCCAGTCCGCGAGTCAGTGTTGCCAGTGCGATTAGTTGGACCAGTCCTGGAAATTGTTGTTGATCGGCGCACTTGGTTTCCCAATGACGCGCCTCGCGGTCCAGTACCGGTAGCAGCAGCTCCCGCAGGGCGGGGACTTGAGTTTCATGGGGCGCTCGGCTGAAAGCCCCTGCAATCAGTGCAATCAGCAAGGGTCGGCCCTCGCTGACCTGCTTGACTTGTGACCAGAATGGCGAGGAGGGTGGCGGCAGGGATTCCATTACCTCCGGTGCGCCTGCCTGCAACCATGTGCGTAACAGCGCAGTGGTATGTGTGTTCAGCGCATTTAATTCAAGCGGCGCTCGATAACAATGGTTTCTGATTAAAGTCGCGTTGAGACTTTCACCACCGACCAGCTCGTTCCACCAGTCAGCACTACCGTTGGCCTCGCGCTCCAGCAGCAAAACACGCAGTTTCGTCGTCCTGCTTTCGCTCAGAGCGCAGCAATTGTTCAATAGTGACTTGAGAGCCTTAGCGTCTCGCGCCGCATAGTCGAAAATCAACAGGGTGGGGCGTTGCAACTGTTGCAGTTGCTCAACCTTCGGGAGATTCTTTGCGTCGGTAAATCCGCAATACCAGACGTCCCGATATTTGAGCTCCAACTCATGGGCCAGGCGCGTCTTGCCAATACCGGCGGGACCACATAGCGTCCACCACCTGAATGGCGCTGGGTCCGCCATAAAGACACCCAGCGCATCTAAGTCAGCACTACGCCCCAGCAGCGGAATCTTGCGTTCCGCAAAAAACAGCCAGCGAGGTGTAAACGGGGCACTTTCTGCCAGTGAAGTTTCCGTTCTGATCAGCCATGTCGGCCGCTGTGCGGGGTCTTCGGACAGCCGATAGCTTTTGAGCAGTTCCAACACGGCCCGGACTTTGGCGGGCTCAAGCTTGGCGACTTTCTTGAGCAGGTCCTTGTAGTCGAGCACATCCTTCTTGCCGTTGAAGGTCAATCGGCTGCCCGTCACTTTATCAATGGAGGCCTGTTTGTAGCTGCGCTGCTTGTCGGTCAAAACATAGACGATGACCCGTTTGTAGGTGTCGTCCAGATCGTGTTTCAGGAACGTCTCCAGCGTGCCCTTTACCTTTTCAAGGTCGGTGGTACCGGTGACCTGGATACCGATGTGTTCGACGTCGTCCCCCAGATCAATGGCCGGGAAGCCCTCTTCCTCTTCATTCAGATTACGCAGGTCAGGCCAGCCCATGATGGTCTGGAACAGCGGAAGCACTATTTTCTCTGCGATCCGATGGATGTCGAACAGGCTCATTGCGGCGCTGGACTCGACACTTCTCACCAGCCAGACAAATTCCTCTCTGACCTCAAGCAGCAACTTCTGGTGATCCATAGAACGCCTTCATCCTTGAAAAATAGGGTGTGTTTCGACTCTGTAAGCGAGGCGAATCTACCGTTATCACACGTTGCTCTCAAGTCGTAGGACGAAGGGGGCTGGAAAAAGCCGCCCTAGGCGGCTTTTTCCAAGAGGTTGGATACCCGCGCGTTGAACTATGGTCGCTTCTGATCCTGCGCCGCCTGCAACACCCGCAACAAATTCCCACTCCAGATATTCGCCACCTGGTGCTCGCTATACCCGGCATCCAGCAACCGCTGGGTAATCACCGGCAACTGGCTCACATCGTCCAGCCCGCTTACGCCACCGCCGCCGTCCCAGTCGGCACCGATGCCGACGTGATCTGGGCCGGCCACTTCCAGCAGGTGCAACAGGTGCTTCATGAACACGTCGAGGCTGGCTTTGGGTTGGGCGAAGCGTTGGTTGAGGGTGTCGCGTTCCTGATAGAGCGCCTTGACCTGTTCCGGGCTGAGGGCGGCGAGGTTGGCCGAGCGCGGCCATGGCTTTGTTGCGATCCGGGTTGGGCGTGAGGGGGATCAGGTAGTCGCTGTAGGCGTTGACCTGGATCACCCCGCCCTTGGCAGCCAGTTGGCGCACGCGGTTGTCGTCGAGGTTGCGCGGGTGCGGGTTGACCGCGCGGCTGCTGGAGTGGGAGGCGATGAGCGGGGCGCTGGACAACGCCAGCATCTGGTCGAACACCGCGTCGCTGGCGTGGGACACGTCGAGCAGGATGCCCAGGCGGTTGGCCCGTTGCACCAGGTCGCGGCCCTTGGGGCTCAGGCCTTTCCATTCCGGCAGCGCGGTGGCCGAGTCGGCCAGGTCGTTGTTCATGAAATGCACCAGGCCGAGCATGCGCAGGCCTTGGCGGTAGTAGGTGTTGAGCAACTCGGGATCGGAGCTGAGTGGATCGGCGTTTTCCATGCTGATAAACACCACGCGCTTGCCTTGGGCCGCAATACGCCGGGCGTCGGCGGCGGTCAGGGCCAGGGCGAAGCTGTCGGGGTTGCGGTCGATCACATCGCGGATGCGGGTGAGGGTGGCCAGGCCATAGGCGCTGGCGTAGGCGCGGCCTTCCTCGGTGCGTGGGCCCTGGGGGGTGTAGACGGCGAAGAAACCCCCATCCAGGCCGCCTTCGCGCATGCGCGGCAGGTCGACCTGGCTGCCGTCCTGGCGGTAGTCGTGGCGCTCGAGGATGTTCCAGCCGGGGCGGGTCAGGGTCAGCGGCGTGTCCAGGTGGCTGTCCAGTACCAGCAGGCGTTGGTGCAGGGCCAGGGTGGCGGGGCTGACGGCGGTGTCGGCGTGGGCCAACAGTGGCAGCAAGGCGAGCAGCAGCAGGCGCTTGTTCATGTTCAGAACTCCATGCTCAAGGTGCTTTGGAAGGTGCGCGGCGAACCCGGTCGGAACACGGCGGGGCCGCTGGTGCTGGTGAGGATGTAGCCGAGGTAGTCCTTATCGAACAGGTTGTCGACATTGAAGCGCACCTTCACATTCTTCAGTGGGCCGTAGTGCAGGCGCTCGCCCCCCAGATCCAGGTAGGCGTTGTACAGGGTGTAGCCGGGCACGGATTCACTGTTGGTGAAGTTGCTGTAGCGCTCGCCGATATAGCGTGCCGAGAAGTTCAGCAGTGCCCATGGCGCCAGCTCATAGGTAACCCCGGCCTGGGCCAGCCAGCGCGGGCTGTCGGGCACCTCGTTGCCTTTGATCGAAAGGCCGCCGGCGTCGTTCCGGAACGTGGAGGTGTTGTAGGTCAGGTTGCCGTTGAGCACCACCTTGTCGGCCAGGACCGGGGGTTTCCATTGCCCGCTCAGCTCGGTGCCGTAGGCCTGCACCTTGCCGACGTTCTGGTAGTACGTTTCCACCTGGCTGCTGCCGGGCACGGCTGAGGCGAAGGCTTGCAGGCGGTTATCGAAGTCGGTGCGGTACAGCGCCCAGGCCGCGTTGAAGGTCGGGCGGTTGATGCGATAGCCCACCTCGTAGTTCTTCGCCCGCTCCGCCTCCGGTGGCGGCGCGCTGGGGCTGGCCGCGCGGAAGATGTCGTCGGCGCCACGGGGCAGGGCCATGTTTTCCGAATAGGAAGCAAATACCTGGGTGTCATCGGTGAGGTTGTAGACCAGCCCGGCCTGGGGCAGGAAGGCGTCGTTCCACTGGGTGGCCAGGCGCGGCTGGCGGTCGTTGATGTAGTCGCCGGCGTTGCGATAGCCCTCGATGCGGTACTTGAGGTGCAGGCTCTTGAAGCCGAACTGCAGGCGCAGGCGGTCGTCGAGCAGGGTCCAGGTGTCCTTGAGGTGGTACTGCAACGAATTGCGCGTAGAGCTGAAATCCCCTTGCAGGTGCACCGGCTCATTGAACAGCGGCTCGCCGGCCGGGCTGCCGTCGGTGAGGTTGTAGCGCGCCTGCTGGCGGTTGAACACATCGGTCTCGGCCCACACCCCGGTGTCGATCTGGTGCTGGCCGATGTCCCATTGCAGCCCGGTGCGCCCGCCGAAGCGGTGGCCGCTGAGGGACGACAAACCGTATTGCACGCCCCGTGGGGCAAACAGGCCATCCACCGTGTTTTCGGCATTGTGCAGCGCCAGGGAGGTGGCGTAGGCCTCCGGGGACACGCCAAAGCCTTTCTTGGCCTCGTAGTAGAGGGTGGTGTAGTTGAGCAGGTCCGGGCGGATCTCGAACTGGCCGCCCAGGCTGTACAAGGTGTCGCGGCGCTGGTTCACCGCCTGTTTGTAGAACTGGTTGTAGTTGGTGTTGCTGTAGCGCACGCCGGGCACGCTCTCGGGTAAGTCGGGCAGGCTGCCGAGGTAGGCGAAGTAACGGCCCGAGCGACCGAACGGGTCATTGGCGCTGCCGTCGTACTGGGCGCTGCTCACGTAGGGCGAGTCGTAGTCGTAGAACGCGTTGTGCACGGCGCGCAGCCACACCTCGTCACGTTCACCGAAGCGATAGCGCACCTTGGCTTCCAGGTGTTCACGGTCGATGGTGCCGGGGCCGCGCCATAGGTCGCCGTCGATTTTCGAGCGGCTGAAATACGCCGACAGGCCCTGGTACTCGCCGCTTTGCAGCTTGACGAAACTGCGCCGCAGGCTGTCGCTGCCGAGGGTGTAGGACAGGCTGGCGCCCGGCTCGAGGGTGGGATTGCTGGTCTGGTAATCCACATACGGGCCCAGGGACGCATAGCCCGATTGCGACACGTCGCCCGCGCCGGTGGAGGCGGTGACCCGCTCGGTGTTTTCATTGTCGACGTAGCGATAGATCGGGCTGCCGCCGAACTGATCGGTACGTCCCAGGGGCACACCGTCGATGGAAAAGCCGATCTGCTGCAGGTTGAAGGCACGCACGAACACCGAGTTGCCGAACTCATACAGGCCCAGCGCATCGTTGACCTGCACGTTGAAACCGGGCAGCGCCTCGAGCATTTTCAGCCCCGAAGTGCCGGCCGGCGCCGACAGCAACGCCTGGTGCGAGATGCTCAGGGTATTGCTGATCTTGTCTTCGCCAATGGCGGCGCTGGCTTCAGTTACGCGGGCACCGACCACCTCGACTTTGCTCAGTCGGGGTTCGGTGGAATCGGCGGCCTGCGCCGCCCAACTTGAATCGGCGACCAACAGGCTGGCCAGCAGGGTCTTGCGGTACTGAGCAATCATTGTCTGTCCTTGGCAAGGGTGTGGCGTTAAAGCCCGGTGTGGGCTTGGGCGAGAAACTCGGGCTGGGCCCACTCGTGCACGCTGAAGTCGTTCTGCAGGAAGCCGCGTTGCACCAGGAAGTCCTTCTTCAGTTCCAGGGCCGCCAGGTTCTGCGGCGCCAGGTTCGGCACAAAATCCAGCTCGGCAATGGCGCGGCGGATAAACCCGGCGTCCGGCAGGAAGGTCACGCGGGTGAACAGCTCGGCGGCGGCATCGCGGTGCTGGTTGATCCAGCGCCCGGCGCGGATCGCGGCGCGCAGGAACGCCACCAACACCTGGGGATGCTCTTCGGCAAAGGCGCGGTTGACGGTGGTGGCGTAGGGGCCGTTGTGGTTTTTCAGGGTCCAGTCCGGGTAGCGTTCCAGGTCTTCGATTACCGTGAATTCACCGCTGGCGAGCAGTGCCGGCACATGCCCAGCGGCGACATGCAGCGCGTCCACACGGCCTTCGGCCAGGGCCTGCACCTCATGCCCGGGTTGGCCATGCAGCCCATGCAGTTGCGACCAGAACGCCGAAGGCCGCACCGCCGGCAGCAAGGTCTGCGGATCACCTTCATCCTCCAGCTCGATCAGGCGCACTTGCGACGGCTCCAGCCCGGCCAGTTGCAGGGCATTGAACAGGCCATGTTCGGCCAGCGCCTTGAGCACATCGACCCGCGCCTTGTTGCGGCTCACCGGTACGCCGATGCGCTTGCCGAACAGGTCGGCGACCTGGCGGATACGCCCCTCGGCACGCACCAGGATCTGCCCGGCGCGTTGGGTGGCGGTGCTGGCCACCAGCAACGTATCGGCCTGGTCGGCGCGCGCCCACAAGGCCGGCACTGCGCCGCCGTCGCGAATCAAGCGCGCTTCGCCATGGGTGAAGTGCGGCAGCCAACCGAGGTTGTCGGGCAGTGAGCGCAGGTAGATCGCGTCGGCGCCGACGCGTTGGTATTCCTCGTCCAGCCAACCGAGTTCAACGGCAATATTGGACGCGACCAGCAGCGGGCAAATGCTGTAATGGGTGGGCAGTGCTTGGCTCATGGCAGACTCCTTGGGGAATGGGGGGTGGTGCTCAGGCGTTCGAGGCCTTGTTGCAGGTCGGCGAGCAGGTCCTCGACGGCTTCAAGGCCTACGTGCAGGCGCAGCAACACGCCTGGTTCAATCAGTGCTGAAGGGTGGCGCTGCTGTTGGCGAATCAGACTCTCGAAACCGCCCCAGCTGGCGCCCATGGCGAACAACTGCAGGCTTTCCAGGAAGGCGTTGGTTTGGGGCTCGAAATGCGGCTTGAGGACCACGCCGAACAGCCCGGTGGAGCCGAGGAAATCGCGCTTGAACAAGTCGTGCCCGATGGCCCCCGGCAGCGCCGGGTGCAGCACCTGGGCCACTTCGGGACGCTGTTGCAGCCACTGCGCGACGGTGAGCGCCGAGCGCTGGTGCTGGCGCAGGCGTACACCCAGGGTGCGCAGGCCACGCAGGCCCAGGTAAGCGTCGTCGGCGCTGGCGATATAGCCCAGTTGGCGGACGGTCTCGCGCACCGTCGAATACAGGGTCTGGGTGGTGACGATCACGCCGAGCATCGCGTCGCTATGACCCACCAGGTACTTGGTGGCGGCATGAATCGAGATGTCCACGCCGTGGGCGAACGCCTTGAAGAACAGCGGCGTGGCCCAGGTGTTGTCGAGCATCAGCAATGCGCCGTGGGCATGAGCGGCACTGGCCAGGGCGGGAATGTCCTGGACCTCGAAGGTGCTGGAACCGGGTGCTTCGGCGTACACCAGGCGCGTATTCGGGCGCAGCAAGCCGGCGATGTCGGCACCGAGCATCGGCGCGAAGTACGTGGCCTCAATGCCATAGCGCGGCAGGATCTGGTCGAACACCTGGCGCGCATGCCAATAGCAATTGTCGGTCACCAGGATATGGTCGCCGGCCCGCGCCACTGCCAGCACCGCGCCGACAATCGCCGCTAGGCCGCTGGGCATGATCAGCCCGCGAAAGCCGCCTTCCAGCTGCGCCACGGCGTCTTCGAACGCGGCGGTGGTGGGGTTGCCGTTACGGCCGTAGATATGCCCGCGATAGTGCGGGTCGGCGGCCTGTTGCAGGTGGTTTTCGAGGGTGCCGGTGTCGGGCCAGATAAAGGTCGAGCTGCGATACACCGGGGTGTTGACGCTGCCTTCGTGGCTGGCGGGGTCGCGTCCCAACCGGGTCAGCAGGGTATCGTCATGCATGGGGTCAGTGCTCATGTGCGCTCCAGCCGTTTGGCCAGGCAGGAGAGGGGGTAGATGTAGACAAAGAAGGCGATGAACACCAAGCCGTAGGCGGGCAGCAGCAGGTCGTTGCGCAGTTGCGTGGACAGGTGCGATTGCACGGTGGTCATCAGCTCTTCCACCCCCAGCAGGTTGGCCAGGGAGGTGGACATGGTCACCGCGCAATACAGGTTCATCCACGGCGCCACCAGGCTGGGCAGGGTCTGCGGGATGATCACGTGGCGCAGCGCCTGGCCGTGATGCATGCCCAGGGCCTGGGCGGCTTCCCATTGCCCCATCGGCACCGCGCGTACGGCGCCGCGCACGATCTCCGAGACATAGCCGACAGCGGGCAGGGCCAGGCCCAGCGCGACCTTGAGCCAATCCGGCAATTGCCACCAGCGCCCGGCCCAATGCACTTCATAGGGCAACAGGTAGGCCACGTAGAACATCACCACCAGCCACGGCAGGTTGCGCAGCAGGCGGCTCAGATGCCCGGCACCACGACGCAGGCGCGGCCGGGCGCTGACCTGCAGGCTGCCGAGCACGACACCGGCCAGCGTGGCCACCAGCATCGCGGTGACGCCCATGAGGATATTCAGGCCGAAGCCTTGCAACAGTGCCGGCGCCCACTGCCACAACAGCACGGGCCAGGAGGGTTCAGGCAGCATCGGGCAACTCCTGGCCTGGCAGGCGCAGATGGTTTTCCAGGCGGCGCAGCAGCCAACTGCTGGCGCCGATCAGCAGCAACCAGACCAGCAGCAAGACCTGCATCATCTCGGCGACGTTGAAGTTGTCCGACCAGATCCGATTGCTCGCATAGAGCAATTCCGGCACCGCAATCGCGTAGGCAATCGAGGTCGACTTGATGGTTTGCACCACCGTATTGCCCATGGCCGGCAGGCTGTTGCGCAGCGCCAGCGGCAGCACGATATGGCGCAGTACCGTGGCGCCCTGCATGCCGAGGGCGGCGGCCGCGTCGAGGGTGGCGCGGGGCACGGCATCGATACCGGCGCGCAGGTTCTCGGCCTGGAACGCGCCGCTGTGCAGGGCGATCACGATGATTGCCCATTGCGTGCCGTTGAGCAGCCGCACGCTGGTGTCGTCCGCCAGCGGCAGCCAGGCGCCGACGCCGAAGTAGAAAAAGAACAGTTGCACCAACAGCGGCGTGTTGCGAAACAACGCGACGTACCCCGCGCTCAACCGGCGCCACAGCAAGCGGCGCGAACCCAGGCCGGCAGCGCCCCACACGCCGATCACCAGGGACAGGGCAATACTCGCCACCGACAGCAACAGTGTCAGGCCCAGGCCGAGCAGGAAGCGCTGGCGGTCCATCGGGTCCCACAGGATGCTCAGCGACAGGCCATGCTGTTCCAGCCACAGGCGCAGGTTGGCCTCACTCATGGCTGGCCCGCGCATGCTGCTGCGCTACCCAGGCATTCGGCGCCAGGCCGTAGCGCTGTTCCAGGCCGATGATCACGCCCTGGGCATGCCAGCCTTCGACGATACTCGACACCGCCGCCAACAACGCCGGCTGGCCCTTGCGCAAAGCAATGCCCCACGGCGCCGGATCCTGGCCCGGCAGCTTGACCTCGTAATCGGCCCATTCCGGCTGGCGCGCCAGGGCGCTGTACAACGCATCGTCACCCATCGCCCCCAGACAACGGCTGTCGGCCACCGCCTTGCGCACTTCGGCCGTGCCGTTGAACGAGGCGAACTGCACGCCGTAGCGCGTTTCAAACGGGCGCACCCACACACTGGTGGCGGGCGCACACAGGGTCTTGCCGCGCAGGCTTTGCCAGTCCGGCACGGCGGTGCTTTTCGGCGCAAACACCGTGGCGGCCGAGCTGTAGAAACCGGGGCTGGCGAAATCCACTTCGCGCCGCCGTGCGGGGGTGTCGAGCAGGGACGTGACCAGCACTTCACAACGGCCCTGTTCGAGAAACAGCAAGCGGTTGAGCGGATTGACTGGCACAAGTTGCAGCTTGAGCGGCTGGCCGACCTTGG
The DNA here is from genome assembly GCF_900067035.1 of Pseudomonas sp. 1 R 17. Classification (NCBI taxonomy): domain Bacteria; kingdom Pseudomonadati; phylum Pseudomonadota; class Gammaproteobacteria; order Pseudomonadales; family Pseudomonadaceae; genus Pseudomonas; species Pseudomonas sp. 1 R 17. The sequence goes on from NZ_FKLB01000022.1 coordinate 36,056, forward strand.
CAGACAGCTGCTGTTGCAGGTCGACGATCAGGTCCAGGATCAACCCGCCGGGCTTGCCTTGGGCATCGAAGGTCTTGAAGGGGGGGAATTCGTCGCTGGTGCAGACGTTGAGGGTGCCACGGGATTGGGCCCGTTCCAGCAGGGGTTCGGCGTGGGCGTGGAGTGCGCCGAATGCAAAAATAACCAACAGCGCCCGCTGCCAAAGTGACCTGTCGTAAGGGCCGGAGGCAAGTCGAATCGTCGCACCGCCCCTTCCACTTTTATCAGGGCGATGAGCGAGCGCACTCATGTCGCACTCCAGCCCAGGCGCGACCGCTGCGCCGCGCCGCTGGGAAAGGGCTGCGGCGTACCGAGCTGCTGCGCCAGGAAGGTCAGGTAGGCCGCTTCTTCCAGGTTCACCAACAACCGCGTCGCCGCCAGCACGTCCCGCTCCGACCACGCAAACGGCCCGTGATTGGCCAGCAACGCCGCCGGCGCACGCGGATGCTCGCGTAACGCCGCCACCACCGGCTCCGGCGCATACCGCGGCCCCCACGCCGTCAGCGGCACCTCCTGGTCTTCATCCAGAATCCCCAGCAACTGCGTGGCATGGGGGCGCAACGCTCGCCCGGCAATCGCGAAGGCGGTGAGGTACGGCGAGTGCGTGTGAATCACCGCATTCACCGAGGGCCGCTCGCGGTAGATCGCCACGTGCAGCGCCGCCACTTCCTTGAGGTTGTCGGTGAGGCTGCCCTGGCTGTGTTGCAGGTCGAAGTCGACAATCGCCGCCACGCCACTGTCGGCGCCGCTGAGCGAGGCAATCACCAGCCGTGCTTCGCCGGGAATACGCAGGCTGATATTGCCCGCCTCATTGCTCGACAACACCTGGTGCTTGATCAGCAGTTGCTTGGCCAGGGCAAAGTCGTGTTCGAACACTTGGGTAAAACGCACAGGATCAAAGCTCATGGGAACTCCTTGGTTGAGTCAGAAGCGGTAGTCGGCTTTCACGTAGTAGAAGGCGCCTTCGGCACCGGCCGGGGAGATGCTCTGGTAGGCCACGCGCCCGCCGACAAAGCGGTTGGCCACGTCGATCTTGTCCGGGTAGCTGTCGAAAATATTGTTGCCGCCCAGGGTCAGGGTGAGCGCCTGGCTGATGTCGTAGGACAGGCTGGCGTTGCTCACCCATTGCGCCGAAAAGGTCTGGTCGCGGGCTTCGCCGAGGTTGGAATCGAGGGTGTAGGTGCCGTAGCGAATCGTGTTGACGCTCGCCTGCCAGGCGCCCTTGTGCCAGTCGGCACCGAGGATCAGCTTGCTGTTGGGCGAGGCGCTTTCCACATAGCTCAGGGCTTCGCGATTGATCAGGGTGATGCCGGTGCCGGCCAGCGGGCCGGGGTTGTCCTTGATGTCGGTGACCTGGGTCTTGCTGTAGTTGAAGGCGCCGTTGAGGGTCAACTGGCTGGCGTCGGCCAGGTCCAGGCGATAGTGGGCGGCGAGGTCCACGCCGCTGGTCTTGGTGTCGAGTGCGTTGGTGAAAAAGCTCACCCCGGAGTAGTTGCCATAGCCTTGGTTGGCGAGGATCTGGCTGACCTGGGGGCCGCTGAGGGTTTCCGACAGGGCAATGCGGTCCTTGATGCGGATGTGGTACGCATCGAGGCTGACACTTGCACGCTCGAGCGGCTGCCAGACCACGCCGAGGGACAGGCTGGTGGATTTTTCCGGCTTCAGGTCACTGGCGCCCAAGGCGCGGGCGACCGGGGTGTTCACGCTGACGGTGCCGACCTGGTAGGCGGTGGGGTCGCCGGCCTTGAACTCGGTCTGGGTCGCCGAGGTGCCGATCTGCCCCAGGGTGGGCGCGCGGTAGCCGCTGCTCAGGGTCGAGCGCAGGCCCCATTGCGGGGTGAAGTCGTAGCGCGCGGAGAACTTGCCGGTGCTGGTGGTACCGAAGTCGTCGTAGTGCTCGCTGCGCCCGGCCAGGCCCAGTTGCAGTTTGTCGGTGACTTGCTGCTCCAGGCCCAGGTAGCCGCCGAACACATGGCGGGCATAACGGCCTTCGTCGCTGTCCTGGGTGCCGGGGAAGCCCTGGGCGCCGCCGGCACGGGCGGGCAGGGCGCTGCCGTGGGTCCAGGAGGCGAGGTCGCCGGCGATCACTTCATAGGCTTCGTTGCGCCACGCCAGGCCGCTGGAGAACACCAGCGGGCCTGCGCCCCAGCCGACCTTGAGTTCCTTGATGTGGTCCAGCCCGACGTTGGTTTGCTCATTGACCAGCGCCCCGGCATTGAAGCTCGTCGGGCTCGCGGCGCCGAGGCTGGCGTTGAGCGAATCGCTGAGGTGATAGTCGATGCGGTTGCGCCCGTAGTTGGCACTGAGGTCAAAGCTGCCAAGTTGCTCATCGCGAATCTTCACGCCGCCGGTGACCGAGGCATCCCGCGAGCGCACGTCGAGCAGTGGCAGGAAACCGTTGGGGTACACGGCCACCAGGTTGTTGGGGTCGATGGGGCGGCGAAAGGTTGCCTGGGATTCGCCGGTACGGTCCTGGTAGGTGGCGAAGCCGTACAGGTCGACCGTGTCGCTCAGGGACAGGCCGCTGTTCAGCGCCAGGTTCCAGTCTTCAAGGCCCGGCGAGCCGTAGCGCCAATGGCGGTCGGCATCCGCTTCACGGGCGTCGCCGCTGGGGTAGAACTGCCGGCCATCGGTGCCGCCGGTGGAGGTGCGTTCGCTGCGCAGGCCTTCGCCACTGAGGGTGAGGAAGCCATCGCCGGGCAAGGTGAAACCGCTCCAGCCCCCCACCGACCGGCGAAAGCCATCGCCCTTGGTGTACTGGCCGAAGGTGCTTTGCACGGCGCCGCCGTGGTCCTGCTCCTTGAGCACGATATTGACCACCCCGGCAATCGCATCCGAGCCGTATTGGGCCGAGGCGCCATCGCGCAGCACTTCGATATGGTCGACGGCGCTGACGGGAATCGTCGACAAGTCCACCGCCTGTGAGCCACGCCCCAGGGTGGCCTTGGTGTTGACGAACGCCGAGGCATGCCGACGCTTGCCATTGACCAGCACCAGCACCTGGTCGGCGGCCAACCCACGTAACGACACCGGCCGCTGCGACGACACGCCATCGGTGCCGTTGACCTGCGGGTAGTTCACCGACGGCACCAGGGTTTCCAGGGCCTTGGCCAGGTTATCGGTGCCGGCGCGCTGCAGTTGCTCGCTGCTGATCACATCCACGGGGGCCGCGCTTTGCAGTGCGGTGACGTCGCTGCGCCGGGTGCCGATCACCTCCACGGATTTCAGGCGTGGCGCCAGCGGTTGGCTGTTGGCCGCCGCTGCAGGGTCGGCCAGTCGATGGATCAATACCGCACCGCTGGCCGTCTGGCTGAAGCCCAACGGGGAGCCGCCCAAGGCAATGCCCAGCGCCTGTTCCTGGCTCAGTCGGCCCTGGATCGCGCGGCTCCCACGGCCTTCCACCAGCGGCGGGTCGAAGGCGATAGGGTGGCCGCTTTGCTGGGAGATGCTCAGCAGCACCTCATCCAGGGGGCCTGCGGGGATATTGAAGTCAATCACCCGTTGTACCGACGCCGCGTCGTTTTGCGCCAACGCCAGGCTTGGCAGCGTCAGCCCGCCCATGGCCAATGCACACGCCAAAGGCGCCAGGGTGAATCCTGTTTTCAACATGTGAATCTGCTCCGGGTCGTGATGTTCTTTACGACCTTGAGCAACTTCGCGTGTGGATTTTCACTACTAAGTTAGAACGATTAGTTGGGTGTCTAGATGATTTAGTTGCGCTTATAAGCTTCGATCAAATGGGTCTAAGTGCGCAGTGAAAATATAAGGGACTATCTGCACAAGGGTACTGACAGCCAGAACGGGTTGTCCGCGCAAAGCATACAACGTTCACCGCGATGAACGTGTACGGCGGTCTGCACGCTTACGGAGAAGCTCATCAGGAGACAGATACCCATGTCTGAAGTGCAAGTTCTACAGGTTCATGTCCAACGACCTAGCCGTTCGGTCAGTTGTGGAGAAAAAACGTTTCAGCTTAGCCTTCTCGCGGTAATCAAAGGAGGAGATTGCTATGTCTGAAGCCCTGGCTATTCGTTGCGAAAACACCGTGCCGCGCAGCATGGTGCACCGTGCCGCCGTCAGCGAAGTGTTCCTGACCGGCGCGGAACTGGTAAAGGAAGGACACTTTCGCTGCAGCGCCCAACTACCGCGTACCCACAGTTACTTCAGTGAACATACCCACCGCGCCGCACACTACGACATGCTGTTATTGCTGGAAGTATTCCGCCAGGCGTCAATTTATATCTCCCATGCGTTCCTCGACGTCAGCGCCCAGGACAAGTTTATCTACCTGGACAGTGTGACCCGCGTGACCGACCGGAGTTTATTGGTGGTGGGGGATCGTCCGGCATCCGCCGAGATCGATGTCTACGTGGTGGATGAATACCTGCGCCACGGCGAGCGCAGTGGCGTGACCCTGAACATGTCCCTGAGCATCAATGGCGAAGTGGCTGCACGCCACGAACGCATGAGCATTCGCTGGATGAGCGGCGCGGCCTGGAACAAGATGCGTGCCCGTGGCCTGGCGGCGATTCCCGCCAACGCCGACCCATTGGCACAGTTGCCGCCACCCTTGAGTCCATCCGCCGTAGGGCGTCACTGGCTGAACAATGTGGTGCTCGGCCGTGAACTGGAGCAGGGCGCCGCGACGCTGGTGGCGCCGCTGATCGTCGATCTGAACAATCCGGCGATCTTCGACCACCCCCTCGACCATATCCCCGGCATGCTGTTGCTCGAAGGCTTCCGCCAAGTGGCGCTGGTGGCGGCGGACCGGCAGTTGCAGGTGGGCCCCGAGCAGTTGCTGTTATCCCGCTGCCATGTGGTGTTCACCCGCTTCGGTGAGTTTGGTTTGCCAACCCAGGTCCGTGCGGACCTGACCTCCCTGGCCCGCGACGAACACGGTCGCATCACCCTGGCGCTGGAGGTCGAGCAGGGCGGCGCGGTGATTGCCACCGCTGAGCTGGAGTTGCTGCCGCTGGTCGCCAGCCAACCCTTGGCCCTGGTGGCGGGAGGTGTGCGATGAGCGACCTGCAATTTATCTGGTTCGATTTCGGTGGCGTGCTGTCGCCGCCGATTCCGGCGCTGTTCGAGCAATACCAGGTCAAGACCGGCCTGGCTCCACACGTGCTGCAACAGGCCATGGGCGATGTGGCCGATGAGTTGGGCGTGCCCATGCTCGCGCCGGTGGAGAGTGCCTTGCTCACCGAGCGCGAGTGGGGCGAGCGCCTGGCGCAGGCCCTGCGTCGCCGTGACCCGCAGGTCGATTTATCCCGCGCTCACCTGCACACCTTCGGCGCGCAATGGTTCGCCGGGGTGCCGGCCAATGCGCCGCTGGTGGCCGCCGTGCGCGCACTCAAGCGTGCCGGTTTTCGCGTCGGCATCCTCACCAACAACGTGGTGGAGTGGGAGCGGCATTGGCGGGCGATGGTGGGCCTGGATGAGGTGGTGGACCTGATCGTCGATTCCAGCCAGGAGCGCAGCCGCAAGCCGGAGCCGGCGTTCTTCCAGGTGGCGACCGCGCGCTCGGGCGTCGCGCCGCAGCACAGCCTGTTGATCGACGACGTCGCGGAAAACATCGACGCCGCCGCCGCGCTTGGCTGGCAAGTGCTGCACTTCATCGACAACCACCAGGCGCTCGCCCAGCTGCAGCGCCTCACCGCTGTCAGCCTGTTGCAACCTGCCGTGGAGCCTGCCTGATGAATATCGCCGTGATCGCCAGACCCGAGGTCACCGTGGCACGCATCCCGCAGTTGGATGCACCGCCGGCCTATCAACCCGCCAGCCCCGCCAATGGCCTGCCGAGGATTCTGCTGCCCAGCGGCCACCTGGCCTTTCACCTGACCCGTTACGAACACGTGCAGGCGTTGCTGCTGGATAACCGCGCGATACGCGCGCCGTGCAACGAAGAAGACGGCGCGAGCTTTTTGCCGACCATCACGCCGCCTGAACTGCTGCTCAACAATGACATCCCCGACCATGGTCGCCTGCGCAAGGTGGTGGCCCGGGACTTCAGCCCCAGTGGCGTGGCGTTGCTGCGCGACAAGGTGGAACACGCCACCCATGAACGCCTCGATGTATTGCAGCGCCAGGCGCCCGGTGCCGATCTGTTTGCCCAGGTGCTTGACCACATCCCCGCCACCGTGGATTGCCAGTTGCTCGGCATCCCCTTGAGTGACCGTGAGTATTACCGGCCCCTCAGCCATACCGTGCAGGTGGCGTCGGACGCCGATGTGCCGGAACTGCTGAACCAGTTCTGGGGCGTGTACAACTACCTGACGGACCTGGTCACCGGTACGCGGCCCACCGATCCCGATGGGCTGATCCAGCGCTTCGTCGCGACCCGTGCCGACAGCGAGCCGCCGCTCAACGACAAGGAGCTGGTGGGCATCCTCCTGGGGGTATTGATCGGCGGCGACCAGAACATCCTCACGGTGCTGACCAAATCGGTGTACACCCTGTTGGCGGCCCCTGAGCTGTGGCAACAATTGGTCGACGATCCGGCGCTGATCCCGGAGGCGGTCGAAGAACTGCTGCGCCTGATTCCCCTGGGCACCATCTCGACCTTCCCGCGCCTGGCCAGCGTCGACCTGGAAGGGCCGTGGGGGCTGATTCCCGCGGGCAGCATCATTTACGCCGATGCGTTTGCCGCCAACCGTGATCCGGCGGCGTTCCCCGAGCCCCTGGCGATCCGCCTGGACCGCAAGGGTGCGCGGCATTTGCAGTTCGGCTACGGCATGCACAACTGCATGGGTGCCGCCCTGGCGCGCCTGGAAATCACCACGGTGTTGCAGATCCTCGTGCAGCGCTTCCCGAACCTGCGCCTGGCGGTGCCGGCGGACCAGGTGCCCTGGGTCGACGGCATCATCCTGCGCCGTCCTGCCCGCTTGCCGGTGCACGGCTTCACTTCAACCTGACCTTGGAAGGACCCATGAAAACGACCTTTGCCGATACGGCTCTACTGACCATCATCCTGCTGGCGATCTTCGTCGTGCCCAGTTCCATCTCGGGTACGGCGCTCGCGTTGCCGGCCATCGGCGCCGACATCCAGGCGCCGTTGACCAGCCTGCAATGGGTGGTCAATGCGTTCAACCTGGCGTTTGCCTGCTTCACCCTGGCGTGGGGCGCGCTGGCGGATCGGCTCGGGCGCAAACGCTGTTTTGTCGCCGGCGCTTCGCTGTACGTGGTGGCCTCGGTGCTGTCCGCCGTGGCCGAGAGTGCCTGGCTGCTGGATGCGGCGCGGGGGCTGGCGGGCATCGGGGCGGCGGCGATCTTTTCCTGCGGCATCGCGATTTTGTCCACCCACTTCAGCGGCCCGGCGCGGCTGCGCGCGTTTGCCCTGTTCGGCACCGTTGCCGGCCTGGGCGTGAGCCTGGGCCCGACCTTGTCCGGCCTGCTGCTGGACAGCGTCGGCTGGCGCGCGATTTTCTGGGCCCATGGGGTGACCCTGGTGATCGTGCTGCTGGGCAGCCCGTTGATTACCCGCGATGGCGTGCTGGCTGAACACACCGCGCGCTTCGATGTGCCGGGTGCGACGCTGTTTGTGCTGGCATTGTTGGCGCTGATGGTGGCGATTGTGCAGGGCTCGCAATGGGGCTGGAGCAGCCGCGGTGTACTCGGCCTGGTGGCGGTCGCCGTGGTGCTGTTGGCGGTGTTTACCTGGCAGGAGCGTCGCCACCTGCAGCCAATGCTCGACCTGTCGCTGCTGGCGCGCGGGCCCTTTGTCGGCCTGGCGCTGGTCACCGTGGCGGCGTCGTTCGGCTTTGTGACCTTGCTCACGTACCTGCCGAGCTACCTGTTCGGCGTGCTGCAATTGAGCGCGACCCATGCGGGCCTGGCGATGTTGCTGCTGACGGTGCCGATGCTGTTTTGCCCGATCCTGGCGGGCAAGTGGGCGGCACGCGGGGTGTCGGCGATCGGCATTCTCAAGGCCAGCCTAATTGCGTTGTTGGTCGGTGTGGTGGCGTTGGCGCTGGTCAGCCAGGTCGGTGTGGCGCTGTGGCAACTGGCAGTGCCGCTGTTGCTGGTGGGCATCGGCATGGGCCTGTCGGCCGGGCTGGTGGATGGCCTGGCGCTCAAGACCGTGCCGGAGCAAAAGGCCGGGATGGCCGCGGGCCTGCTCAACACCTTCCGCCTGGGCAGTGAAGCGATTGCGGTGGCCTTGTATGGCTCGCTGCTGGCGACCTTGCTCGACAGCCAGTTGCGCGGCACGTTGAGCCGCCTGGCGCCCGACCCGGCGACCCTGCAACGCTGGATCGACGACGTCGCCGCCGGCAATCTCACCGGGTCCCTGCAAACCCTGGGCGCGGAGCAGGCGGGGGCGGTGCACAGCCTGTTTATCGGCGGCTATGACAGTGCCTTCCATGGCGTGCTCTGGGCGCTGGCGGTGATCCTGCTGGTGCTGACCGTAGTGGTCACCTGGCTGGTGCGCCCCTTGCGCGAACAGGAACGCAGCGAGGCGCAACTGGCCGCCCACTGAGCCAGGCGCCGCACCGCCTGCGATGCCCGCAGGCGGTGCTTTGGCGTGCCGGTAAAGGCGCCGAAGGTTATGCAAAAAATGCAGTTCGATGGCTTTTTTTATTCTTTTATCTGGTGATGCCCCCTGGGGCAAACTGGACTCACCTGCCCGGACGCAGGTCTACCTCAAACCGACAGGCCCACCACCACTTGTCCGCTGGCGTGTGCAGTCCATGAAGATTATGGACCTATGGACCCGAATGCTTTGCTCAAGACCCGCCTCATCGGCCAGATTTTCCAGCAGCACTACAGCTGGCTATGCGCCCGCCTGTCCTATCGTACCGGTTGCAGTCACAGCGCCGAGGACATCGCCGCCGAGACCTTCCTCAAGGTGTGGATGCTGCCCGACCCCACGGCCATTCGCGAACCGCGCGCGCTGCTGACCACCATCGCCCAGCGCCTGATGTACGAGAGCTGGCGCCGACGCGACCTGGAAAAAGCCTACTTGCAGATCCTCGCCGACGTGCCCGAACACGTGCACCCATCACCCCAGGAACAACTGATTCTGATCGAGAGCCTGTTGGCCATCGACCGGCTGCTGGACGGCCTGTCGGGGCAAGCCAAGGCGGTGTTCGTGCACAGCCAGTTGGACGGCATGACCTACACGCAGATCAGTGAACGCCTGGGCCTGTCCCTGGGGCGCATCCACCAATTGATGACCCAGGCCCTGCGCGCCTGTTACCTGGGGTTGAGCGAGTGAGCAAACAGCCTTTGAACGACCCGGTGGCCGAGGAAGCCATCGGCTGGCTGGTGCAGATCCAGTCCGGCGACTTCAGCCCCGCCCAGCAGCAGGCGCTGGATGAATGGCGGGGCACCTCGGCCCATCATCGCCAGGTATATGCGCAACTGCTCGCCGGTCTCGATCAGCTCAAGGCCTCACCCTGGCGCGGGCGCTCCAGCGCGCAGTTGCTGCGCAGCCTGGAGCAACCCAACAGCCGTCGCGCATTTCTGCGTACCAGTCTGTGTGCGCTGGGACTGGCGGCCGGCGCGGGGTGGGGCTGGCGTTTTGAAGACGCGGGGCAGACCTACGCCACCGGCACCGCCGAGCGTCGCACCTGGCAACTGGCCGATGGCAGCACCCTCAAGCTCAATGCCCGCAGCGAGGTGGTCTCGACGTTGGCCGGGGACGCGCACAGCCTTGAACTGCGCACCGGCGAAATGCTGGTGAACCTGCTGCGTCCGCTGCAGGTCAAGACCCGCGCCGCCCATATCAGTGCCACCACGGGCCGCCTGATGCTGAGTGAACAGGACGGCGCGATGCGCCTGGTCACCCTGGATGCCGATGCGGTGCTGCACTTCGACGGCGGTGCCCAGCAACGGGTGGCCATGCACCAGAGCACGCTGTTCGACCACCAGCGCATCCTCACCCAAGTGCCCATGGCCGCCACCGAAACCGCCTGGCTCGACGGCTGGCTGGTGGTGCGCAACCAGACACTGGCCAGCGTGGTGGAAGCGATCCGGCCCTACCGCAAGGGCATCGTGCGCCTGGATGCCGCGGTGGCGCAGCTGCGCGTGAGTGGCCGGTTCCCGCTGGATGATGCGCGCCAGACCCTGGAGGCCTTGGAGCAAAGCTTGCCGATCAGGGTGACGCAGTGGGGTGGGGTGCTGGTGTTGATCGGGGCGCGGGCCTAGGGGCCGGTCAGGCGCATGGGGGCTGAAGACGACTCCGCCACGCTGGCTGCCGGGGTTATTTCATGTCCCTTGCCTGCACGCCTCATTCATTCAGAGCATGCGGCGCAGCACGTCGTTGCGCGGATCGCGGTCGTAGAAGCGGTGCTTGAGGGCGCCTGCGACATGCAGCACGATCAGCACCAGCAGCGTGTAGGCGAGGACTTTGTGCAGCCACTGGAACACCGCGAACCAATCGTCATTCTTCGGCAACAGCTCCGGCAGGTTGACCCCGAAAAAGAACACCCCGTCGCTCATCGTAAAGGTGCTCGACATGGAGTAACCCATCAGCGGCACGATCACCAGCAGGACATACATGACGCGCTGCGTCAGGCGTGACAGGAAGCGTTCATACCCGGCCAGGGTTTCCAGCGGCTGCGGCAGCCTGGGGGTACGAAAGCGCACGGCGAGCTGAGTCAGCACCACCAGGAACGTCAACACCCCGAAGGACTTGTGCCACGGGTAATAGAGCTCGAATTTGCTCGCCACCTCATCATTCATGCCGGTCATATGCCAGCCTGCCCAGAGCAGGCCCAGCACCAGTACGGCCCGCAGCCAGTGCAACAGGCGCAGGGACGTCGGGTAGCGATCGATTGTCGGTTGATCCATTGGGTTCATATCAAGCTCTCCAGGGAGCGATGCACGGTGGAATGGCCACCCTCGACGTTGGAGGGTGGCTCGGTCAGGACAGCGCGTGTGCTCAGGCCGGCAGCAGCACGGTGATGACTTTCTCCTCGGTGTAGGCCAGCGCGCCGCTGAACCCGCCTTCACGCCCGATACCGCTGGTCTTGACGCCGCCCCAAGGCAGGTTGGCGTCCAGCGGGCTCCAGCAGTTGATACCGACGGCGCCGGCCTTTACCGCCGCCGCCACACGGTGCGCCCTGGCCAGGTCGCCGGTCCAGACCGTGGCCGCCAGGCCGTAGGTGCTGTCGTTGGCGAGGGCGATCGCTTCGTCTTCGCTGTCGAACGTGATCAGCGTGCCGACCGGCCCGAAAATCTCGTCCCGGGCGATGTCCATGTCGTTGCGGGCGTTGGCGAAGATCGTCGGGCGCACGAACCAGCCTTGCTCGGGCGTCGAGACGCCGCCGGCCAGCAGGGTTGCCCCCTGGTCGATGCCCCGCTGGATGTAACGGTTGACGCGATCGAACTGGGCTTTCTTGGCCACCGGGCCCATCTGTACCCCGGGCTCGCGCGGGTCGCCGACGTTCACTGCGTGTGCGGCCTCGGCCAGCGCGGCGCCGAAACGCTCGGCGAGGCTGCGCTGCACCAGGATCCGCGAGCCGGCGGCACACACCTGGCCCTGGTTGGCGAACAGGCCGAGTGCACAGCCGCGCAGGGCATCGTCGAAGGACGCATCGTCGAACACAATCTGCGGGCTCTTGCCGCCCAGTTCCAGGGCCACGCGCTTGAACAGCACGCCGGCCGTGCGCTGGATTTCACGCCCGGCCTCGGGGCTGCCGGTGAAGCTGATCTTGGCCACATCCGGGTGCTCGCACAGGGCGCGACCGACTTCGTTGCCGTAGCCGGTGACCACGTTGATCACACCGTCCGGGAAGCCGGCTTCCTGCGCCAGCAGCGCCAGGTGCAGGGCCGACTGCGGGGTTTCCTCCGAAGGCTTGACCACCACGGTACAGCCCGCCGCCAGCAACGCGGCGAGCTTCCACACGGTGATCATCAGCGGCGAGTTCCAGGGCACGATGGCACCGACTACGCCGACGGGCTCGCGCACCGTGTACGACAGGGTTTTGGTGCCGAAGTAACCGCCGGTGGGAATGGTGCGACCTTCGAGCTGGTTGGCCCAGCCGGCGGCGGCGCGCAGGTTGGCGATCGCGTTGGGCAGGTCCATCCGGCGCGGTTCGACGGGCGAGCGGCCGATGGCATTGGCGTCCAGATCGGCCAGCAGTTCGCTGTCGCGCTCGACCAAGTCGGCCAGTTTCGCCAACAGTCGGCCACGCTGGGCGCCGCCGAGTTGGCTCCAGTCGCCCCTTTCCAGTTGGTGGCGTGCCGCCGCCACGGCACGTTCCACGTCTTCGCGGGTGCCACGGGCGGAGCTGCCATACACCTGCTCGGTCACGGGGTTGACCAGGTCGAAACGGCGACGGTCAAAGGCTTCGCAGGGCGTACCTTCGATGAAATGATTCAAGTGCTCAGTCATGTTGCGGTCCTCGAGTAGTGGGCAGGCTCACGCCTTGAGGGACGCCAGGGCGTCGCCGAAGATGTCCAGGGCCTTGAAGAACAGTTCGCGGGAGATGGTCAGCGAGGGCATCACGCGCATCACGTTGCTGTAGCGGCCGCAGGGGATCATCAGCACGCCGTGGTTGAGCAGGTAGCCCATCAACTGGCCGATCTTTTCGCCCGCCAGGGGCGCCTTGGTGAGCGGATCCTCGACCAGTTCGATACCGATCATCAGGCCGCGCCCGCGCACTTCGCCGACCAGCGGGCTGTTGAAGCCGCGAATATGCGCCTGGGCTTCCAGCCCCAACGTGTGGGCGCGGTTGAGCAGGTCGAGTTGTGGATCCTGCAGGATGCTGATGTTGGTCAACGCCACGGCCGCCGACAACGAGTTGGCGGCAAAGGTGTTGGGCATCGAGCCGTCGGGAATCTTGGCCGCCAGGTCCGAACGCATGATCAGCCCGGCCATGGGCAGGTCGCTGCCGATGCCCTTGCCGAAGGTGAGCATGTCGGGCTTCACGCCGGAATGTTCGACCGCCCACATCTTGCCGGTGCGTCCTGCGCCGGATTGCACTTCATCGACAATCAGCAATGTGCCGCTGCGGTCGCAGGCCTGGCGCAGCAATTGCAGGAATTCCGGCGAGGGTGGCACGTAGCCGCCTTCGCCCTGGACCGGCTCCACGATCACGGCTGCCACGTCATCGGCGGCGGTGTAGGGGGTGTTCAACAGGTAGTCGATGTACTCGCCGGCGATCTGCTCGGCGCTTTTGTGGGTGGTGTCGAAGGGGAAACGGTAGGCGTACGGGTAGGGCGCGTGGATCACGCCCCCCATCTGGGCACCGAAGCCCTTGCGGTAGGCGGTGCCGGTGGTCAGCGCGCCCGAGGCATGCCACACGCCGTGGTAGCCGCCATGGAAGGCGATGATCTGGTGGCGTCCGGTAATGCGCCGGGCAAACTTGATCGCGGCCTCCAGCGCATCGCTGCCGCTCTGGGTGAAGAAGGTCACGCAGTCGCCACGCAAGCCATCGGGGGCGATCTCGGAGAGCTTGGCCGCCAATTCGGTGCGCCGCGTGCTGTTGATTTCCAGGGCGTGCATCAGCACTTCGGACTGTTCGCGAATCGCCTGCACCACTTTGGGGTGGCAGCGGCCGACGCTGCTGACGCCCACGCCGGCGGACAGGTCGATGTAGGTGTTGCCGTCGGGGTCTTTGAAGGTTGCACCGAAGGCGCGGTCCATGGCCACCGGCATGCGGCCGCCGCCGCGTGCCATCGACTCGGTGCGCGCCGACAGCGCCAGGGCATCGCGGGTCTTGGGGCCGGGCAGTGTGCCGGAGACAATGTGCGGGGCATCCGCGAAGTGCAGGGCTTGAAAGTTGGCTTCACTCATGACGGTCTCTCTGGAATGTCGATTTAAGTGTGCCGATCATCTCCGCCGCGGGTTCCCGGCCGGTAGCCCGAATCGGCACATGAGACGCGGGCAATCCAGCGCATAAACAATTTGCAGGATGTGACCGATGTGCGAGTATCAAAGGCATCGGCGATCTAAAAACAAGAATGTTGGTAGAGGCACACCCCCCCAATGAAAAACCAGACGATCAGCCATTTCCGCGATATCCACGTCCACGCAGCCACTATCCAACAGTGGAGCCAGGACTACAGCCAGCTCACCGCCGGTTCGGCCGAGAGTTCGCTGATGCAACTGACGACGACCGGTTGCCACCTGTTCCTCGAGCAGATCAACCAGCGTGTGGTGCAGAACGGCGTGGCGCCTCGCGACAAGATGTGCTTTGCGGTGCCGATCAATGTGCCCGGCTCGGTTCGCATGCAGGGCCGCGAGGTGGATGACAGCAGCCTGTTCTTCCTCCACGGTGGCGAGGAGTTCATGTTCCATATGCCGATGGGCATGGAGCTTTTGTCCATTACCTTTGAGCGTGAATTGTTCGAAGAGGCGCTGGAACAGACGGCGTCGGCGAAAGAACTCAATCGGTTGCTGCGCCAACCGGTGATAAAGGTGTCTCCCCAGCGTTTCGCCCAGGCCCGGCGTCGATTGCTGGCATTGTTCTCCGAGGCCCTGGTAAACGATGACCTCGACTACACGCGCGAGCGTGAGTCGGCGCTGGAACAAGCCATGCTCGGCGAGCTGCTGCAACTGATGACCGACCCGGCCTGTGACAAGCAGCAGCGCAGCCCCAGTTCCACGCGCAGCTTTATCGTCGAGAAATGTCATCGCCTGGCCACGACCGAAATGATCAACGTGCCCAGCGTGATCGATTTGTGCCAGCGTCTCCAGGTGAGTCGGCGCACGGTGCAGAACAGCTTCCGCTCGGTCGCCGAGACCACACCGCTGAATTACCTGCGCTCAGTGAGGCTCAACGGCGTACGCCGAACCTTGATGTCTACCCGGGCATCCGAGCTGTCGATTGGGGATGCCGCCGCCCAGTGGGGCTTCTATCACCTGAGCCATTTTGCCGCGGAGTATCAGGAACTGTTCGCGCAGTTGCCGTCCCACACGACCCGCGCCGCCATTACCGGCAAAGTGCGAGCCTGAACCCAAGCCTTTAGCAAGATCGGAATCAGCCTGCGTCGTCCGCTCGGGATGTGCAGGTGTTTCGCCGTGGGCGCTTGCGTTACCGATTTGGGATACCGGCACGCTGTCGGGCAGGCATAGGATCGATGCCAGCGTGCAACAACAACGACAAGCTATTCGGTACCGGTCGACAGCCGGCTGCACCGATCCTACAGCGACTGCCTCATACAATAAGGTCAACAGCATGAGTGTATCCAACTCGATCAACAGCTCCACGGAGCTCAAGCGTGGCGCCCTGGGTGTGGGCTTTATCATCTTCTTCGTGGTATCGGCGGCAAGCCCGCTGAGTGTGATCGCCGGCGGCTTCCCCATCGGCATCATGCTGGGTAACGGCGCGGGCACCCCGACGTTGCTGATCCTGGCCTTGCTGGTGCTGCTGGCGTTCTCGGTGGGCTACACCACCATGGCGCGCCACCTGACCAATGCCGGCGGTTTCTACGCGTTCACCGCCCGTGGGCTGGGCGGCCTGGCCGGTGGCGCGGCCGGGGTGCTGGCGATGTTTGCCTATAACATCCTGCAGGTCGGCTTGTACGGCATGTTCGGCGGGGTAGTCAGCGGCACCATGGAAGCCGCCTTCGGCCTGGTGCTGCCGTGGTGGTCCTATTCGCTGATGGCGATGGCAAGTATCGCGATCCTGGGGTATCGCAAGATCGACCTGTCCGCGCGGGTATTGTCGGTGATGGTGATCGCCGAGTACCTGGCGATCCTGGTCCTGGATTTCGCCATTCTCAAGTCCGGTGGCGACAGCGGCATCAACCTGGATTCGTTCAGCAGCCGCCAGGTGTTCAGCGGCACGCCGTCAATCGGCCTGCTGTTTTGCTTCGCCGCCTTTATCGGCTTCGAGGCCACCACCATCTACGGTGAAGAAGCCCGGGACCCGCAGCGCACCATTCCGATTGCGACCTACTGCTCGGTGTTGCTGATCGGCGGTTTCTACGCGTTGTCGGTGTGGTCGATGGTGGTGGGCGTGGGCGCGGACAAGATCGTGCCGATGCTGCAGGCCTTGCAGGACCCGACTACGTTTATCTATGGCATGTCCGACCACTTTGTCGGCCCGCAACTGACCCAGGTTATCCGGGTGCTGTTTATGGTCAGCATCTATGCCGGCCTGCTGGCCTTTCACAACGCCGCCGCGCGTTACTTCTACGCCATCGGCCGTGACGGCTTGTTGCACAGCCAGTTGGGCACCACCCATCGCGTGCACCAGAGCCCGCATATGGGCTCGGCCTTGCAGAGCCTGATCTCGGCCGTGGTGGTGTTGATTTTCGCGGCGCTGGATGCCGATCCGATCCTGCAGCTGTTTGCCTGGCTGTCCAACCTGGCCACACTGTGCGTGATACTGCTGATGGCGCTGACCTCGGCCGCGGTGCTGGTGTTCTTCCGGCGCCATCCGCAGCTCAAGGTCGGGCTCTGGCGTGGGCAGATCCTCCCCGGTTTCTCGTGCCTGGCGCTCGTGGCCGTGCTGGTGCTGGCGGTGGTGCATTTCGATGTGCTGACCGGTGCCAGCCAACTGCTGTCCTACGGCCTCTGCGCGATCATTCCCCTGGCGTTGCTGGGCGGTGTATTCCTCGCGGCGCGGCTGCGCAAGGCGTCGCCACAGCGGTTCCTGGCCTTGGGCAGCCACAAGCTTTAAGGCGTGGGCGGTGGTGCCTGCCTGCTCAGCCTGACCAGCAGCGCGTGGTCAAGGCTGTCGAAGGGTCAACCAGGCTGGAATGACCACGCCTGCCGAGTAGGCCCCGCTGGAAATAATCCCGAGGATCAGCCAGCGGCGTGGATAAATCATGGGGGAACTCAATGTTGGAGAGTTGAAAGGCGGCCACCGCAGCTCAGTCAGGCGGCACGCCATTACACGCGGAAATGCCCGACCAGCTGTTGTTGGTGATTGGCCATCTGATGCAATGCGTCACTGGCCTGCGACGCCTCGTGCATGCGCCCGGCGAGTGTTTCGCTGATACCGCGGATGTCGCTGACGCGATGGCTGATATCGTCCACCACGCTGCTCTGCTCCAGGGCCGCACTGGCGATCTGCTGATTCATTTGTTCGATCACATCCACGGCCTGGGAAATATGCCCCAGCGCCACCCGGGTCTGTTGCACCTGGAGCACGCTGCCGCCGGCTTGCTCGCGGCTCAGTTGGGTACTGTGCACCACCGCCTGGCTCAACTGTTGCAACGTTTCGATCACCGTGCGCACCTGTTCGACCGAACTCTGGGTGTTGCTGGCCAGGTGCCTGACTTCATCGGCCACCACCGCAAAACCGCGACCCTGCTCGCCGGCACGGGCCGCTTCGATGGCCGCATTCAACGCCAGCAGGTTGGTCTGTTGCGCGATGGCGCTGATCACGTCCAGTACCTGACCGATCTGGTTGCTGCTGTCGGCCAGGGCGTTGACTTGCTGGAGGGTGGTTTCCAGGCGTTGGTCGAGGGCCTCGATGCTGCGTTCGGCGGTGGAGAACACCGCCTGGCCTGAGCGGCTCGCGTTTTCGGCGGCGGTGGCGGCGTCGGCGGCGCTGTGGGAGTGACGGGCGACTTCCTGGGCACTGGCGCTCATTTCGTGCAGCGCGGTGGCGGCCAGCTCCACTTCGCGGTATTGGCGCTGCATGCCGGCGCTGACTTCGCGGGCAATGCCGGACGAGGTGTCGGCGCTGTCGCGGGTGTCCAGGGACGCGGTCTGGATGGCGCGAATAATCGGCTGCAAGGTGTCGAGGAAACGGTTGAAACCATTGGCCAGGCGGCCCAGCTCGTCGCGTCGCCCGACGGGCAGGCGCTGGGTCAGGTCCCCGTCGCCTTCGACAATGGCATCGAGCAGCTCGGCCATCTTCAGCAATGGGCGAGTCACGCCGTAGGCCGCCAGCCAGATCAGCAGCATCCCAAGGCTGCTGGCCAGGATGCCCAGGCCAAGGTTGAGCCAATTGGACTCACGGCTTTTGTCGTCCAGTTCGCTCTGCATCTGCCGGGCGGACGCCTGCACCCGCGACTGCGGGACCTTGATCTGCAGTTGCCAGGCTGGGGTGCCCGCTGCCGTTTGCACGGATTGGCGGATGTCCAGGGTTTCCCCCGCGACATCGCCGCTGCGTCCCGCCACTTGACCCGAAGCCGACACCAGGGTGACCTGGCTGTCGCCCTGGTACAGGTCCTGGCTGAGGTTGGCGGCCAGTTTCTGCAAGGTGTCGAGGCTGATGTCCATGCCCACCACGCCGAGCACGTTGCCGTCGACGATCAGGGGGATGGAAATGCTGCTCATCAGGGCTTTGTGGCCTTCCACTTCGATGGTGTACGGCTCGACCACACACACCTGTCGTTGCGCCTGAGGGCAGGCGTACCAGGCGTTTGCCGGTGCGCTGCCGGGGGGCGCAGTGTTGGCGGCGATTTGTGTCTCGCTCAACACCTCCTGCACCAGTTGCCCCGGCTGGCTCTGGGACCAGTACAGCGCAAAGCGCCCGGTTTCATTGCCGGCCAGGGCGCGTTGGTCGCGCCAGTCGGCGTCGCTGCCGGCCAGGGCATCGGGCAGCATGATCACGTACAGGCCGAGGACTTTTTCGCGCTGCCTGAGGGCTTCTCGGGCGATGCCGACCAGGGCTTGACGCAATTGCACGACCGTCAGGCGTCCATTGAGGGTTTGCTCGCGCAGTTGCAGAACCTGCTGGGCGAACCCTTCGCCATACAGCGCGGTTTCATTGAAAAACCGCTCCACCTGTTGGCCATGAGCCACGGCCTGGGCCTGCAAGCGTTCCAGCGCGGCCTGTGTCAGCAACGCGCTGCTCTGCTCCTTGAGCAGCTTTGCACTGGTTTGATTCTGGTAGGCGCTGGCGCCAATCAGCGCGCCCACGACTGCCAGCAGGCAAAGTCCGCTCAGCAGGGTGATACGCCATTGGAGGGTGAGATGGGCTGGACGCATGGCTGGGGCTTCCTACGGGGGCGTTGGCGGTGATGGGCACGTTCTTATTCTTGTTGCCGGCATCCGCGCATAGCACGGGTGAGGCTAGGGTGCGGGCATGACAGGCCGGGCGGCTATCCCAAATCGGCAACAGCGCGAGGAGGGATCGGGCGGCCCCGACCTGTTTTGGGGCGGGGCTTTGGATGCTACCGATTTGGGATAGCGAGCCGTTCCAGGGCGGGCATAGGATCAAATTCAGCGCGCAACTAAAACAAAACGCTAACCGGTGCCGATGCGGTGTGGTCGGGCCAACCCAAAAGCGACTGCCTCATACAATAAGGTCAACAACATGAGTGTATCTATCCCGGTCAACAGCTCTACGGAGCTCAAGCGTGGTGCCCTGGGTGTGGGCTTCATCATCTTCTTCGTGATATCGGCGGCAAGCCCGCTGAGTGTGATCGCCGGCGGCTTCCCGATCGGCATCATGCTGGGCAACGGTGCCGGTACCCCGGCTTTGCTGATCCTGGCCTTGCTGGTGCTGCTGGCGTTCTCGGTGGGTTACACCACCATGTCGCGCCACGTGACCAATGCCGGTGGCTTTTACGCGTTCACGTCCCGTGGCCTGGGTGGCCTGGCGGGCGGTGCCGCTGGGGTGCTGGCGATGTTTGCCTATAACATCCTGCAGGTCGGGTTGTACGGGATGTTCGGTGGTGTGGTCAGTGGCACCATGGAAACCGCCTTCGGCCTGGTGCTGCCCTGGTGGGCCTACTCGCTGATGGCGATGGTGAGCATCGCGATCCTGGGCTATCGCAAGATTGACCTGTCGGCGCGGGTGCTGTCGGTGGTGGTGATCGCCGAGTACCTGGCGATCCTGGTCCTGGACTTTGCCATCCTCAAGTCCGGCGGCGACAGCGGCATCAACCTGGACTCGTTCAGCAGTCGTCATGTGTTCAGTGGTACGCCGTCAATCGGCTTGCTGTTCTGTTTCGCCGCCTTTATCGGCTTCGAGGCCACCACTATCTACGGCGAAGAGGCCAGGAACCCCAAGCGCAGTATCCCGATTGCCACCTACTGTTCGGTGTTGCTGATCGGTGGTTTCTACGCGTTGTCGGTGTGGTCGATGGTGGTGGGCGTGGGGGCGGACAAAATCGTGCCGCTGCTGCAGTCCCTGCAGGACCCGACCACCTTTATCTATGGCATGTCCGACCACTTTGTCGGCCCGCAGCTGACCCAGATCATCCGCGTGCTGTTCATGGTCAGTATTTATGCCGGGCTGTTGGCCTTTCACAACGCCGCCGCGCGTTACTTCTACGCCATCGGCCGCGACGGTCTGTTGCACAGCCTGCTGGGCACCACCCATCGCGTGCACCAGAGCCCGCATATGGGCTCGGCGTTGCAGAGTTTGATCGCTGCGGTCGTGGTGCTGATATTTGCCGCGATGGATGCCGATCCGATCCTGCAACTGTTTGCCTGGCTGTCCAACCTGGCCACGTTGTGCGTGATCCTGTTGATGGCGCTGACCTCGGTGTCGGTGTGCGTCTACTTCCATCGGCATCCCGAGCTGAAGGTCGGGCTGTTGCGTGGACGGATCCTGCCCGGTATTTCGTGCCTGGCGCTGGTGATGGTGCTGGTGTTGGCGGTGGTGCATTTCGATGTGCTGACCGGTGCCAGCCAACTGCTGTCCTACAGCCTCTGCGCGATTATTCCGGCGGCCTTGATCATCGGCATCGTGCTCGCCGCGCGACTGCGCAACAGCTCGCCGCAACGCTTCCTGGCCTTGGGCAGCCACAAGCTTTAAGGCCCTCGCGTTTTTATCGCTCGACTAACCAGACAATCGCAGCCTGCCGTTGCTCGGCATGGCGCGCCAGCGTGTGAAAGGAAGGTTTCAAATGCACAACTATAAAATGCTCATCGATGGGATCCAGGTGGCCGGTGAAGAAGGCCGGTTCGATGTGATCAACCCGGCCACCGGGGCCGTGTTCGCCCAGTGCCCGGCCGGTTCCCTGGGGCAACTCGACCAGGCGGTGAACGCCGCGCAGTTGGCCTTCAAGAGCTGGCGCCACAGCAGCCACCCTGATCGCTGTGAACGTTTGTTGGCGATTGCCGCCGATATCGAGCAGGAGGCCCCATCACTGGCCCGGCTGATTGTGCTGGAACAGGGCAAGCCGCTGGAGCTGGCCTTTTCCGAGGTCATGGGCGCCGCCGCCTGGACCCGCTACGCGGCCGGGCAGGAAATTGCGGTGGAACGGGTGGAAGAAACGCCCACCCAGCGCATTGAGCTGCACCGCAAACCCTTGGGCGTGGTGGCGTCGATCACCCCCTGGAACTGGCCGTTCATGATCGCCGTCTGGCACATCATGCCGGCGCTGCGTGCCGGCAACTGCGTGATCAGCAAACCGTCGAGCCTGACGCCGCTGAGCACCCTGGGCCTGGCCGACATCATTGCCCGGCATGTGCCCCGTGGCGTGATCAACTGCGTGACCGGCGAGCAGGGCTTCGGCAGTGCGATCACCTCGCACCCGGGGATCCAGAAGATCGTGTTCACCGGTTCCACCGCCACCGGGCAAAGCGTGATGCGCGGTGCCGCCAGCAACCTCAAGCGCCTGACCCTGGAACTGGGCGGTAACGACGCCGCCATCGTGTTGCCCGGCACGCCGGTGGAGGCGGTGGCCGAGGCGATCTTCCAGGCGGCCTTTCTCAACATGGGCCAGACCTGTGCTGCGCTCAAGCGCCTGTATATCCATGAGTCGCAGTACCAGGCCTTTGCCGACGCGCTGACGCATATTGCGGCGCGCCAGGTCGTGGGCGACGGCCTGGACGCCGGTGTCACCTTCGGGCCGGTGCAGAACCTTGAGCAACTGGAACTGGTGGAAGCCCTGGTCGATGACGCACGTGCCAACGGTGCGCGGGTGTTGTGCGGCGGTGCGCGTCTGGACCACCCCGGGTTCTTCTATCCGCCCACCCTGGTGGCGGACGTGACCGACGGCCATCGCCTGGTGGACGAAGAACAGTTCGGCCCGGTGTTGCCGTTGATTGCCTACCGGGATGTCGAGGATGTCCTGAAGCGCGCCAATGCCGGTGACATGGGCCTCGGCGGCTCGGTCTGGGGGCCGGATGTCGAGCAGGCCCAGGCCTTGGCCAGTCGCCTGGAGAGTGGTGTGGCGTGGGTCAACTGCCACGCCCAGATCCAGCCGAACACGCCGTTTGGCGGCAGCAAGATGTCGGGATTCGGTGTCGAGTTCGGCCTGGAGGGGCTGCTGGAGTTCACGGGGCAGCAACTGTTGTTTGTGCGCAAGCAGGCTGTCGAAGAAGGAGTTTGAGCCATGCATTATCTATCCCGTCATCCCGTATTCGGTTGCACGCTTGTGTGCACCCTGGCGCTCGGCGCTATCAGTCAGGTGCACGCTTATGAGCTGTACAGCGATGAGAGCCGTCACCTCAACGCCGACATGACCGCGGTGTTCGGTCAGTTCAACAGTCGCAAGAACTACGACGGCACGCCGGGCGGCTCCAGTTGGCGTGAAGGCTTTATCAAGTATGGCTTGAGTGGCGACCAGGGACTCGGCGGCAATGGCCGCGCCTACGGGGCATTTGCCCTGGTCAGCTCCGCCACGTGGGGCGATGGCGATCCGGGTGGCAACAGCGTTGGCACCGAGCGCACCACGAAGATTGAAGACGCCTACCTGGGCTGGCGCTCCGGCGACCTGTTCCCGGCGCTCGGTCAAGACGGCGTGGATATTTCCGGCGGGCGCCAGGTGGTCAAGGTCGGCCGAGGGTTCCTGATCAACGACGATGGGCTGAACCCGGGCAAGGGCCCGGCGGATGGCACCTTGAACCGTGGGGGCGCCTACTACCTGGCGGCCCGGCACGCGTTCGACCAAACCGCGGTGGTGCGCCTGGGGGGGCAGGATGGCCTGCACGGCAGTGTGCTGTGGCTCAAGTCCGATAACCGTATCCAGGCCGAAACCGAACTGGCCGCCGCGACCCTGGACTACACCGCCCAGCCGGGGACGCTCGGCTTGACCTGGGTGCATGGCCTGGACGTGAACGATCAATGGGCCAGCGACTTTCAACGCCAGCGCAAGGGCATGAATGTCTACAGCGTGCGCGGTGAGGGCGATGCGGGTATCCCCAACGTCAGCCTGGCCTTCGAGTACGCCTGGCAGGACAAGGACGCCGGGCCAGAAAAAGCCTGGTACGGCGAAGCGGGCTACACCTTCGCCGATATCGCCTGGGCGCCCAAGGTGACGTATCGCTACACCCGCTATTCGCAGAACTGGGACGCACTGTTCACCGGCCAGAGCACGGGCTACGGCACCTGGTTCCAGGGCGAAGTGGCCGGCAACTACGCCGGGCCGTTCAACACCAATACCCGCATCCACCATGTCGGGCTGAAGGCAACCCCACTGGAAAACCTGAGCCTGGGCGCGCTGTATTTCGACTACGCCACCGTGCGCAAAAGCAACGCGTTGAACCTCGATGGCCGTGAGTTGGATGTGTACGCCGAGTGGGCGGTCAACCCGCACTTGATCATCACCCCGCTGGTGGGGCTGTACACACCCAGGCAGGACGCGACCACCGGGGGCAACCAGGTCGGCGGCAACGGCACCAACC
This sequence comes from Pseudomonas sp. 1 R 17, assembly GCF_900067035.1. Lineage (NCBI taxonomy): Bacteria > Pseudomonadati > Pseudomonadota > Gammaproteobacteria > Pseudomonadales > Pseudomonadaceae > Pseudomonas > Pseudomonas sp. 1 R 17. The sequence goes on from NZ_FKLB01000022.1 coordinate 59,523, forward strand.
TGTACAGCCAGTTGACGGTGGCCGTGCCGTTCTGAACATGACGCCTAGGGGGCGGCGTGGCTCGGCGGGTTGCGCATGTTTTCGGCAATCCGCCGGGTGGTGTCCATGACCATTTCGATCACGGTTTCCTGGCGCAGCAGCTTGAAGTTCTGGGTGGTGCCGACGGCCGACAGGCTGCCGACCACCTCGTCGAGGTCCGCCTGGATGATCGGCGCAGCGATACCGGTCAGGCCCAGGTTGAGTTCGTCGTGGGTCAGGCAGTAACCGTCCTTGCGGATTTTTTTCGCGGCCCTGGAGAAGCCCGCCCAGTCATACGGGCTGTCCGGGTCGTTGGCCATGTGCTCGTCGAACAGGCGTTGCAGGCGGCGTCCTTTCTGGAAGGCGATCAAGACCTTCGATTGTGCCCCGCGGAAAAACGGCAACGGTTGCCCGCGCCCGAACGCGAAGTGATAGGTGTCGGTGGGTTCGGCGATGTAGGTGTTGATGATGCGACCGTCGTAAAACACGCTGGCGAACACCGCCAGGCCCGTTTGCGCCGACAGCTCGTGCATCAGCTCGCGCCCGGCGAGAAGGATCGGGTCGTACTGGCGCATCATCCAGTCCAGCTCGATGACCCGCGGGCCCAGGCCGTAGCTGCCGGCGTCCACGCGGGTCAGCAGGCCGGCGTCACACAAATCCTTGACGTAGCGGTACACGGTCGCCCGTGACAGGCCCATGCGCTCGGCAATGGTGTCGGGGTCGATCTTCAGCATTTGCGGACCGAACAGGTCGAGGATGCTCAGCAATTTGCTCAGGCTGCTCATTGTGTTCCTAAAAGAAAGGGAAGGGCGCTTGTGGCGTCCCCACGGGGACCCGGTTGCCCAAGCGCTGGCGCAACACTACCGCAGTGAGAGAAAAACGCAATCGCGGGTTAGCTTTTGAGGCTATTAGAACCTCATTAATCTCATTAAATGAGAAAAACACACATAAAGTGCTTGTTGGTTGCGGATTTGTATGTGATAAATCTCAGCACTGCAAATGCTCAAGCAAGAGGGCTGAAAATGAATGGTGCGCAACTGATAGTGAATGCGGCAGCGGCAAGCGGTATCGAGTACTGCTTCGCCAACCCCGGGACCACCGAGATTCCCCTGGTGGCCGCCATGGCCAGCGCACCTGCTCTCAAGCCGGTGTTGTCGCTGTTCGAAGGGGTCTGCACGGGGGCTGCGGACGGCTATGGCCGGATCGCCGGCAAGCCGGCCATGACCCTGACCCACCTGGGGCCGGGCTTTGCCAATGGCATCGCCAACCTGCACAACGCGCGTCGGGCCAATACGCCGATCGTCAACGTCATCGGCGATCACGCCTCCTGGCATGTCAACTACGATCCGCCCTTGGCCAGCGACATCCAGGCCCTGGCCGGCACCGTCTCTGGCTGGGTGCGCACCTCGCGCACCGCTGCCGGTATCGGTGAGGATCTGCAGGAAGCCGTGCGTGCGGCCTGGCAGGCCAAAGGCCAGATCGCCAGCCTGATCCTGCCCATGGACCTGCAGGCCCACGCAGTGACCCATAACGGTGTATTCGCACCTCTGCGCGCACCGGTTCGTCGGTTTGCCGGTGACCGGGTCGAAACCGTGGCGCAGGCATTGCGTGACGGCAAGCGGCTGGTGTTTATCGTCGGCGATGAGGGCTTGTCGGTCGCCGGCCTGGAAGCGGCGGGACGCCTGGCGCAACTGCCCGGTGTGCGCCTGTTTGCCGAGACCTTTCCGCGCCTGAGCTACCGTGGCGGTGGCTTGCCCGACCTGGATCGCCTGCCGTATTTCCCGGAAGTGGCGATTGAAATCCTTGAGCAGTACGACCTGGTCATCTGTGCGGGCGTGCCGGAGCCCATCAGTTATTTTGGCTACGAAGGCATCCCGTCGCGCCTCGCCGAGCGTGAGCGCCTGCTGAGCCTGGCCGAGGTCGGTGACGATGTCGCCGGCGCGTTGACGGCGCTGGCCGATGCCCTGGCTGCACCGGCCTACGTGCCGACGCCGGAGGGCATCGAACTGCCGCCCGGCCATGCCGAACTGACACCGCAGTCCATTGGCCAAGTGCTGGCCGCGTCACTGCCCCACGACAGCATTGTCTCGGTCGAGGGCGGCACCTGCGGCTACCCCTTCTTTACCGCCTCCGCCCGCGCCGCGCGGCATCGGGTATTGACCAATACCGGTGGCGCGATCGGCCAGGGGATTCCGGTGGGCTTCGGCGCCGCTTTGGCGGAACGCGGCAATAGCGTGTTTTGCCTGCAATCCGACGGCAGTGCCCAGTACACCATTCAAACCCTGTGGAGCATCGCCCGCGAGCAGTTGCCGGTGGTGATCCTGATTGCCGCCAACCATCGCTACGCGATTTTGCAGAACGAGCTGCGCCGTTTCGGCATGACCGAAATGGACCCCCAGGCCCTGCGCCTGACCGTGCTCGATAACCCGCGTATCGACTGGAAGGCCCTGGCCAAAGGCTACGGAGTACCGGCCTGCACGGTCCAGACCAATGCCGAACTGCAACGGGCCCTGGCCAATGCCAAGGCCGACCGTGGCCCTTGCCTGATCGAAATGGCGCTGTGAAGGAGTCGACTATGCATCCGCTCGAATTATTACCTGCCGTCCAGGCGTTCCTGGCGCAGCCCGGTCGTCTGTTCATCGGCGGTATCTGGCAGGACGCCGCCAGCGGTCGCCGTTTCGCCGTGGAAAACCCGGCCACTGAACAGACCCTGACCGAAGTCGCCCAAGGCGATGAACGCGATGTGAATGCGGCCGTCGCGGCCGCCCGCGCAGCCTTTACCGGCACGTGGGCCTTGCAGTCACCGGCGCAGCGCGGCCTGTTGCTGTTTCGCCTGGCCGATCTGTTGGACCAGCACCGCGAGGAGCTGGCGCAGCTGATCACCCTGGAGAACGGCAAGCCTATCGCCAACGCGCGCGGTGAAGCGGCCAGCGCGGCAAACATCATTCGCTACTTCGCCGGCTGGCCCACCAAGATCGAAGGCAGCACGCTGCCCGTATCCCCGGCCAGCGGCGCGCCAATGCTCAACTACACGTTGCGCGAACCGGTGGGGGTCTGCGCGCTGATCGTGCCGTGGAACTTCCCGTTGACCATGTGCGTGTGGAAGCTCGGCCCGGCGTTGGCCACCGGTTGCGTGGCGGTGCTCAAGCCCGCCGAGCAGACCCCGCTGGTCGCGATCCGCCTGGTGCAACTGATCGAGGCCGCAGGTTTCCCCGCCGGCGTCGTCAACCTGATCACCGGCCTGGGTGCCGACACGGGTGCACCGCTGGCACAGCACCCCGACGTGGACAAGATCGCCTTTACCGGCTCGACCCAGGTTGGGCGGCTGATCGCCCAGGCGGCCACCGGCAACATGAAAAAGGTCTCGCTGGAACTGGGCGGCAAGTCGCCGAACATCATCCTGCCCGACGCCGACATCGTGCGCGCCGCCAAGGGGGCTGCCGATGGGATTTTCTACAACCAGGGCCAGGTGTGCACGGCTGGCTCGCGCCTGTATGTGCACGCCAGTGTGCTCGACCAGGTGCTCGAAGAATTGCAGCGCCATGCCGCCGCCTATGTGCTGGGTAATGGCCTGGACCCGGCCAACAGCATGGGGCCGCTGGTGTCCGCGCGGCAGTTGAACACCGTCAAGGGTTACCTGCAGCGGGGCCAGGAAGAGGGCGCCGAACTGATCTGCGGCGGCGGCCGTCCCGAACACCTGGAGCATGGGCACTTCATTCAACCGAGCGTGTTTCTCGACCGTGCCGAGCGCGCCTGCGTGGCCCGCGAAGAAATCTTCGGCCCGGTACTGACCGTCATGAGCTGGACCGACATCGACGACCTGGTGCTGCGCGCCAACGATTCGCCGTATGGCCTCGCAGCCGGCCTGTGGACCCGCGACCTGCGCTCGGCGCACCGCGTGGCGGCACAGCTCAAGGCCGGCTCGGTATGGATCAACTGTTGGAACGTGGTCGATCCCTCTTCACCGTTCGGTGGCTACAAACAATCCGGCTGGGGCCGGGAAATGGGCAAGAACGTGATCGATGCCTACACCGAGACCAAAAGCGTGTTTGTCGATCTGGCCTGAACTGAATAATCACACGAGGTAATTGCTATGGATCTGGAATTGAAAGGCCGCGTGGCCATTGTCACCGGTGGCGGTATGGGCATCGGCAAGGAAGTCGCACGTTTTCTCTCCGAGGAAGGCTGCAAGGTAGTGATCTGCGCACGGCGCATGGCGTTCCTGCAGCTGGCGGCCGAAGAGATCAGTGCACAGACCGGCAATGAAGTGCTGCCGCTGTTCTGCGACACCAATGACATGAAGGCCGTGTCGGAGATGGTCGAGGCGGCGCACAAGCATTTCGGCCGCATCGACATCCTGGTCAACGGTGCTGCGGCGCCGTCCGGTGTGGTGCGCAATGACATCGAACACGCCGGCGACGATGAGCTGCTGTCGGACCTCAACACCAAGGTAATCGGCTACTTCCGCTGCGCCAAGGCCGTGACCCCGCACATGAAGGCGGCCGGCTTCGGACGCATCATCAACATAGGCGGCCTCACCGGGCGCAGCAGCAAGGTGCTTTCGGGCATGCGCAACCTGGCGATCGCACACATGACCAAGACCCTGTCCGACCAGCTCGGCCCTTCGGGGATCACGGTCAACCTGATCCACCCGGGCGTGGTGGACACCCCGCATATCCAGGAGCTGTACGACCGCGAAGCCGTCAAGCAAGGCAAGACCGCGCAGCAGGTCGAGCAGGCCTACATCGACGCGACACCGATTCGCCGCACCCTCGCACCGATTGAAATGGGCTGGCTGATCGGCTTCCTGGCATCGCCAAAAGCCGGCGCAGTGACGGGCGAATCCATCGGCATCGACGGTGGCTTGACCCGTGGCATCTATATCTGAGGAGCATCTGTGATGAGTAACGGAACCCTTTTGGTCGCCACCGTCGGGCAAGCGGTGATCCGCAGTGCCGACGATGGCCGTACCTGGCATCGCCTGGGCCTGGGGCAAGACCTTGAGTTCGATGCCATTACCCGGTCGTTGAGCCTGCACCCCGACGCGCCCGAGGTGATCTACGCCGGCACGGACGTGGGCTTGTGCGTCAGCCACGACACCGGCGGCCATTGGCGGCGGGTCGATTCGCCGTTCAACGGCGAGACGGTGTGGAAAGTCGCCGTCGACCCCCAGGACGCCAAACGGATCTTCGTCGGCACCGGTGCACCGTCACGCGCCGTGTTGTGGCGCAGCCTCGACGCCGGCCTGAGCTGGGATCGCGCGCCGGTGGAAATCCCCGAGTTCTGCGATGGTGTCAGCCGCCCACGCCTGCTGGCCTTCGCCTATGACCCCACTGACCGCAACCAGTTGTGGTTCGGCCTGGAAGAGGGCGGGTTGTTCCATTCCCGCGACGGCGGCGACAGTTGGACCCGCGTCGACGACCGGCTGCTGTGGGACTACAACTCCGACGTCCACAACATCCTGGTACTGCCCAACCACGGCGAGAAAGTCATTGTGGTGGTCTGCGTCAATGCGGTGTACCGCAGCCTGGACGAGGGGCTGACCTGGACCGGCATCATCGGTCGCGAAGCCTTCGGCCTGTACTACATACGCGCCATGAACGCGCCGTTGGGCACGCAGAACGAGCTGTACCTGAGTATTTCCGATGGCACCCCCGGCACCACCAGCAAGATCCTGGTGTCCCGTGATGCCGCACTCACTTGGAACGTGCTGCCGCTGCCACAGCAGCCCAACTCCTGTGTCTGGGCGATTGCCTTCAACCCGGCCAACCCGCGACAGATCGTGGCGGGCACCAAGTACGGGCATTTGTTCACCTCCGACAATGGCGGTGACGGCTGGCAGAAGCATTGGCGGGAATTCAGCGAGATCGCTGATGTGCTCTGGACGCCTGCGGTAGCGCAGATCAAGTCCGGGCATCAATCCATCGTCAAAAAGCACTGAGGGATAGCGCCATGAAGATCGAGATCCTGCGGACTCACTTATCGCTGTGGGTCAGTGACCCTGACGTGTCGGCACGCTGGTACGCCGACATCCTGGGCATGCACGAAAGTGCCCGGGGCGAGAGCTGGGTCATGATGGCATTTGGCGGCAAGCACCACGACATCGCCCTGATTCGCGCCGACCCCGGCGCCCATCAAGGCGGGTTGGGCCTGCAGCACTACGGCCTGGAAATCGCCGGGGACATGACCACCCTGCGCCAGCTCTACGGCATGTTGCTGGGCAAGGGCGTCGAGGTGGTGAAGATCACCGATCACGAGATCGGCCATGGCGTGTATTTCAACGACCCCGACGGCAATCGCATGGAGTTCTTCCTCGAGACCGAACACGACGATGCGCGCGGCAAGGCCCGGTTCAAGGCCGCCGGCGCGCCGAGCCGACATTTCAACCTGGATCCACTCGACCCACTTTGAGGCAACCCTGATGAAAACCGCGAATTTTGCTACGTATCACATCCGCAAATGGTACAGCTTTGTCGAAGAAACCCTGGCCAACGAAACCGGCCAACTGGCCGATGGCGAGCCCCTGTTCAAGTACGCGATCGCCGCCGTGATCGCCAACCCCTATGCCGGTCGCTACAGCGAGTCGCTCGCCGAACTGGTCGACCCTTCGCCGTTGCTGGGCGAAGAGTTTGGCCGGCGCATACAGGCACTGGCCGGTGCCCATGAGATTGTCAGCTATGGTAAGGCGATCCTGGTCGGCAGCGCGGGCGAATACGAGCACGGCAACGCGTTCCTGACCAACCCGGCCGCCGATCCGATTCGCGTCGCGCTGGGCGGTGGCAAGTCGTGGGTGCCTTCCACCGGCAAGCGCGGCGGCCCGGGTTCGACCATTGACGTCCCCCTGGCGCACAAGGATGCGCTCTACGTACGTTCCCACTACGACAGCATGTCGCTGATGTTCGGCGACGGCCCCGCGCCGGACGAAGTCATCGTGATCTGGGCCTTCGCCACGCGCGGGCGCCTGCACGCACGGCTGGGTGGCCTGCGTGCCGAAGACATCCAGGGCGTTGACGGGCTGCACTGATGACACGCGTGCGGGCCTTGGCAACGCCGGTTTAAAACCACAACAAGAAAGCGGTGAACAGCGATGAAGCAGGAGAAGACCCAGGTTGTGATTGTCGGGGGCGGGCCCAATGGGATCACGGCCGCGCACTATATGGGGATGTACGGTATCGACTGCGTCGTCCTTGAGCTTGCCGACTGCATACTGCCTTACCCACGCGCGGTGGGCATGGATGATGAAGCGCTGCGCGTGTTGCAGGCGATCGGCATCGCCGAATTGGCAGTGCGTGACATGATCTGCGATGTTCCACTGCGTTATTACAACGCGCGGGGCGTGTGTTTTGCCGAGGTCAAGCCAAGTGCCGCGCAGTACGGCTGGCCGATGCGCAACATCTTCATGCAGCAGTTGCTCGAAGGCACGCTGCGCGAAACCCTGGGGCAGCGCAGCACTGTGGTGTTGCGCCAGGGCCATGAAATGCTGGAGCTGGAACAGGATGGGGAGGGCGTGACCTTGCAGGTGCGCGATGCCCAGGGCGAGGTGTATCAGCTGAGCGCCGATTACGTGATCGGCGCCGACGGGGGGCGCTCCACCGTACGCAAAAAGCTGGGCGTCGAACTGCTGGGGTTGACCCATGCGCGCAAATGGGTGGTGGTCGATACCGCCAATGACACCCTGGATGCGCCTTACACCGCCCTGCACGCCGACCCGCAGCGGCCCTTCGTGTGCATTTACCTGCCGTACCAGCAGCGGCGCTGGGAGTTCATGCTGATGGAGGGCGAGGACGAGGCGAAGATGTGTGACGAGAACACCATTCGCGACCTGATCCGTGGGCATATCGGCGACGCCGTGGACGCGCTGAATATCATCCGTATCCGCGCCTACACCCACCATTCGCGTGTGGCGGCGCGGTTTGTCCAGGGGCGTGTGGCACTGGTCGGCGATGCCGCGCATATATCGCCACCCTGGGCCGGGCAGGGCCTTAATTCCGGGTTGCGCGACGTGGCCAACGTGGCCTGGAAACTGGCCGCGATCATCCAGGGGCATGCGGCCCATGGGATCCTTGCCAGCTACGACCAGGAACGTCGCGGACACGCCACCGAACTGGTGGCCCTGGCCGACAATATGGGCACGGTACTGGGGCTGACCAACCCGTTGATGGCCGGCGTGCGTGACTGGTTGTTCCAGGCGGTGAACAGCGTCGATAACCTGCGTTCGCACCTGCTGGAGTTCAAGTTCAAACCCAAGGCCACCCTCACCAAAGGGCTGGTCTATCACGAACGTGCCGAACTGCGTGAAGACGACCTGGTGGGCCAGCTGTTTGTGCAGCCGTTTATCGAAGACGCCCAGGGCCAGCGTCGGCGCCTGGATGACGTGCTGGGCAATTCCTATGCGGTGCTGGGTTACCGGGTCAATCCCCTTGAGCCACTGAGCGAAGACATGGCAAGGTTCTGGGCGCGCTGGGACACGCGCTTTATCCAGGTCAATCGCTCGCGCAGCGGCCTGGGCCGCCACCAGCCCTTGACGGCGACGAACGCCATCAGCGTGGAGGATGTGGATAACCGCCTCGGCGAATGGTTCTCCAGGGTGCGCGATTGCATCGTCGTGGTGCGTCCTGACCGGTTTGTTGCCGCCATCACCACGCCGGAGCGGCTTGACGCGGTATTACGCAAGTTAGCGGGGCAACTGTCATGAGCATCGATACGGGCGTATTGAGCCAGTTAGACCAGGCCACGCGTACGGTGCAAGCGATTGCGCCACTGGCCCCCGAGGCGTTGGACCTGCGCGGCGGCTACGCACTGCAACGCCAGGCGCTGGATGCGCGCCTGGCGGCGGGCGAACAGTTCAGCGGTTGGAAAATCGCCTTCGCCGGCAGCGCCGCGCAACGGCGCTTCGGCATTGACGAACCGGTGTATGGCGGCCTGACCGATCAGATGCGCGTGCCGTCGAACACGGCGGTGGCGCTTTCACGGTTGATCCAGCCCAAGCTGGAAGTCGAAGTGGCGATTGTGCTGGGTCGCAGCCTGGCGCCAGGTGACTACAGCGATGAGGAGATCCTGGCCGCAATTGCCGAGGTGGCACCCGCGTTCGAGATTGCCGACTGCCGTTGGCAGGAGTGGACGTTCGGGGTAGGGGCCTTTCTGGCCGACAACGCGGCAGCGGGCTTGTATTGCCTGGGACCCAGAACCGTTTTCGACCCTGTTGAACATGCCAACGTGACGTTCCGCCTGGAATGCGCAGGCGCGATCTGCGGCGAAGGGGAGACCCAGGGCCGGGAAGATCCACCGCTGGCCAATCTGTGCTGGCTGATACGCCGGCTGCTGGCCGATGGTCAACCGGTGGAGGCCGGGCAGGTGGTGCTGTCTGGCGCGCTGTTGGCGCCGATGAATATCCAGCCCTGCACCTACCGCCTGCAGATGTTTGGCACGGAACTGGCTTTGCTTTTCACTGCGGACACTGCCGCAGTGTGAGCCCTAGCTGCCGTCAAGGATGACTCCAGTCCCCTTCAGGCCGATGACAACAACGGGGCCCCCGAGGAACGACCACCATGCTTGCCGAAGTTCGAACCTTCAATGACCCTCAACTGCACGCCGGTTCCATCCAGGGCTGGCAGCAGGTGTATGACCAACTGGGGCGTGGCAGCCTGACCAGTGAGCTGCGCCAGTTGTCGGCCGAGCGCTTTCAGATCTTCCAGGAAGTATTGGACAAACGCGTGGTGCAGCGCGGCCATGCGCCCAAGGGACGACTGTGCGCGGCCATGTCATTGGGCGGCGAGCCCGTTGTGCAGGGCCAGCAGGTGGGCACCCACAGTGTGGTGCTGTTGCGCGCTTGCGAGGAGTTTGTGCTGCATGCGCCGGAAGGCACGCACTTCTTCGCTTTCAACGTCGACACGGTGCGTTTCGCCAAACTCGCCGCCTTCGAGTTGTCCGGCGACCAGCTCAAGCGCTTGAGCACCCGCTCCCAGCTGTGCGTGGATGACGCGTTACGGCTGCGGATACGCCAGCGTATCTACCCGCTGTTTCGTCACCTTTTGCAACAACCCGAGGCCATCAGTGCAACCGCCGAGAACATGCTCGAAGACGAGTTGCTCAATGCCTTTCTCGACCTGTTCAGCAATGCCACCGACGAAGTGCGTTGCCGGCGCGGCAACTTCGCCGTGAGTGCCTACCTGGTCAAGCGTTGCCAGGAGTTGATCGATGCCAGCGGCGAGACTCCGCTGAGCATTCTCGACCTGTGCGAACACCTGCGGGTCAGCCGACGGACCCTGCAGAACAGTTTCCAGGCGGTGACCGGCATGCGTCCGCTGGAGTACCTGCGCAACCTGCGCCTGAATGCGGTGCGTCGACGCCTGATCGCAACGCCGGCCTGCAGCCAGAACGTCGGTGATGTGGCGGTGGCGATGGGCTTTTTCCACCTGAGCCACTTTGCCGCCCATTACCGCGAGTTGTTTGGCGAATCGCCTTCGCACACCCAGCGGGCGATCGGCTGAATAGACGAAGGGTCAGGCCGCCGTGTCATCCAGTCCCGGGTCCACGCGTTTGCCGATGTCCTTGAGCCGGGCCAATTGGTCGACCACGCTGGGGGCTTCATCCAGGCAACTGACGAACGTCCACAGGTACGTCATCACCGCATAGATATGGCCGGCCTTCACTGCGGGCGCCAGGGCCAACTGGCTGATGGCGACCACGAACAGCAAGGCCGCAAGGATGCCGATGGTGAGGAAGGCAACCGCCTCACGGTCCGACAGCCCGATACGCAGCCGCGACAGCACCTGATAGTGGCGGCGCAGCGTGGGGGCGCCGACCTTTTCCACCAGGCTGATTTCCTTTTCCAGGCGGTTGTTCAGCCGCTCATGCAAGCGCTGGTTGCGCCGTGCAAAGCCAGGCACCACCACCAGGCACAGCCCCAGCGCCACCAGGCACGCCAGGCCGACCCAGGGTTCGATCACCAGCAACATGGCCGCCGCGCCGATGATCGAGACCAGCGCCGTCGCAATGGTGGGCACGTGTTTTTCGAAGAAATCGACGAACTCCCGTGCCAGTACCACCCGCGCGGCGGACGTTGAGGTGCTGTGGCGTTGCAGGCGCTGGTTAAGAATCACCGGCACGGCAAGGTCGGCGTAGATACGCGTAAAGGTGCGGGTGTCCAGGGCCCGTCGGGCGGCGCCCACCACCCAGAACCCGAGGACCACGGCGGCATAGAGCAGGGCATTACCGGTGTCGCCACGGATAATCGCGTCGACGGCAAACCCCGCAAACAACGGGTAGGCCAGCAGCAGCGCGTTTTCCAGCGCCACCAGCGACAGGGTGGCGGACAATTTGCCGGGGTAGGCCTTGGCGATCGCCTTGAGTGTCTGGCTGGCGGATTGTTGACCGATTTTGCGGCTCTGCTCGATCAGTAGTGGAGGTGTGACGGAGGGCATGGGCCACCTGGTTTACGCAAAGTAGGGGGGCGGGAACTCAGGGTCCCGGTATAAAGACCGCGGGTGATGTCGAGCAGATAGCGCGTTTCCTCGGTCATCAGTAACAAGTCGATCTGCACTTCTTCGATCACGATTTCCAGGGTGATCAGCAGGCAAATCGCCGGCGCGGTAAATAACCAGTGGTAATAGGACTGGCTGAACAGCGATGCGACAACCCCAAGGACCCACAGTGACAACACCAGGCGTGGCGCCTGTTTCTGCAGGGGAATCCAGAAGCGCTGCAACCGCTTGAGCTTGGCGCTATAGAGCCTTACCGAGTCTTCAAGCAGCGCCACGTCAATCACGTTTCGATCACGATAGTTGAAAGGCATACAGGCAATTCCAGGCTGACTACAAGAGGCGGGTGTGTGGCCTGGTCAAGGCGCGCGCAGGCAGCGCGCGATTCAACCAGGCCAGGTTGACTTCGTTGACTTGCACCCATTCGCCGTTCTGTGGAATCCCTTCGCAGCTCTTGAAAGCAATGCAACGTCCTTGTGCGTCGAGCAAGGCAAAGTGGCGGTACCGATTGACCCTGAAAATACAGAGGCGCATGCCTTCACCTGGGGGGGTTAGATGGCGACCAACTGGTCGGGCCAGCTCAGCTCGAATAAGGTGCCGCCGTTGTCGAGGTTCCGGCAGGTCGCGCGACCTCCATGGGACAGGGCAATCGCGCGTACGACGGCGAGCCCCAGGCCGCTGCCGCCCTGGGCGCGGGAGCGCGAGCTTTCGCCACGCTGGAACGGCTCAAAGATGTGCGTTGCAAACGCTTCTGCGATCCCCGGGCCTTCGTCCGCGACACTCAAGGTATTCAGGCCATCCTGGTTGCCCAGGCGCACCGTGACGTTGCCGGGGGTTGCATGGCGTTTCAGGTTGTCGAGCATGGCCAGCAAGGCTTGGCGAATCCGCGCCGGATCACACTGCACAGGCCGTTCGAGCAGGTCCAGGTGCAGCACGAACCCGCAGGCCTGCAGGCCCGGTTCGAACAGGCAGGCGTCGGCCTTGATCTCCTCGGCCAGGTCGGCACTCTGGATCTGCACTTCGAGGTAGCCGTTGTCCGCCAGGCCCACGACCCGCAGGTCCTCGATCAGGCGCGTCAGGCCTTCCACCTGGCCCAGCAGGCTGTAGAACTGCGCCTGGTCCGGGGTGAACACGCCTTCCGCCAACCCTTGCAGGCGGCCGCGCAGGATGGTCAGCGGGGTGCGCAGTTCATGTGCAATCGCGGCGTTCCAGAACGACTGCTCTTGCGCCATGCGTTTCAAGCGTTGGGCCATGCTGTTGAAGTCATCCACCAGCAAGGTGGCCTCTGCCAGTGAGCGGTCGGACGCCGTCGCCCGGGCATCGAGGTCACCATCGGCGAGCCGGCGAAGGCTGGCCGCGACCGAGTTCAAGGGCATCAGAATGCGCCGGGACAGTTTGATCGCCACCACGGCGCCCACCGCCAGGCTGATGCAGGTGATCAGCGCCATCCAGGCCCACTCCATGCCGGTGGGCAGCCATTCGTCCACGTCCAGATCCGACGGCGGCCAGAACGTCCAGAGCAACGCATAAAACACGTAGGAGCCGACCACGGCCAGGGCTATCACGCAGAGCACCACGGCGGACATCGACACGATGATCTGCCGGCTCAAACTGTTGGCGGTCTTCATGGCTGGCTCCCGAACCGGTAGCCGACCCCACGGATGCTGGCCGGTACGCCCTGGAGGCCGAGGTCTTCGATTTTGCGCCGCAACTTGCTGATATGGCTGTCGACGGTGCGCTCCAGGCTGTCGCTCTCGGGCGAACACAGGGCCAGCAACTCGGCGCGACTGAATACGCGCTTGGGGGCCTTGGCCAGTTGCGCCAACAATCTGAACTCGGTCACCGTCAGGTTGAGCCTGTGCGTGTGGGCACCGACCTGCACGCTGACTTCATGGCTGTCGATGTCGATTTCAAAGGCATTCACCCGCAGCACGCGCTGCTGGGCGCCGTAGCCATGATCGAGGGAGCGACGCAGCACCGCCTGGGTCCTGGCGACGACCTCGGCGGGGTTGAACGGCTTGACGATGTAGTCGTCGGCACCGATGCGCAGGCCCATGAGTTTGTCCATGTCCTGGTCCTGGGCGGTCAGCATGATCACCGGTGTGGTGCCTCGGTGGCGGATCTCGGCCAGGACCATCCAGCCATCCAGCTTCGGCATCAGCACGTCCAGCAGTACCAGGTCGGGCTTGAGCGATTGATGCAGTTCAAGGGCGCGGCGCCCATCCAGGGCATGGGCGGTCTGGAAGCCGCTGCGCTTGAGATAGGCCGCGAGGATGTCGGCGATTTCCGGCTCGTCTTCGGCGATCAGTACCAACGCCTGGCGTGGGGCCGCGAGGTCCGTCGGTGTCGATACAGGGTGTGATTCAGTCATGGTCGGCTCGGTCGTGCTGTTCGGTCATCGCAGTATGGCGAATTACCATGGGGCGACGAAGGCTACTGTGCACCACGAGCATGCGCTTTCATGGGAGGTTTTATGGAGAAACGATGGAGACGCGGGTTTATTCGCAAACAGCGTGATCAGGCGTAGCTGATCCTGTCGCTGTAGGCGTTTTGCGTCATGGTGCGCTGGTAGTCGCAGGGGGTGGTGCTGACCAGTTTCTTGAAGTCGCGCAGGAAGTGGGATTGGTCGGAAAACCCCAGGTCGAGGGCCAACTGCGAAAACGATACATCGTGCTGGGTATTGAGGGTGTCCAGGGCCGCCTGGCAGCGGATGATCCGGCAAAACGCCTTGGGTGACATGCCGGTATCCTGGTTGAACTGGCGGTGCAGGGTCCGGCTGGTGTAGCCGCTGAGGTCTTCGAGTTGCTGGATGCGGATATCGCCGCGATGGTGCAGCGCCTGCTGGATGATCATGGCGGTGAGTCGTGACGTCTTGCCCATCAGGCGCGGGGTCAGGTAGTCGTTGAACAGCCGCATCTGGTCGCCCAGCAGCGGTGCCTGGACGATGCTTTCGAAGAGGCGTTGGGCGAACTCGGAGACTTCCAGCAGATCGAGCTCCCGCTCGGTCAACTCTTCGGCCAGTACATTGACGAAGCCGGGGATCACACCCGGCGAAAAGCGCACGCCGAAATAGTGGTGGTGCTGGTGCAGCTCGACCGCCTGGGCCACCAGCGGGGTGCCGCAGATGCGCGCAGTCGGCCGCGTCGCATCACAGTCGAACAGGATATCCACGCAGCCATCCGGCACGGCCAGCAGGTTGGTCGATTGCGCCACATCGAAGGCATAGAAATGCGAGATCGCCGGGTGCGCGGACGGCATCACTGAATAGCGTGAAGAGTTGAGCACGAACCAGGGTTGTTCGTTCGCGGTGTGGAGCCGGGGAGTCGGCACACTCGGTTTGATCATGGTTGCTCCTTGGGCAGGCAGCGCCAGGGGAAAATCAACGCATTAATCGCGCCAACTATCGTCATACCCGACTGGGCGGCATGTCCGAAATTTACAATACCGCCGCCATCCCCCGCCCGATACTCGATCTCGACAGCGTGGAGCTGCGCCTACCGCAGCGATATCACCTTCAGCCCGAGAATAACTATGTCTACAACTACAAAAATCGATTTTATCTACCTCTCCGAGCAGGACATGATCCGCGCGGGTGTGACCGACATGCTGGCCTGCGTGAACACCATGGAGGAAATGTTCGGCCTGCTGTATGCCGGTGACTACCGCATGGCCGGCCCGAACAATGATTCCCATGGCGCGATGGTGATTTTCCCGCATGATTCGCCGTTCCCGAACATGCCCAAGCCCACCGCGGATCGGCGCATGATGGCCATGCCGGCCTACCTGGGCGGCAGCTTCTGCACCGCCGGGGTGAAATGGTACGGCTCCAATATCGCCAACCGCGAAAAAGGCCTGCCGCGTTCGATCCTGATGTTCACCCTGAACGACCCCGACACCGGCGCGCCGTTGGCCCATATGTCGGCCAACCTGCTGTCGGCGTACCGCACCGGTGCGATCCCCGGCGTGGGCGCACGCCACCTGGCGCGCAAGGACTCGAAAGTCGTCGGCCTGCTTGGCCCTGGCGTGATGGGCAAGACCACCCTGGCGGCCTTCATCGCGGTGTGCCCGCATATCGACACCCTGAAGATCAAGGGCCGTGGCCAGCAGAGCCTCGACAACTTTATCGCGTGGGTCGAACAGACGTATCCGCAGATCACCACGATAGAAGTGGTCGACACCCTCGAAGCGGTGGTCCGCGACTCGGACCTTGTTACTTATTGTAGCTCCGGTGCCACGGGCGACCCCTCGATCTACCCAATTGTGCGGCGTGAGTGGGTCAAGCCAGGTGCCTTCCTCGCGATGCCGGCGTCTTGCTCCCTCGACGCGGGAATGGAGCAGCCCGACGTACGCAAGGTGCTCGACAACACCGGTCTGTACCAGGCCTGGTTCGAGGAATTGCCCAAGCCTGCGCATCACAACGTGCCGGTCATTGGCGTGCGCTTCATGGACATGATTGCCGAAGGCAAGATGCAGCTCGATGACGTCGAAGACATCGGCAAGATCATCGCCGGGGCCGCGCCTGGCCGCAGGAACGATGAGGAAATCATCATCATGTCGGTGGGCGGCATGCCCGTCGAAGACGTGGCCTGGGGCACGGTGGTGTACCGCAACGCCGTCAAGCACGGCATCGGCGTGACCTTGAACCTGTGGGAAACCCCGGAGCTGCGCTGAGCCGTAGCTTCATTCACTTTGACGAGGCATCCGACATGACAAAAATCACCAAGCTCAAGACCGGTTCACCGTTCGAAGACCAGGCCAGCTATTCGCGTCTGGTGTGCGTGGACAACTGGATCTACGTGTCCAACACCGCCGGCCGCAACCCCCAGACCAAGCTGATCCCGGAGGATGTCCTGGAACAGGCGCACCAGGTGTTCGCCAACATCGAATCGGCCCTCAAGGCTGTCGATTCGAGCCTGGCCGACGTGGTGTGTTCGCGGGTGTTCATCCAGGACCCCAAGGACGTGCCGGCGGTGATGGGCCTGATCGGCGAGAAGTTTCGCGGCGTCGACCCGGCCAGCACCGTGACCTGCCCGCCACTGGGCTCGACGGTCTACAAGGTAGAGCTGGAAGTGACGGCGTATCGCAACGCGTCGAAGGCGCAGGTCGACCTCATTCGCCTGTCGCAATAATCGTCACGCGGCCATGCACAGGCCTGGCCGCCCTTATTCGTTTACCGAGTCCTGACCATGGCACCGACAATAGCGCCCGTGACAACCTCCACCGTGTTTCCCAGCGCGACCGCCGTCGTCATCATTGGCGGCGGGATCATCGGCCTCACGGCTGCGCTGACCTTGGCTGAGCGCAATATCGCCGTGGTGGTCCTGGAAAAAGGCCGGATCGCCGCCGAACAGTCGTCCCGCAACCTGGGTTGGGTGCGCAAGACCAGCCGCCACGCGGCCGACATCCCGCTGGCCCTGGCCGCCGACCGCTTGTGGGCGCAGATGCCCGAGCGGGTAGGGGCGGATGTGGGGTATCGCCAGGAAGGCATCATGTTTGTCGGGCGCACCCCGGCGCAAATGGCAATGCACGAGGGCTGGCTCAAGTCGGTGGAGCATTTGTCGCTGGATTCACGCCTGCTCAGCAAGCGTGAAATCGACGCGCTGGTGCCAGGCGGCACGGGTGACTGGGCCGGTGGCATCTTTACCCCTTCCGATGCGCGTGCCGAACCGACGCTGGCCAGCAGCGCGATTGCCAGGGCCGCCATGGACAGGGGCGTGGTGATCATCGAGCAGTGCGCGGTGCGTACGCTGCAGATGTCCGGCGGCACGGTCAGCGGTGTGGTCACGGAAAAGGGCGAAATCCGTTGTGATCATGTGCTGCTGGCGGGGGGCATGTGGTCAAGGCGCTTTCTGGGCAACCTCGGTGTGGCGTTGCCGACCTTGCCCCTGACCTGCTCGGTACTGCGTACCCACCCCATGGAGGGGCCGACGCAGATCGCGGTCGGCGCGCCGGACTTTTCGTTTCGCAAGCACCAGGACGGCGGTTTCATCATTACCCAACGGGGTAAGTTGGATGCGTTCCTGACCCTCGACCATCTGCTGCTCGCCAAGCAATACATGCCGCAGTTCCGTGCGCAACGCAGTGTGCTGAACGTGTCGCTGGGCAAGCCGTTCATCAATGACCTGGCCCTGGCGCGGCGTTGGCGCGCCGACAGCGTCAGCCCGTTCGAGCGCGTCAGGGTGCAGGATCCGGCGGCCAACCCGCGCCTCAATAGCGACGCGATGAACAACCTGATGGCGGCCTGGCCGGTGTTTGAACAGGCACGGATCGCCCAGGCCTGGGCCGGCACTATCGACGTGACACCCGATTCCAACCCGGTCATCGGCCCGGTCGCGCAGATTCCGGGGCTGACCGTGGCCACCGGTTTTTCGGGGCACGGCTTCGGTACATCGCCGGCGGCGGGTCATCTCGCCGCGGACCTGGTCAGTGGGCATGCGCCGATCATTGACCCAAGCCCTTATCGCTTCGACCGTTTCTAAAGGAGCAAGCCCATGCCTGCAGACAGCTGTTTCTTCACCAACCGTTCGGGCCTGCGCCTGCACTATTTGCGCTGGGGCGCATCGAGTGGCGTGCCCCTGGTGCTGTTGCACGGCCTGCGCGCCTATGCCCAGACCTGGGAGTCGCTGGTGCAATCCCTGGGGGAGGGCTACTGCATCTATGCCCTCGACCAGCGTGGTCGTGGGTTGAGCGACTGGGCCGAGCCCTCCACGTATCACACCCAATCCTATGTCGAGGACCTTGAGGATCTGATCGCCCATGTCGGCCTGCAGCGTTTTGTCCTGCTCGGGCATTCATTGGGCGGCGCCAACGCCCTCGAGTATGCGCGGCAACATCCGGGACGCTTGCTGGGGTTGCTGATCGAGGACATCGGCCCCGGCTCTTCAACCCAGGGCGATGGCGCCGCGCGTATCCGTCGCGAGATGGGCCAGACGCCGTTGCAGTTCGACAATTGGGACGCAGCCCGTGGGTTCTGGAGGGCTTCGCGCCCGGGGTTGTCGGAGCAGGGCCTGGCGTCGAGGCTGGCGCATTCGATGCAGGAACGCGACGGTGTGATTGGCTGGCGCCATGATCAGCAGGGGATTGCCCAGGCCCGCCTGAGTATCGAGCCGACGGACCTGTGGCCAGCGGTGCGTGCGCTGGATTGCCCCAGCCTGTTCATTCGCGGTGGTCGCTCGGACTTCCTGCCGCCGGCGACGCTGCAGGCGATGAGGGCCAGCAACCCCCATGTGCGGACGGTGGAGGTCGCCGACGCGAGCCACTATGTGCACGACGATCAGGGCGCGGTGTTCAACGCGCTGATCGCAGGCTTTCTGGCGAACCTTGACCCGCCGAGGCAATGAGCGGCGGCCGCCCGCCAATGTCGATATCAGGCACCGGCGTGCCGCTATGAGGCTATTTTTGCGGCACGCAGGCCGCGTACTGTGACCCGTCATTAAGAAATGATGATCGCCTGACCTTCCAGTCAGTACGTCTTAACGTCGATCACAGAGAATAAAAAACAACGATGAATAGCCTGATTTCCAAGGACTCCAACGGCCAGCTGGCGCAGGGCTTCAAGCCGCGTCATGTCACCATGCTCTCCATTGCAGGCATTATCGGCGCGGGGCTGTTTGTCGGCTCCGGGCACGCTATCGCGGCGGCGGGGCCGGCCGTGATGCTGGCGTATCTGTTTTCCGGCCTGTTGGTGGTGCTGGTCATGCGCATGCTGGGGGAGATGGCGGTGGCCAACCCCGACACCGGCTCATTCTCGACCTACGCCGACCAGGCCATCGGCCGCTGGGCCGGGTTTACGATCGGCTGGCTGTACTGGTGGTTCTGGGTGCTGGTGATTCCCATCGAAGCCCTGGCCGCCGGGCATATCCTCAACCAGTGGTTCCCGCAGATCGACGCTTGGCTGTTCGCCTTGTTGTCGATCTTTTTGTTGGTGGTCACCAATTTGTTCAGCGTCTCCAAGTACGGTGAATTCGAGTTCTGGTTTGCCATGGCCAAGGTGGTGGCGATCATCGGCTTTATCGGCCTGGGAGGCGCGGTGCTGATGGGCTGGATTCCCGAGCGGGAGGCCAGCGGCTTGAGTCGCCTGATGGAAGAACACGGTGGTTTCGCGCCTAACGGCCTGTCGGCGGTGGTCGGGGCATTCATCACCATCATGTTCAGCTTTATCGGCACGGAAGCCGTCACCATCGCGGCTGCCGAGTCCAATAACCCGGCGCAAAATATCGCCCGGGCCACGCGCTCGGTGATGTGGCGCATCGGCGTGTTCTACGTGTTGTCGATCTTCGTGGTGATTTCCGTGGTGCCGTGGAATGACCCGCTGTTGGCATCGGTAGGCTCTTATCAGCGCGCCCTGGAACTGATGAACATTCCCCATGCCAAGTTACTGGTGGACGTGGTGGTGTTGATTGCCGTGGCGAGCTGCATGAACTCGTCCATCTACATTGCCTCACGCATGCTGTATTCCCTGGGCAAACGTGGGGATGCGCCCACGTTGATGAAAAAGACCTCCGCCGCGAGTGTGCCGAGGGCCGCCGTGATCGCCAGCACGATCCTCGGGGCTGGCGTGACCTTGCTCAGTTACTTCATGCCCGCCGGATTGTTCCAGTTTCTGCTGGCCAGCTCGGGTGCCATCGCTTTGCTGGTGTACCTGGTGATCGCCGTGTCGCAACTGCGCATGCGCAAGGTCCTGCAACGCCGCAATGTCACCCTGACGTTCAAGATGTGGCTGTTTCCCTGGCTGACCTGGGTGGTTATCGTCTTCATCTGTTGCGCATTGGCGGTGATGCTGTTGACGCCCGAGCACCGCTTTGAGGTGTCGTCGACCATCGGCCTGGCCTTGCTGATTTCCCTGGTCGGCATGATCACGGCGCGGCAGCCCGACCGCACCCAAAAATCGATCCCCCTGGCTTCGCGCCCATGAACCCCCGGCCGGTCACCTGTTTGGTATTCGTGCTGCTGGATCAGTTCACCCTGATCTCGTTGGCGTCGGCGGTAGAGCCGCTGCGCATGGCCAACCAACTGGCAGGCCAGGAGTTGTATCGTTGGCACACCGCCAGTGTCGACGGTCATCCTGTGTGGGCCAGCGACGGCATGCCCATCACGCCGGACTGTTCCATAGCCGCTGCGCCCTCTGCGGATATCGTCGTGGTGTGCGGCGGCACGGGTATTCAACACACCCTGAGCGACGAGCTGATGAAGTGGCTGCGGACCCAGGCGCGTTATTCCAAGCGCCTGGGCGGTATTTGTACCGGCAGTTGGGTATTGGCCCGGGCGGGGCTGCTCGACGGGTTTGAATGCAGCGTGCATTGGGAGTGGCTGGCGGCCATGCAGGAAGCCTTTCCACGGGTGAGCCTCAGCGCCAGCGTGTTCACCCTCGACCGCGATCGCCTGACCAGCTCGGGCGGCACTGCGCCCATGGACATGATGCTGCACCTGATCGGGCGTGAGCATGGGCATGAGTTGTCGGCGGCGATTTCGGACATGTTCGTGTACGAGCGCATGCGCAACGAGCAGGACCATCAGCGCGTGCCGCTCAAGCATATGCTCGGCACCCAGCAACCGAAGCTGCAGGAAATCGTCGCGCTGATGGAGGCCAACCTGGAAGAACCGATCGACCTGGATGAATTGGCCGAGTACGTGGCCCTGTCACGCCGGCAGCTTGAGCGCATGTTCCAGAAGTACCTGCACTGTTCGCCCTCGCGCTACTACCTGCGGTTGCGGCTGATCCGCGCGCGCCAGTTGCTCAAGCAAACCCCCATTTCGATCGTGGAGTTGGCCTTGCTCTGCGGGTTTGTGTCCACGCCGCACTTCTCCAAATGCTACCGCGAGTACTTTGGCGTGCCGCCCAGCGACGAGCGCCTGGTGACGGCGGGCGAGCAAGCCGGCATGTTGAGGCCGATGATTCGCGCCGTACCGGTGACGATGCCAATGAGTGCCCTGGAGCAGGCGCGGGGGGAATCTACCTTTGCCAGTGTCCGGCTCAAGGCCAGGCGCTGAGAGTAAGGTGAGTGGCGCTGATCAGCGACGCTTGCGTTTCGAATTTCAGGCCCCACTCACGCTGGCTTCAAACCCGCATGAACGCCTTGATTCTCTCGCCGCACTGATCGGCACGAATCATCCCAGGCGCCGCATCCAGCGCAACCAGGCCGTCCTCCATGAAAATCACCCGGTCGGAAATGGACAGGGCGAAGTCCATCTCGTGAGTCACGATCAGCATGGTCATGCCTTCTTTGGCCAGGTCGCCGATGACCTTGAGCACGTCGCCTACCAGTTCCGGGTCAAGGGCTGACGTCGGCTCATCAAACAGCATGATATGTGGATCCATGGCCAATGCGCGGGCGATTGCCACGCGTTGTTGCTGCCCCCCAGACAACTGATGCGGATACTTGTGCGCGTGAGCCAGCAGTCCGACCTTGTCCAGCAGGGCGTAGGCGCGCTGCTCGCTGATGAGCTTGTCGCGGCCGTGATAGCGCGGCGCGAGGGTGACGTTGTCAAGAATGGTGCGATGGGGAAACAGGTTGAAGCCCTGGAACACCATGCCGATGTGCTGTACCCCACGGCGTACTTGTTGCGTGTTGGTGTTATCACCGGCGTGGATATAGCTTTCGCCGAACAGAATGATCTCGCCTTGGTCGATGCTTTCCAGGGCGTTGACGGTGCGGATCAGCGAGGTTTTTCCCGAGCCCGACGGGCCGATGATGGAAATCACCTGACCCACATTTACATCAAGGTTGATGCCCTTGAGCACAGCGTGCTGGCCGTAGCGCTTGTGAATGTCGACCAGTTGCAGGGCGGGTGCCGAGCCAGGCCCGGAGGTTTTCCGAGCGCTTGCCGAAGGAGGGGCGGGTTGTGATGCGCGTAGGCGCCCCATGCTGGTGTCATCCAGCGTCTGGGGTATGCGGTTGTTGAGTTCCAGGTGGTGCTCCAGCCAATGAAACAACCAGCCGAGCACGGTCACGATCAGCACGTAATACACCGCCACAGCCGATAGGGTTTCCATCACCAGGAAGTTTTGCGCGTAAAGGCGCTGGCCCACGGTCAACAGTTCGGTCAAGGAAATCACCGAGACCAGCGAGGTCAGTTTCACCACGGTGATGTATTCGTTGATCAGCGTCGGCAGGGAAATGCGGAACGCCTGGGGGATCACGATCAGGCGCTGCAAACCGATCAGGCCGATGCCCAGCGCGCGGCCGGCCTCTTTTTGACCTTTGGCCACGGATATCAAGCCACCACGGTGGATTTCCGCCATATAGGCCGCTTCGGTGACCACCAGGGCCAACAGGCCGGAATAGAACGGGTTGGACAGGACGCCACGGGTGACCGGGAACATCTGCGGCAGGTTATAGACGAACACCACCAATACCAGCAGCGGCACGCTGCGAAAGAACCAGATATAAATCGACGCCGGCACGCTGATCCAGCGCGCGGCCGAAAGCTTGGCCGAAGCCAGCAGGAAGCCCAGCAGCATGCCGATGAACCAGGCCAGCGTGCTGAGCTCCACCACCGTAATGCAGGCTTTCCAGAAGTCCGAGAGCGAAAACAGAGAAAAAAAGTAAGGCCATTCAAATTGCATGTGTCTCTCCAACTGCTGGCGTCGACACAGGCTTTACCTGGGCCGGGCAGTCAAGCGAAAGCCGCCGACTGTGGGAGCGGCAGCGCTCCCACAGGGCTGCACCGGGTCAGTTAGTCGGTTCTTCGAGGTTGTATTTCTTCAACAGGGCGGTGTATTCACCGGAAGCCTTGCTCGCCTCAAAGGCCTTGAGCAGTGCCTGATAGAGCGCGTCGTTGCCTTTCTTGACGTAAATACCCAGCGTCTGCTGATAGATCGAGTGCTCGGTGCTCACCACGACGCGGCCCTTGGTGCGTTCTGCGATCATGCCGGCGGCGCCGTCGATCTCAACCTGAGCCTGCACATTGCCGGAGAGCAGCGCCTGGGTTACCTCCGGTGCGGACGGGAACTCGCTGACCATAATCGCGCCCTTGTTATTCGGGATGCAGTAGTCGGTCGAGAGCGTGTTGAACTGCGTCACCCACGTGGTGCCTTTTTCCAGGCCGACTTTCAGGCCGCAGAGGTCTTCCGGTACTTTCGGTTTCAGCGGGCTGTCCTTCAGCACCATGATCGCTGCGCCGGTCTGGGCGTAGGGGATGGTTTGCGCTTGCGTCTGCCGCTGGGGCGTGATGTACATGCCGGAGATGATCGCGTCGTAGTGGCCGGCGTTCAGGCTGAGGATCAGGTTGGAAAACTTGGTGTCGACGAAGTCGGCCTTGAGGTCCAGGTGCTTGGCGAGCAGGTGCGCCAGCTCGGGGTCGGAACCGACGACGTTTTTATGTTCGTCGTATGACTCAAAGGGCGGATAGGTGATTTCCATGCCGATCTTGAGTACGCCGGGCGTCACCGTCGTTGCTGCATGGGCGCCGGCCGCACCAAGGAGTGCGACGGCCAGCAGGGTCAAGCGGACAGCATGATTGATTGGATTGCGCATCATCGATGACTCCACGTCGGTAAAGTAGGGTTGGGCGGGTGGTTAAACAGGGCGGTGTGACCAGGCTGAGGGTTGCATCAGGACGCGTCCTGCGCCTGGCTCTTCAAGTGACCGAAACTCGATGGCTTGCGCGCTTTCTCGTACAGCGTGAGTTCGCCCTGTTCGACTTTGCGGCGCAGGTACTGATAGGTCTGCAACGCTTGGCCGAACATGTGCTCACCGATGGTGATTTCCTGGTAATCCCTAGCGCCTTCAAGAAAAGCGCCTTCAAGAAACTGTGGCAGTGGCTTGATCTGCGTATGAAAGTCGCACGCGTAGAAGAGTGGGAAGGCGTAGCGCTCTTCGCTGACGGTTCGCACTCGGTGAGCCGTAGCGACGAACGTACCCGCGGTCATGACCTCCAGCATGTCGCCGATGTTGACCACAAAGGCACCGTCCACGGGTGGCGCATCAATCCATTGCCCTTGATCGTTCATCACCTCGAGACCTGGCTTGTCGGCAAGCAAAATGGTGAAGCACTCGTAGTCGGTATGCGCACCAATGCCGGGTGCGTCTTGGGCGGCCAGGTCAAAGGGGTAGTGAATCAGGCGCAGTTTCGACGGTGGGCGGGTAACCAGTGCCTCGAAATAGTCCTCTTCCAGGCCCAATGCGAGCGCAAAGCCCTTGAACAGGCGACGACCCAGCGCAAACACCGCAGCGTAGTACGCTTCGACGGCGGGACGGAAACCCGGCAGGTCCGGCCATTCATTGGCCCCGATCAAGGGGGTCCCGGCCCTGACCAGCGGATCGTCTTCGCCCACTTCAAAACCGATATCGAACGCCTCCTTGTGGTCCGGTTTGCCTTTGGCATAGACCTCTTCGCCTTCAGGCACAAACCCCTTGTGGCTGCGGGAGGTGCCGATGTAATGCTGCATCTTGTACGCAAGGGATTGCGCAAACAGGTCCTTCGCCGCGTGACGCACGCCGTCGATCAACGACGACTCGATGCCGTGGTTCTTGATGTACAGAAAACCCACTGCGCGTGCGGCGTTACCGAGTTCTTCGGCCACTGCCTGGCGCTGTGTGATGTCGTCGCTGTACAGCCCGGCGATGTCCACCAGCGGAATGCGATTGAAGTTGGCGGCCTTTGGCGTTTGGTCAGGCATGAAGTAACGCTCCTTATCGGGTTGAGGCGCCGCTGAAACGCCGGAAATGCTCGCGCTCGGTATTTGCCATCCACACATTCAGCGACCACAGGTCGGCCACCGGCACATTGGTGAAGGGCAGGTGATGCAGGTAGCCGTCGGCACCGAACTCCGGTGTCAGCGTGCTGACCTGATAGCCGCGACTTTCCTGGGATCGCCAGATGGCCTCCCAATGCTGCTGATGGAAGGCCAGCGCTTGGGTGTACTCGGGAGCGGCGGGGTGGGGAACCTGGGGCCCCTGGTCATAACCGACCCGGGCTTGAATGTGGTGAACGCGCTCGACGAAAGCGCTGAGGTCATCTTCCGGATCGTTGAGCAGACGCTCGCAGGTGACGACCCAATGACTGATGTCGCTGGTGAAGCGCAGGTCCGGCAGTTGACGGATCAGCTCGAGGGTGACCCAGGGGTTGAACAACGAGCGCGCACGATGGGTTTCAAAGGCGCACACCTGGCCGTGCTTGCGCGCGACGTCCATCGCGCGGCCAAAGAAGTCGACTTGCTGTGCCAGTGGCCAGCGGTCGTTGCCAGCCAGCAGGTTGATGAAGCGCGGCGACAATTCAGCCGCCCAAGCGAGTTTTTTATCGAGGTCCAGAAGGTGTTCGTCGACGCTCGCCGATTGTTGCGGCAGAACATCGTAGGCGCTGAAGACGGTACTGATATAGCTGACATGGTTGGCGCGTAGAAAGGCTGCGAACTCGGCGCGTTCGCTTGCGGTCATGGGCAGGCGGGCTTCCATGCCATCGAACCCGGCCTCAAGCAACTCTTCGAGCGCTTGTGCCTTGCTTGCGGTGTAGCCCCACAACGTTCGGAATACTTCCAATTTCATCGATCTGCTCCAAAGGTGCCTTCGCATGATTGACACAGCGGCGTTTCGGCGCGGACCGAAACGCACAAAAAACGGCAGTGACAATCAGAAAAGGCAATCTTCGGGCCCCATCTCTGTGGAAAGGCTCCTTTGTTGCCGCCAATAGTAGGGAGGGGCGCTTGGCGGAAAGAATAGGGAAGTGCAAATAGATAGTTCAGAGATTTCTAAACTATTGTTCAGTGCGGCTCAGCGTCGCGTCATGGGTCAAAACTCGGTTATGACGGTTACCCCTGCCGTCTCGAAGCGGTCCATGTTCGTCAACGCGTCGATGGACTGTTCCAGGCTGATGGTTTTACCCACGAGTTTTTCAGGCGCCAGCTTGCCTGAGGTGATCATCTCGATCATGGCGCCATAGCGATGCGCCTGCATGCCGTGGCTACCGTAGATCTCAAGTTCATGGGCGATAACCTTGCTCATGGGGATCGCCGGCGTGGCGTGATCAGCGAGCATCAGCCCGACCTGGACGTGCTTGCCGCGACGGCGCAGGTTGTTGATGGAGTTGAAACAGGTGGTTGGGTGGCCCAAGGCGTCCAGCGAGACGTGGGCACCGCCCTGGGTGATTTCCAGCACGGCTTCGGTGACGTCTGCGACGTACTGGGCATTAATGGTGGCGACAGCGCCGAGGGCGCGCGCCAGATCGAGTTTTTCCTGGGAAATATCGATGGCGATCACGTTCGCGCCAATGGCCTGGGCGATCATCACCGCAGACAGGCCTACACCTCCGCAGCCGTGAACCGCGACCCACTGACCGGCGCTGACGTTGCCTTGGTCGACGACTGCACGGAACGAGGTGGCGAAGCGACAACCCAGGCTTGCGGCGGTAGCGAAGTCCATGCTCTCGGGCAGCGCGACCAGGTTCAGATCGGCCTGGTGGATGCCGACGTACTCGGCAAACGAGCCCCAATGAGTGAAGCCCGGCTGGAATTGCGTGTGGCACACCTGCTGATTGCCGCTGTTGCACTGCGCACAGGCACCACACCCACCCACGAACGGCACGGTCACCCGGTCGCCGACCTTCCACCGCGTGACGCCGTGGCCCACCTCGGCCACGATGCCCGCCAGCTCATGACCCGGTACATGGGGCAGTTCAATGTCGGGGTCATGACCTTTCCAGCCATGCCAGTCGCTGCGGCACACCCCGGTGCCAAGCACCTGGATCACCACGCCATGACGTTCCGGGGATGGATCGGCCACGTTCATCAGGCGCGGCGGTTTGGAAAAGGCTTCGTAGACGACTGCTTTCATTCAAATTACCTCGGCTTGGAGGGGCGATTCAGGCATTGCCATTATGAATGAGCGCCTTGAAATTACCTTTCAAGTTGCAATTGACCGAGCGCAAGAATTGAAATTAACCTTCATTTTTAAGCCTGAATTTGAGGGGTTATTTCATGGTTGAGCAGCTCGATAAAGCGGACATTGCAATATCGGAGCGTTTGCAGCGGGACGGCAAGCTGTCGAATGTCAAGCTGGCCGAGCAGCTGTCCCTCAGCGAAGCGTCCTGTTGGCGCAAGCAAAGACGGCTGGAAGAATGCGGGGTGATCGAGGGATACCAAGCCATTCTCAATCGAAAGAAACTCGGGCTGGGCCTGAAGGCGTTTGTCCAGATCTCCTGCACGGATCACAGCGAAGAAGCCACGGCAACGTTTGAAAAGATTATCCAGGCGGCCCCGCAGGTATTGAGTTGCCATAACACAACGGGGGAGGCGGACTTTCTACTTGAGGTGGTTGCACGGGACCTGGACAGCTATAGCCGCTTTGTCGAAACAGTGCTGAGGAAGCTCCCTGGGGTTTCAAGTATTCGCTCGAACCTCTCCCTGCGAGAGATGAAGACCACTCATCGACTCCCCGTCAGCGAGCTCTTGAGCATCTGAAGGCTGTCGGGCACGTCGAGAACCATCGTTCGTCCGGACAATCGAGCATTTCGGCACTGTTATCGAGCATTTCGGCACAGTCTCCCGGTTTTGTTCAACCTAGACTCGAGCTTCACTTCAAGACTCAGCTGGAGCCGCAATGAACATCAGATTAATCCTGCCTGCACTCTCCATGGCCGTCACACTCAGTGGCTACGCTGCGGATTTCTCACTGACCAGCCGGGATATTGCAGACAACCGCCCGCTGACCCGTCGCGAAGTGTTCCAGGGCTTCGGTTGCGAAGGTGGCAACACGTCTCCTGAGCTTTCGTGGAAAAACGCCCCCGCAGGGACTAAAAGCTACGCGATCACCGTTTACGATCCCGATGCCCCCACCGGCAGCGGTTGGTGGCATTGGACGGTGGTCAGCCTGCCAGCCTCCACCCATAGTTTGCCCAGCGGCGTGGGGGCAAACCTGCCTGCGGGTGCAGTACAAGGGCGAACCGATTATGGCCAGCCGGGGTTCGGGGGCGCTTGCCCTCCTGTCGGCGATAAACCCCATCGCTATCAATTCACCGTGTGGGCCTTGAAAGTCGATAAGCTACCGCTCGACAACCAGGCCAGCGGAGCCTTGGTCGGTTACATGCTCAACGCCAACGTCCTGGCCAAAGCGACCATTACTTCAACTTACGGACGTTAAGAAGCATGCGCCCTTGTGACGGCATACAGCACCGGGAAAATATTATCGATGCCTGTGTCATACGGGCGCGACATGCCCTTACCTTGCCCAGGGTGCCGGTGTTCGTGACCACCTTGTGTCGAGTGCGGCAGGGGGAAAAACTGTTGCAATGGGATGACCGGGAAATGCGCGCAGGGCCTCGGCATCTGATTCTGATGCCGGCCGGGCGCGAGCTGGGTATCTCAAACTTACCCGGCCCTCAGGGTCACTACATCGCCGATGCGGTGACCTTTCCCGTCTCGACATTGCGTCAATTCAGCAGCCGATATAGCCAGCAGATCAAGAGTGGTCGCGGTGCACTGAAGAGCGATCTATGCGTTCCCCTGGACAGGCACACCACCCAGGCATGGGAGCAGTTGCTGGTCGCCATCAATGCAAACGCCCCGCAGGCACTCTGCACACATTATGGGGAAGCGGTGCTGCTGAGCCTAAGCCTTGGCGGCCAGGCCGGACCTCTGCTGATGGGGCGCAACGATCCCTTGTGCGAGCGGGTGCAGCAGCTGGTAATGGCCAGCCCGGAGAGAGACTGGACGGTTGCGAGCATCGCACAGCACATGAACCTGGGGGAGTCGACCTTGCGTCGCCAACTGGCGAACGAAGGGAATAGTTTCAGGAATATTCTGGAGGGCGTTCGACTGGCGACAGCATTACAACGGCTGCAAACAACGTCTCGCCCGATCGGTGAAATTGCCGGCGCCTGCGGCTACGCCTCGGCCTCACGTTTTGCCGTGCGCTTTCGCTCACACTATGGCCTGTCACCCCGTGAGTTGCGGGCAGCGATTTGAGCATTTGCGGGAGGGCTTTCCCTAGTCTGCCGGCCGGCAGTGCGAGCCATGTGACGTTTATCGGTGGGTACCGGACCAGACTGTCTGGCGATAGTGCTACTGTCTACGCAGCACCCCCGGAGCCTGCTGGATGACTCATCAAACTTCAGTTCACCCCATCGCAACGCCTGCAGCCGGGTCAAGCACTGAAAAACCGCGCGTTCACCCACCTATGTGGCATGGCAATCCGGACTTACCCACCCTCGGCAGCACTGGGGCGGCCATTTTGGGTTTCTGCGTTGTGCTGCTTATGTTTCTGCCGGTCATAGGGGTGATGGTGCTGATCTTTTTCGGCCTAGAAGCGATGCGAGGCGCATCGTCCAGCGATGGGGCGAGTCTCACCACGTCGCCTCTCATCCTGTTCATGCTTGGTTTTGTTGTGCTCATGGGGCTGGTTTTCGCGTGGATGTTCTCTGCGTCCAGAGTGCTGGCCTTCACCTTTGACGAAAACCGGCAACTGCTTACTCTCACCGTCACCCGTCGCGGCCGTAAACCCGCCGAAGTGCAGGTGCCCTTTAGCGATATCATTTGTATCAGCCCTTACCTGCTCGCCAGTTATGACCGCCATGGACATTTCAGCGTCGTGTATCAAGGGCCGAGGGGCAAGGAGTTCGAATATCGATTGGCTGAGGGGACTTCTCTGGAAGACATGGAATTTCATGCCGCATGGCTGCGCGCAATAATAGGCGAACGGATGCATGAACCAATGAATCTGGACAAATGAACGAAGCACCTCCGAGCACTATCACCTTTCAATCGCATCGATAATTGCGCCGCCGTCAGCGCCATCCAGCAAATACCCACGGCGTCGAATGGATCGAAACACGCACCGGCAGTGTCACCTTGTGCCAGTTTGGGCGCGTCCATTCGTCTGTTGCCCGGCACTCTGGGGGGCATGGTGTTTCTCAACCTTAAGCACGGATATCCCGAGCCCAAGAACGGAGAGCCAGCATGGAAATCAATGAGAATGCCCCGGGCAACATTTCACAGCAGGCTGTTACGCGCGGCACGGACAACGAGACAGGGCACGACCCGAAGCGTGATGAGGATAAGATCCCGCTGCCGCCGGACGACGATGCACCCCTTGAGGAGGATATGTCTGATGTGGACGCTGCCGATTCAGTGGCGAGCGAGCACCCTGACAACTGAGGTGTTTCAGATCAACGAACCCGGCCGGGGTGTCGCAGGTGGCTGGGAATCCGAAGGCGGCTGTAAAGCCGCCTTCTGGGCGATGGCTACCGGGCGTTCAGCCCGTCGAGAAACTCGGTGTGTTGCAACGTCCTGGAAAACATCGGCAGCGTGAAGCGTTCTGCGGCCTGTTGTTGTTCGTCGGTGAAGGTCGCGGTGCAATCGATCAGGGTCACCACGTTATAGCCCTTCTCATAACCTGATCGTACCGTGCCTTCGACACAGCAATTGGTCAGGAAGCCCGCCACCACCAGGGTCTGGATGCCGTTGTTGCGCAGCACCAGGTCCAGGCCCGTGGTGGCGAAACCGTCCAGCCCGCGCTTGCCCTCCACGAGGATGTCGCCGTCTTCCCGGGTAATCGCCTCGCTGATGTCGGCACCCCAACTGCCGGTGCGAAAGGCGCTGCCATCGGCAACGCCCTTGAGAATCCCGTAGTCGCGGGTGGTCAGCTCCGGGTAGCCCTCGGCGAACTGGATCGGCAGGTGGATGATCTTCACGCCGAGCGCGCGCGCCTGTTCAACCGTGGTGGCGGTGTTCGCGAGCATATTGGACGTGTGCATGACGTCTTTGACGGCGTCATGGAACACGCCGCCTTGGGTGGTGAAATCGTTCTGGTATTCGATCAGGACCAGGGCGGTGGTGTGTGGGTTCATGTCGGGTCTCCGATAAGTGGGTCGAGCAACAAGCGTAGAACAGCAGGCAGGGTTGAGTGGGGCGGCAGTCAAACACAAAACTATGGCTCGGAACGCCGCATCCGTTCACAGACCGCGAGCAAAGCGGGCACTTTGATACTATGCTCATTGCCAATGCGAGCCATCTACGGGTTTCAATGTTCGGCCGCCAAGGGCACCGACCCTGGCAAAATCATTGACGTTGGCCAGCAGCCTTGTATCGGCAAGACAGCCGGTGGGCGGGCTTCAGGCGTTTTCAACGGCTCACGCAACAACCCGCACGCGGCATACAGGGAAACGTTCAATGCCTGCCTCAAACCTCACCTGCTCGAAAATCTCCAATGTAGGGGCCAACGGCTCCAACCAGAACACGCCGTCGATCCAGGCTGTAAGCCGGTACGGGTGGATGACTGTTGGTAAATGCCAAGCACGATGGAGAACAGCATGAACACCCAGTCGATCCACACGATCTTGAGGCGCTTCGCCGGCTGCATGGCGGGGCTGGCGATGGTTGCCGCCAATCCGGCCCAGGCTGCCGCCGAGGGCATCGCCAGCGGCCCTACCGCGAGCTACAGCATTGCCTTCAGCAATTCCTACGCAGGCAGCGATTTTCGCAAGGTGATGGTGCGCAACTGGCAGGAAATTGCGCTCCAGGCGCAAAAGGAGGGCTTGATCCGTGAGGCTCCCGTCGTCAGCGCCAATAACTCGGCTTCGGAACAGGCGGCCCATATCCAGGACATGATCGTCAAGGGCGTCGATGCCATCGTGATCCTCGCTGCCTCCGACACGGCCCTCAACGGGGTGATCCGCGATGCCTGCAACGCCGGCATCGTGGTGGTCGTCATGGCCAGCCTGGTCACCGAGCCCTGTGTCTATACCGTGGATTACAACTGGTCCGCCATGGGCCGTGTGGAAATGGACTACATCGCCGAGCGCCTGAAGGGCAACGGGACATTACTGGAGATCCGCGGCATCGCTGGCGATGCCACGGATAAAAACATCAGCGATGGCATTCGCAAGGCCGCCAGCGACTATCCGGGCCTGAAATTCGTCAAGACCGTATACGGGAACTGGACGGCTTCTGTCGCCCGCAGGGAAGTCACGCTGGCGCTGCCGTCGCTGCCCACCATTGATGCCGTGGCTACCCAGGGTGGCGACGGATATGGTGCGGCCATGGCGTTCAAGGCGGCGGGTCGCCCTTTACCGATCATCGTGATGGGGAACCGTCAGGACGAACTTGCCCTGTGGAAACAGGAACGCGATGCCAATGGCTACGAGACCGTCTCTGTCTCTGCCTCCCCGAGCGTCTCCCAGATGGGGTTCTGGGTGGCCCAGCAGATACTGGCGGGCAAGCAGGTGCCGAAGTTCGTCGAAGTGCCGCTGGTACGTATTGATGCCAAAGACCTGGACGCCTGGCTTGCCACTATGCCGGTGGGCGGTGCCGCCAATCCGTTCTACGGCCAGGCTTCCGTTGCGGCGATGATCGATGCGGCCATCAACCATACGGCGCCGCCGGCGCCTTTGCCGGAGGTGACGAAACAGTAGCGGCGGGCTAGGAGGCGAGGCCCCATGTTGACATTCAAATCAGCCACGGCCAGGCCTATTGCCGTCAGGATCGGCCTGGCGGTTGCCGCACTGGTGTTGCTGATGCTGGCGGTATCGCTCGTGAACCTCTACGGCCTGCGAGGCATGGTTCGTGCGGTGGATTCCGCCAGCCATTCCGCGGAAATTCTGGCCTCGGTCAACGGGGCTACCGGGCGGGTGGAAAACTTCATTGCCACCCGCGACCAGGACAGCGTGTCCCAGGCCGAAGGCTTGGTCGCGACGGCTATCAACGGCCTTAACGCCATCCCGGCGGCAGAGGCGCAATCGCTCAAGGGCAGCCTGGATAGGCTCGCTGCGGCGATCGCGTCCTTGCGGGTGGCGACGCTGACCATGGATGGCGAAACCGAGAATATGACCGCCCATTACGCTCGGATGCGAGAGGCGACGGCCCTCGTTGAACAGGGCATCGCCGCTGGGCTGAAGGGCCTGGACTCCCTCGCCGCCGACCACCAGGCGCGAGTGAGCAACGCCCAGAGCGCCCATCGCATCCTGGATATCCTGCGCAACGGCGAACGTATCATTACCGCCAATGTGGCCCAGGTGCTGGTGACCGGTGATGGTGCGGCCGCCACTGCGGCGCGCAACGCCTGTGCGGCGCTGCCGCCTGTGGTCGAGCAATTGCGTGAGTTAATGGGGGCGCCGCAACAGGTGGAGACCCTGGAACAGTTGGCGACGGCGGTGGCAGCAGCCAGCCTGGCGCTCGAGCAGCTTGGCGAGGCTCCCAGGCTCCGGGGCGGCGAGGCTTTGCGGCATCTGGGGGCTGTTGGAGGCGTGGCAGAGCGCCTTGAAGTCATGTTGGCTGAAGTGGACGAGCACATTGCCCATGACGCCAGTGACATTCAGGCCGCCATCGGTTTGCTGCAAAACGCCGCCGCGTTGTCCAAGCGTTTCGCCGAACGTGTTGCCACCCTGGAGGCGCAAACCTTGGCGTTTCGCCTGGCGCCGTCGGCCGAGGTCGCCAGTTCTGTAGGCGTCATCCTCGATGAACTCTCCCGTCTCGCCCGGGTTCTGCCTTCGTCTGTGGGGCAGCAGGCCAGCGCTACGCCCCTGACGGTCAGCGATCAGATTGCTGGCTACCGGGCGGCATTTGCCGGGTTCCATCAGGCGAGCAACGCCTTGGGCGACGCGCGCGACCAGGTTCGTATCGAGGCACGCAGCGCTGGCCTGTTGGTTGCGCGCTTCGCAGGCGAAGCGCGTTCAGACGCCTTGGTCCACAAGGATCGCGGCATGCTGGCGACAATAGTCGCTGGCGCCGTCGCCATCCTGCTGGCCGGAGCCATCGCCTGGAGCACCTCGCGGTTTGTCGCGCAGCCCATCGTCGCCCTGGCTTCGGTCATGCGCCGGCTGGCTGCCGGTGACTTGACCGCCGAAATCGCCAGTGCTGGACGCGGCGATGAGATTGGGATCATGACTCGCGCCGTCCGGGTGTTCCAGGAGAATGCCTTGCGCATCCGGGTGCTGGAGGCCGAGGCCGAAGCCGAAAGACAGCAGGTGCAGGCCTCTCTGGAGAGAATGGTCGCCGAGCGGACCGACACGCTGCACCGACAGACCGAGGTGCTGGAGGCGCAGGCGGTTGCACTTATTCAGGCGCGCAACCAGGCCGAGACGGCCAACCAGGCAAAGAGTGATTTCGTCGCCACGGTCAGCCACGAACTGCGCACCCCTTTGACCCTTATTCTCGCCCCGTTGGAGCAGCTCTCGGTGGCGATCACGCCGCCGGCGGACTGGCGCGTGCAAATCGAGCGCGCACAACGAAACGCACTGCGCCTGATGAACCGCGTGAACGATATCCTTGACTTCTCCAAGGCCGAAGCAGGCAAGTTTGAGCTGTGTCCGGCGCCCGTTGATTTGAACAAGGCGGTGGGTGTGCTGGCCGAGGACGCCGCCATGGTGGCCAAGGGCAAAGGCTGCACGTTGACCTGCAGCATCGATCCTGCCCTCGGCACCGTGTTCCTGGACCCCCGACACTTCGAGAAGATTCTGCTCAACCTGGTGAGTAATGCCATCAAGTTCACCTCTGCTGGCGGTACGGTGCATCTGGCAGTCACTGCGCTTGATGACGAGCGATTTGAGCTCGCGGTGCAAGACTCGGGCATTGGCATCGCGCCTGACAAATTACCCCTGCTGTTCCAGCGTTTTTCCCAGATCGACAATTCCGCCACGCGGCATTACAGCGGTACAGGCATCGGCCTGGCCCTGGTCAAGGATCTGGTCGAACTGATGGGGGGCGAAGTCAGCGTCAACAGTGAGCCTGGAAAGGGGTCGTGCTTCCTTGTTCGATTTCCTCGAGGAACCGAGCAAAACACGGTGCCGACCGAAGCCGGTCATCTGCATGAGGGATCGTCATCCACCGCAATGATCACAACCGAGCAGCGCCACTTGCTGTTCGACGACGGCCGCCGTGGCAGTAGCAACGACCAGGCGTCCATGGGCGATGCAGACAACGAGCAGCACCCGGAACGCACCTCGCAGTCCAGGGTCCTGGTGGTCGATGACAGCCCGGAAATGCTTGGCTACCTCAGCGAGCTTTTGCGCGACGACTACAGCGTCGTCACCGCCGCTGATGGAGAGCAGGCCTGGGCCATGCTGCAGCGTCAACCGATCAATGTCGTTCTCTCGGATGTGATGATGCCGGAGCTTGACGGCTTTGGCCTGACCGCCAGAATCAAGGCGAGCGCCGGTTTTGTCCATCTGCCCGTCATCCTGTTGACCGCCCGCGGCGGCAGCGAGGCTTGCATCTCCGGGCTGGAGAGTGGCGCCGATGACTATATCGCCAAACCTTTCTCGCCATTGGAGCTCAAGGCTCGCGTACGCGCGGCGCTACGCATGAGCCAGGTGCAATCCGAACTGAATGCGAAATCCCGTCAGGCGGGCATGGCCGAGATCGCCACGACGGTGCTGCACAATGTCGGCAACGTCCTCAACAGCGTGAACGTTTCGGCCGAGTTGGTCAGCAGCCAGATGCGCACCTCCAAGGCCCAGGGCCTGGGCAAGGTGGCGCAGATGATGAACGAACACATCCATGAGCTGAGCGATTTTCTCACCCAGGACCAGAGGGGAAAGATGCTGCCCGACTACCTGCTCAAGCTGGCGCAGGCGGTGGCGGCAGAGCAGCAGGGCATCATCGAAGAGCTCGAGCAACTCACCAAAGGCATTGACCACATCAAGACCATTGTCGCTGCCCAGCAGTCCTATGCCGTTGCCGTCAGTGTCGTCGAGACAATACCGGTCTCGGAATTAATCGATGATGCCTGGCGCATGAGTGCCGGCTCACGGATGAATCAGGAGGTGACGGTGGTCAAGGACATTGCCGACTTGCCACTGCTGTCGCTGGACCGGCACCGGGTGCTGCTGATTCTGGTAAACCTGATCAAAAACGCCAGGCAGGCGTTGGACGGCGTGGTCGATCGCAGCCCGTGCATCACGTTCAGCGCCTCCCTTATCGGTGACGGAGCAGTCTTGCGTAT
Source organism: Pseudomonas sp. 1 R 17 (assembly GCF_900067035.1). Taxonomy (NCBI): domain Bacteria; kingdom Pseudomonadati; phylum Pseudomonadota; class Gammaproteobacteria; order Pseudomonadales; family Pseudomonadaceae; genus Pseudomonas; species Pseudomonas sp. 1 R 17. The sequence goes on from NZ_FKLB01000022.1 coordinate 95,890, forward strand.
CACGGTGGCCGACAATGGCAACGGGATTACGCCAGAGCACCTGACGCGTATCTTTTCCCATGGCTTCACGACTCGCAAAGACGGTCACGGTTTCGGCCTGCACAGCTGCGCGCTCGCTGCACAGGAAATGGGTGGCAGCTTGACCGTGCACAGCGACGGGGAAGGGCAGGGCGCAACCTTCATCCTCGAGATCCCTCTTGATGCGCCGCAGAGTAAGCGATGAGTATCGAACAAGCGCCCTATGGGCTGGGCCGTGGATAAAGTCCTATCAGGTTCGATTTTCAAGCCAGCTGTGCGCTCCCACTCAGTTTGAATCTCGGGGGCCGGTCTTATCAGCAACCGTCATTTTTCCGTGCTGGTCGTTTTCGCGTCATTTGACGCCTCTTTTTGAAAGCGCAGCAGGGTATCGTGATACGTTTTTCTTCGACGATGGTCCGTGTCATAGCCGCCGTTAGCGGCGACAGTGCCGGCTTGAATATGGTCCAGATAACTGAACAATCTTCGTGCTGACAGAAAGCTGATCGCATAACCCAGCTTGACCATCTTGTCTTGTAGAGCGTATCCCGGTACCCGGTTATCCATCATGAAGCGCAAGTTATGTTGTTTAATTACATCGCAGTTCCATAAGGTGCAAAAACTTTTCAAGTGGGTTTCTCTGAAAGGCTTGGGGTTTTTAGAGGGTAGCCCCACGTAACGCATGAGCGTTCGGTAGTGGTACTTCATCAGTCGAGTACCGAACCGCCAGGCAGTTCTTAAAAAACCGCGATTGATCTGTTCTGTACAACCGACTGCCACTGTACGCGGCGTTGCAGTACTTTGGCTCATCATCATGCTGAACACATCGGTATCAAATACAAATGTGTCCGTATGAAGCAGGAATAAGTACGGAGTTTCAACGTATCCCAAAATCAGATCAAGGGCTTTACCATGCGCGATGTATCCGGCCTCTCGAGGGTGGGGAATCCGCTCTACCAAGTTGATCCAGTCAAGTGTCCGCAGGTAGTGGGTGCTTTCATCGGCGGAACCGTTATCCACTACCCAGACCGGAACTTGATGGTATATAGCGTAGTCGCGTAGCAATCCTAAGCAAAGGCGTGTCATGTGCAGCGTTTTATAATTAACCAGGGCGATACTGTACGAGGCATGTTTTGCCGAATGAGCGTTGTCGTCAGGCATTAGTCAAACACTCCAGAATGATATATCGGTAGTGCGTCGTTTTCGACTGGGCCGGCAGGCTTGATGGTGCGCCATCACCTCATGAGTGGCCGGGGGCAGGAGAGGCGCATCAGCCAAGCTTAATAGGTTGCTCTGTTTGGTAGCGTTAATTTATGGTTAAGGTGGGTAAATAACAGAGTGGGAAGTAACTCGGAGTGCTCGTGGTATTTACCATTACCTTACCGACTTCTGACATTTTTCAGGCTGGCTACGTCGTAAGCTTGTTCGTGATAGTGCGCAGTAGTGCTGGCACTGCGTAACCGATAAAAGTGGAGATGGTTATGTTGAGTAAACAATTCGCCAATGGCCCGTGTGCGTCTCGGCAGCTGGAAATATCTGGCTTGCACCAAGACAGTCTTCAGGATCAATTACGTAAGCTCCTCGGTCATGGTTTTAATCTGGTGTTATTTTGCAGCAGCGGCCAATATGGTGGTCGATACTGCCATGTGCAAATACACCATGACAAAAGTGGGATGGAGCTTGAGTTGCATGGCGTATTCGACGAACGCTTCGTGCATGAGGCGTGCCTGGCCATAGAGGAAATAAAGAAGCAAGTGCGCTTGGCGATAGGGCCACTTCGAGGTATACCAGCACCTGCTCGGAGAAAAGCACATACAGCCCGTTATTGACGAATTACACGGGCTGGCGAAGTTACGCCGCACACGCCAACGGCGGAGCAATCAACGGTCCCAATAGCGCACTGGTCATGGGCTGACTGCACGTCAAGTCAATCATTGGTGCTTTCTTCATCCCTGAGTTGCCGACTCATGGCATCGCAGCTCTGCGACCACGAGGTCAGCCATTCCGGCATCTCTGGCGACCGTTCGGGCAGTCCCAGTTCTCGAACAAACTCGCTTGGCGGAACAATACCTTTCGCTGAACGGAATAGACCTCGCATTACGACAACGCCGATCACTCTGCCTTTACTCACAAATCGATGCTCCATGAAGCTCCACTTGTCGTCCCAGCCAAGCATCCTTGTGTGGATTTCAAACGCTTCAAACAGTCTAAGCTCGCGACGAAATTTACCCCAAGTGTCTCCGACGATGGGCAGCGCCTTTGCTCTAATAGCTACTCGATAGGCGCCACTGCGCAAAACGAAATCCATGCGTCCGACATCGGCCAGGGTGAAATATCGGCCGTTGGTGACATGTCGATTGAAGTCGAGGTCCAGTGGCCAGACGCGCATTCGGATAACGGTCGAATCCAGCGCTTTTGCCGGTTTGCGCCAAGGTCGACGAAGCAGCATGAGGAGAAGTCGAAACCAGAGATTCATACAGACGCCGATAGTTGAATGATTGGCGTACTTTAAAGTGCTGAGGGCTGAGCCAGGTAGGTCCCTAAATGACTTAATTCTGCGCAAAAGTACATTCCGATCACTCATTCTATGGTTTAAGTCTTTCGAGCGGGTTTCGCCGGCCTCTATCGCGCTATCTGCGGCCTGTGGTTTTCGCGACCTTTGTCCGCCAGTTCTCTGCGATTGCCCAAGGTGCACGGCGAGTCGCTGGGGGGGACGTCCTCCCCCGACCCCCTCCAGCAAGCAAACACCCGAAAAGCTGCAACTGGACGGCTTTTAATCAGTGCCATCTATCTCAGGTCCTCTGTTAGATTAAATATATATAGCTTGCCGAGTGCAAAGCTGTTGGAAGTTATAAAAGGGTTGAGATGTCAGGAAGTACTCTGCCTTGTGCGAAAAAGTGTCATAAATAAAATTTCTTTTGATTCAATTGGCGAGAACAGGCAGTCAGTAATTTAAGAAAGTCAATATGCGATGTCATGAAGTTTTATTCATATGGGTGGCTGAGGAACCCTGATTTGCGATGCTTGATATTGCTGCAACCCTTCAAGTACATTTCATTTGATTTCCAGTATCAACGCTCACCAACAGGAAGTTATCCTATGCCTGCGCGTATCAAGATGATATTGATGCGGTTGCGGCGACAGGAGCACACTGGATAGGCATATTTGCTGGTATCAATGAAACGTCACAGAAATATCGAATTAGAAAATCAAAAGCACAGATACAAGATCTCATTAAACGACGTGTGCTGTATGCAAAATCACTGGGCCTGAAAGTTCGCTACGCCGCCCGATTATCGGCGAGTACAGCTTCGTACACACCGCAAAGCTTCATGTGACCGCCAGCTCCCGAAATAGAAACTGCTATCACTGGATAGACCCGGTTTACTTGAGCGAGTAAGCCGTGCCATGAATCTTATGCGAGCACCTCAACATGATGGGTCATGAGTGGTTGACAGGCGTCGGTCTGATTTTCCTCGGAATAATAACGGGATTCGTCGGGACCAACACCGGTGGGAGTGTTTTTTTGACCGTTCCGGTGATGATCTGGCTGGGGATTGCACCTCAGTCGTCGATCGCCACTGCGCGCCTGGCCTCGGTAGGCACCATGTTTGCCGGACTGCGGCACTTCCATAACCAGGGAAAGGTCGATTATGCGTTGGCCTTTCCAGCTGCGGTACTGGGGTTGGTTGGGGCTCTGGCAGGCGCGAGCCTGCTTCTTCAAATAGATCCCGCGCTGCTGCACAAGGTAATTGGCGGGCTGACATTGCTGCTCGTCGCACTGTCCCTTATAAAAAAACCTAGTAGCGGCGAAACACCTCCCTCAGCGATCAGACGTCTGTTTGGTTATATCCTCTTTATACCCGTAGGAATGATCGGCGGGTTATTTGGTGGGCAAGCCAAACTCTCGACGTATTTATTCATTATCTTTTTCAGAAAAACCATCAGCGAATCGGTGGGGACCCGCAAAGTCGGTGGGCTGGTTCTCTCGGTGGGTTCATTACTGATTTTCGGCGTCAGCGGCATCATTGACTGGCAGTACGGATGTTGTTTGATTATTGGCACGCTATTGGGTGCAAATGCCGGCGCGAAGTTTGCCTTGAAGAAGGGCGACCAGTGGATGGAGGCAGTTTTCAATCTAGTCGTGGTCGCGTTGGCATTGAGGATGCTGTTCTGGTGACCAGATCGGATGGGTACTCGCAAATACGTAAATGGTCTCACCTGTTTGCCAAGCCTTCATCCACAAATGGTCATGTCCTGTCTTTTATGTATTCGATCTCACAGGGTGTAGGCGCAAGCTTTGGGTTTTGCTTGCCTGGCGGCGGTATCAGGGAGTGCCATCTAGTACATCACCCAAAATCGAACTCAGGATGTACTAGAAAAATGTTGGGGTGAAGTGAGTGTGAGGGACAAATGTTGGCAACAAAAAACCTGCACAAGGCAGGTTCTATGTGGGTTTCAGCGACTTCTTGGGAGGTCGTGGAACGTAATGATGGTGCCCGAACCCGGAATCGAACCGGGACGCCCTTACGAGCGGGGGATTTTAAGTCCCATGCGTCTACCAGTTTCGCCATTCGGGCGGTAGCGCGTTGTTACAGGGTTGGGAATATATAGATCCAGGCGCTTCGACGCAAGGTCGGTCTGCCGCTTTCTTGAATGGACGGCGCCTGAAAAAGCTTGGCAGATCAGTGATCTACATCGGCTTTAACAGGCGAACCGGAGGATTCCTACAGTACGGGAACAAGCGGTATAAATGACAGTCATAGCAATATGCCATCTCGGCAGTCTGGAAAGGAATCGGTTGATGCTCAGTGTTCGCAGGCGCTATTGGATGGTTATTGCAGGTGTCGTGGGACTGTTGGCCGGTACGGCACAGGCTGGGAGTGCGGTGAAGTGGGGGGATTTCAGCGCGTCAGGCGGTGATCGGTTGACGGGGACTTCGCTGGAGGCGGGCAATCAGTATGTGTTGAAGGCGTCGAGCATTTCGGTGGGGGATATTGAACAGCTGCAGGCTGCGCAGAAACGTACCGAGAGTGAGGTGCAAGGCCTGAAAGGCAAGCTGGAGGGGCAGGACCGCGCGTTCGATGAGTTCAAGCGCAGGGACGGTTCGAGCGCCAGTTCCAGTGACAGCCAGTTGGCGAGCCTCAAGCGCACGGTCGAGGATCAGAACAGCACGATCGAACGGCAGAAAAGCGATATCGAAGGTTTGAAGCGCAGCCTGGATGATCTCAAGCGCAGCGTGGATACCTTGAGCAGCAAGGTCAAGTAGCCTGGCCGCATGCGACATGCGGTCGGTCATGAGCCTGGATGCGGGTGTAAGGTAGGGCGTGCAACGCTGGGAAATCTCAGGAAAGCGAGGTGACTATGAGCGCTCCACTGCTGAAGAAGCTGCATCTGAATGGGTACGACATCGTGCAGGTCAATTTCGGGCCATGGCGGGTGTGTACGCCCCAGGATCGGCTGGCGTCCTTCAATTCCCGTGAACAGGCACTGGCGTATGCCGCCACGTTGCCGGGTTACCAGGCACGCAACAGGCCGGTGTCCAATGATGATTGATTGAAAACGAAGCCCCGGTTTGTCCGGGGCTTCTGCGTTTCTGCTTATACGAAAGGCTGTGCGCCGAAGCCGCGGGGCAGGCGCTGTCGCCCTGGCAGATCGGTCAGGCGCTGCGTCCAGGCACTGCGCCAGTCGGTGCTGGTGTGGGTCTTGGCCTGGCGCGAAGCACGGCGTGCGGCGTTGCGCTGGTTGCGGCGCGCTTCCTTGTAGGCATCGGTGTTGCGGCAGGTGCGGCACTTGACCCGATTCAGCTCGGTGCTGGAGGGCAGGCTATTGCCGTGATGGCCGCAGGCCAAATGCCCGGCAACCTTGAAGTGAATGACCATGTAAGCGTCTCCTTCTTATAGGGTACGCACATCGGTAAACCCACAATGCACGCGGGGAGGGCGGGGGTAAGAAATCCCGGCACCTGAGGTTACGACCCCATGGGCGCAGCAGCGTTCGGTTTTGCCCCTGGACCTGTTCAACACCCCCGCCTCGGCGCTACCCTGCCATGCCACTGATCATGAAAAGGAGTGTGTGATGAGCGTCGAGACCCTGCCCCTGGAAGGCAGTTGCCGTTGTAACCGGGTGCGCTTCAGCGTGAGCCAGGCGCCGGTGATTACCATGGCGTGCCACTGCACCGGCTGCCAGAAGATGACCGCCAGTGCGTTCTCCCTCAGTGCACTGATTCCCGCCAGCGCGTTCACGGTGACCCAGGGCTGCCCGGTGGTCGGCGGCCTGCACGGGGTCGATCGTCACTATTGCTGCCCGCACTGCATGAGCTGGCTGTTTACCCGCCCCCATGGCATCGATGAGTTCGTCAACGTGCGTGCGACGCTGTTGGATAATGCTGCGGAGTACGTGCCCTTTATGGAAACCTGGACCCGCGAAAAACTGGCCTGGGCTACCACGCCGGCAGTCGAAAGCTTCGAGCAGTTGCCGCAACCCGAGGACTTTGCACGGTTGCTGCAGGCCTATGCCGAATTCAGCGCTCGCTGAGTTCAGTCAATCAAGGCGAGCAGGTCCGTATCGCCCACGTCCTGCCCGGCCTGGGTCAGCAGCGTGGTGACCTGGCCTCGATGGTGGGTCTGGTGATTGAAAAAATGCACCAGCAGGGCGCCGAATGTCTTGCTGGCCGCCGCGCCGCGCATGTTGTGGTAGTGCAGGCGATGGTCGAGGTCGGGTTCGCGCAGGGTGTGCACCCAATCGATGATCAATTGGTCCAGCCAACGCCGCCGGGCGGCGAGTTCACCCAGGTCGGCGAACGCCAGTTGCTTGAGGTCCGACGGCGCGGCGATGCTGTTCAGCGGCGCCAGCGTCGCGTAGCCGGCGGGGTGCAGGGCAAAGCGTTTGAGCCAGACGGTGTCGCCCAACGTGAGATGGTTGAGCGTGCCGAAGACCGAGCCGAAAAACGCTTGGCGGTCCACGCGCAACTCATCGTCCGTAAGCCTGGCAGCCGCGTCATAGACCTTGCGGTTCATCCACTGGTTGTAGGTCGCCAGCAGCGTCATTTGTTCGATACGGTCCACGTGCTCTACCCCTCGTTGGCAATGGTGCCGCCATCATAAGGTAATTACCTGGACGACCCGCCACGGCAACTGCACCGGGAGCAGCAGGCCAGGCCTAAAACCTGAGCGTCGCACCGGTGGTCAGCCATTGATTGCGTTCACCGCCCAGGTCGCGCCCGAGCACCAGGTCGACGTCGACAAACTCCCCGAAGTGCAGGCGCGGCCCTGCTTGCCAGGCCTGGTCACCGCCTTCCTGGCCGTAACGTTCAGCGATCAACGTGAGGGCATCCATCAGTTGATACTCGACGCCGGTGCCCCAGCTCAGGCGCTGGGTTTGCTCGCCGTCGTTGTAGGCATGGGCCCAGCCGGCATTCAGGTTCAAGCGCACGGGCGCCAGCGGTTGCCAGGTCAAGGGGAGGGTGAAGTCGGCGCCGTCGAACCCGTGTCGTCGATCAAGGGCAAGATGCGCCCCGGCGGAGATCGCCATTTCCAGCCCCAGGTCTTGCCGTGACAGCACCTGCGCCTTGAGTTGCGGACTCACCTGGGTCTCGCCCCGGCCTGCGCTGTCGGCCCGTGACAGCGCCGCGCCCCACTGCACCGAAGGCAGTACGCTGAACGTGCACGCGGGAGACAGCGTTGCCGTGTGCGTGTTGCCGGCGTGCCGGTCGGCGCTGTACCAGGCGTCGAGATTGCAGGCACCCGGTGCGTTGATTGCGCCGTCATCGACCACATAGGCGCCACCGGCGGCATGGGCCTTGGACACCAGGGCAATTAACAGGATCGAACCCAGGGTGATACCGATAAACAGCAGGTTGCGCCGCAGCGCCCGCTGTTTTGCCGGCGGCAACAGCAGCAGGGTCTGGCGCGCGCCGCGATAGTGCCGCGCACGGTATTTGGCAAACCCGTCCGGGCGCTTCGGGGTGTGTTTGTTGTGCATGATGCACCTCGCTTGAATGTCAGTTCTCTACGGTCAACACCGAAATGCCGCTGGCCCTGGCCTGGCAGACCAGCTCCGACGTGTCGTCACCACCTGGCAGCGCGATGACCACGTCCGCGCGGCTGTCGGTCAGCATGAAATGGTTGCGCTGGCGCTCCGCCTGCTTGCCGTGGCGTTGCCAGTTGGGCGGGTAGCGCACCACGTCGATGCCGAGTTCCCGCGCCCAGTCCTCGATGGCGCTGCCGAGGAACTGGTTGCCGCCGTGAATCAGCACCTGCACGGGGCGCAGGCGGTGGTAAGCGTCCAGCACTTGGCGGGACTTTTTGCAGTCGGCGTAATGACGACCGGCACAGATCAAGACGCGCATGATCCTATTCCTTGTAATGCACGGTGGCGGCCGGGCGACCGCCACCGTTTAAACGGCGGGGGAACTCAGTACCACTGCTTGAAGCGGCGGATGTAGAGGGTTTTCATCAGTTGGGCCACGCAGCAATAGCTGAGCAGCGTGCCGACCAGCCACGGGAAGTACGCCAGCGGTAGCGGTTGCAGGCCCACCAGGGTGCCCAGGGGCGAGAACGGTACGTAGATGCCCAGCGCAATCACCACGCCGGTCATCATCAGCACCGGCCATGCCGCCGTGCTCTGGAAGAACGGAATCTTGCGGGTGCGCAGCATGTGCACCACCAGGGTTTGCGAGAGCAGGCCCTCGATAAACCAGCCGGACTGGAACAGGGTCTGCATTTCCACGCTGTTGGCGGCGAACACGTACCACATCAGGGCAAAGGTGGTGATGTCGAAGATCGACGAGGTCGGCCCGATCCAGATCATGAAGCGACCGACGTTCCTGGCGTCCCACTTGCGCGGTTTGGCCAGGTACTCCTTGTCCATCTTGTCCCACGGCAGGGCCAGCTGGGAGATGTCGTACATCAGGTTCTGCAGCAGCAGGTGAATCGACAGCATCGGCAGGAACGGGATGAATGCACTGGCCACCAGCACCGAAAACACGTTGCCGAAGTTGGAACTGGCGGTCATGTTCAGGTACTTCATGATATTGCCGAAGGTTTCGCGGCCTTTGAGCACGCCTTCTTCCAGCACCATCAGGCTCTTTTCGAGCAGGATGATGTCGGCCGATTCCTTGGCGATGTCCGTGCCGCTGTCCACCGAGATACCCACGTCGGCATCCCGCAATGCCGGTGCGTCGTTGATGCCGTCGCCGAGGAAGCCGACGGTGTGGCCGTTGGCTTGCAGGGCCTTGAGCACCCGGGATTTCTGCAGCGGCGTGAGCTTGGCAAATACCGTGCGCTCCTCAACATGGCGCGCCAGGGTGGCGTCGTCCATAAGCTCGATCTCCACCCCCAACAGCGGCCGGCCTGGTTCGAGGCCGACCTGGCGGCAGATCTTGCTGGTGACCACGGCGTTGTCGCCGGTGAGGACTTTGACCGTCACGCCGATCTGCTGCAGGGCTGCAATCGCCGGGCCGGCGGTTTCCTTGGGCGGATCGAGGAAGGTCAGGAAGCCCTGGATCACCAGGTTGCGCTCATCGGCGGTGGTGTACTGCTGGCGGGCCAGGGCCTTTGGAATGTTGCGCGTGGCCACCACCAGCACGCGGAAGCCGTCTTCGTTGTAGTCATTGGCGATCGCCAGCAACTCCTCGCGGCGGTGCTCATCCAGAGGCACTGCACTGCCGGCCTCCATCACGTGGGTGGCAATGTCCAGCATCTCCTCGACGGCGCCTTTGCACACCAGCAGATGGTCGTGGACAGCGTCCTTGACCACGATGGAGAGGCGACGGCGCACAAAGTCGAACGGCAATTCATCGACCTTGCTGTAGGCAAACGGCAGCTGGAACCTCGGGTTCTGCTCCGAGAACTGCACCACGGCCTGGTCCATCAGGTTTTTCATGCCGCTCTGGTGGTAGCTGTTGAGCCAGGCCAGGGACAGCACCGCATCATCGCGCTGGCCGAAGGCGTTGACGTGATGCTCGAGGATGATCTTGTCCTGGGTCAGGGTGCCGGTCTTGTCGGTGCACAGCACGTCCATCGAGCCGAAGTTCTGGATCGCGTTGAGGCGCTTGACCACTACTTTGCGCTTGGCCATCGCCGTGGCGCCCTTGGCCAGGTTGGCGCTGACGATCATCGGCAGCATTTCCGGGGTCAGGCCCACGGCAACCGCCAGGGCGAACAGGAACGCATCGCCCCAGTCACCCTTGGAGAAGCCGTTGAGGAAGAACACGATCGGTACCATCACCAGCATGAAGCGGATCAGCAGCCAGCTGACGCTGTTCACCCCGCGATCGAATGCGGTCTGTACCCGGGAGCCGACAATCGCCTTGGCCAGGGAGCCAAAGTAGGTGCGCGGCCCGGTCGCCACCACCACAGCTTTGGCGCGGCCGCTGACCACATTGGTGCCCATGAAGCAGATGTTCGGCAGGTCCAGCAGGTTGCCCTGGTCGGCGGCGACCGGCCCGGCGGATTTTTGCGTGACGTCGCCGAGGGTGTCGTACTTCTCCACCGGCAAGGCTTCGCCGGTGAGCACCGCCTGGCTGATAAACAGGTTCCGGGACTCGATCAGGCGGATGTCGGCAGGGATCATGTCACCGGCCGACAACTGCACGATATCGCCGGCCACCAACTCGCGCATCGGCACTTCGCGCAGGGTGGGCTGGCTGCCCACTTGCTCACGGCGCAGCACCGTGGCAGTGGTGCGGACCATGGCTTTCAAGGCTTCGGCGGACTTGGTCGAACGGTGCTCCTGCCAGAAGCGCAGCAGGCTGCTGAGCAGGACCATGGTCATGATGATGACGACCTTGGTGGGATCGGCTTCTTCACCGTCCTGCATCGGCAGCCAGCAGTCGGTGAAAAAGCTGATGCCGCCCAGGGTCAGCAACACGTAGATGAACGGGTTGTTCAGGGCCTGCAGGAATTGCACGATGGCGTGAGGCGGTTTGTCATGGGCCACTTCGTTGTGGCCTTCCCGTTGCAGTCGGGCAGTGGCGTCCAGTTCGGTCAGGCCATCCTGGGTGGCGCGTACGTTGGCCAGGGTGGCCGACAGGCCGTTGTGGGCTTCGCGGGCGGCACGCATCGACAGTTTGGTGTCGCTGGCGGTGCCGGTTTTCTTCTGCAGTGGCGTGTTTTTTACGGCGCTCATTGTCTGTGCTCCTGTCGCCAATTCTCGACAAAACATACCCGGTACTTACCTGAATACAGGCGAGCGAAAGCATGCCGAGTCGCTGACTTCGCGATCGGTTTAAATAAGGTGCTTGGATAACTTTTACTGGCGCGTTAGTTATAAGGTGCGCAGCGAACTACAACTGGAAAGTTTCATAAAGAACTCCAGGGACTTAATCAGGAAGTTATTGTTTCAGCGGATTGAACGGCGCGGGCGCTCAGCACTATCCCAGGCTGAAAAGCGGCGGTCTCTGCGGGTCTTTGGGGGAGGGGGCAAAGCAGGGCGTGCGTCGTGGCAGAAAAACCACGCGGGCATGGCAACGCTTGGCTCGCAAGGCTGCGGCCAGTGTGGGTGCATCGGGCAAAGCAAGGGTTGGGAAGGTCATAACACACCTCGGGACCGGACGGGCGACCGGCGAGGCAGTTACGGCGGAGCATCAAGCTCCAGCGCAGCTTACCGGACCGGGGAGGCGAGTCCTGTCATGTTCTGGATTGGGCGCCCGACGCCCGCCAGGGCGGTGCTCGGACGGCGACTGGATACTGTGTCCATTGGCTTCTTTTGTGAGGGTTAAAAAAGGCCCCAGTTGCGGGCAGGGGCAATCTACTCAGGCAGTTACAAAATGTCAACGCATGATTAATTAAATAGCCCGGTGTTCAGAGTTCATTCAGACAAGAGGCACTCGAAAGTTACCCGATATATAACTTCATACGCCCTGTGCGGCGAGAACGGCCAGATAGATCAGCACTAAACCGCAGGCGCCATAACTGATGCGTTGCCACATGGGCGATGCATTCTTGCGCAGCAGGTTCACCAGTGCGGCGATCAGAAAGCATGACAGCACCGAAGCCAGCATGAAGCCGGCGAAAAACATCAGCGTCTGCCCATGGCTGGGCGTAGCGCCGACGATGCCTGACAGCGCGCTGCCCAGCGCCCCCCAGTAGACGATGTTTTTCGGGTTGGCCAGGGAAATCGCCGCGCCCACGGCCAGCGCATTTTGTCGGGTGCTGGCCGGTGCATCATCGGCTTCGGGCAAGTGCCAGGCGTCGATCAGGCTGCGTACGCCCAGCCACGCCAGGTACAGCGCGCAGATGATCGTCAGCGGCACGCGCACGGCGTCATGCTGGATCAGCAGTGCGATGCCGGTGAGGCCGATCACTGCCCACACGGCATCGCCTACCAGCGAGCCAAACTGCACCAGCAAGGCGGGTGTGAAACCGTGGAGCAAGCCACGGCGCAACGTCTCCGCCAGCACCGCACCGGGGGAGAGGCAAAACACAAAGCCGAATACCAGTGCGTAAAAAAAGATCGTCAGCATGCCCGCGTCCTTTCAGGAAAGTGCGAGAGCATACGCTGGCAGAGGGATGGGAATCCATATCGCCGCAGCGGATTCATCCAGCCGTCAGGAGGTGGCCATTTCCAGCAGCGCTATGCGCTCGAGTTCGACCTTCAGCTCGCCAGGGCTGAGGCGGGCAAAGGGCAGGGCGAAAAACGCCCGGCAACGGCTGGCGATGGTCTCCAGCGTGGCATCGAATGCCGCCTGGATGCTGGCCTGGTCACCTTGAACCTCCGAGGGATCTGCCAAGCCCCAATGCGCCTTCACCGCCGGCCCGAAATACACCGGGCAGGCTTCGCCCGCCGCCTTGTCGCAGACGGTGATGACCACATCCGGCGGGCTGTCTTCAAATGCGTCATTGCCCTTGCTGTACAAGCCTTCGGTGCGGATACCCGCCGCCTGCAAGGTGCTCAGGCTGCGCGGCAGGACCTGGCCCTTAGGGAAACTGCCGGAGCTGACCGCGGCAAAACCCTGCGGGGCCAGGTGGTTGAACATCGCTTCGGACAAGATGCTGCGACAGCTGTTGGCGGTGCACATGAACAGGACTTTCATTGCGGTTTCTCCGTTAGATGCTCAGGCGCAACGCGAGGGCGGCGAGGGTGATCAGCAGCACCGGCAAGGTCAGCACAATCCCGACCTTGAAGTAGTAGCCCCAGGTGATGGTGATGCCTTTGCGCGCCAGGATATGCAGCCACAACAGGGTGGCCAGGCTGCCGATGGGGGTGATTTTCGGGCCCAGGTCGCTGCCGATCACGTTGGCGTAGATCATCGCGTCCTTGACCACGCCCACGGCATGGCTGGACTCGATGGACAGCGCGCCGATCAATACCGTCGGCAGGTTGTTCATCGCCGAGGACAACAAGGCCGTCAGCACGCCAGTGCCCATGGCCGCACCCCACACGCCGTAAGTGGCAAAGGTATCGAGCCAGGTCGCCAGGTAGGTGGTGAGGCCGGCGTTACGCAAGCCGTAGACCACCAGGTACATCCCTAAGGAAAAGACCACGATCTGCCACGGGGCTTCCTTCAGCACCTTGCGCGTGGAGATCTTGTGGCCCTTGGCGGCGATCACCAGCAGGAGTACGGCGCACACCGCGGAAATCGCGCTGATGGGAATGCCCAGGGGTTCCAGGGCAAAGCAGCCGATCAACAGGATGCCGAGCACCCACCAGCCGGCGCGGAAGGTGGCGCGGTCGTGGATCGCGCTGGCGGGGTCTGCCAGGTCGGCGGGGTCGTAGGCCTGGGGAATATCGCGGCGGAAGAACCACAGCAGCACCGCCAGGGTGGCGGCGACACTGACGACGTTGACCGGCACCATGACCGCGGCATATTCGTTGAAGCCGATCTTGAAATAGTCCGCCGAGACGATATTCACCAGGTTCGACACCACCAGGGGCAGGCTCGCTGTGTCGGCGATAAATCCCGCGCCCATCACAAACGCCAGGGTCGCCGCCGGCGAAAAGCGCAGTGCCAGCAGCATCGACATCACGATGGGGGTGAGGATCAGCGCCGCGCCGTCGTTGGCAAACAGCGCCGACACCAGGGCGCCGAGCAGCACCATATAGGCAAACAAGCGCCGGCCACGCCCGCGCCCCCAGCGCGCCACATGCAGTGCCGTCCAGGCAAAGAACCCGGCTTCGTCCAGCAGCAGGCTGATGATGATCAGTGCGACAAACGTCCCGGTGGCATTCCAGATGATGTGCCAGACCGCCGGGATATCCGCCAGGCTGATCACGCCACAGGCCAGGGCCAGGATCGCGCCCATCGTGGCGCTCCAGCCCACTCCGAGCCCCTTGGGCTGCCAGATGACCAAGACGATGGTGAAAATAAAAATGGCGACTGCGACAAGCATGAATTAACGCTCCGGTGGCTCAGCAGCAGGTGCTGGCTCGTTGTGGTCTGTCGCCCATTGCATCCAGACGCTGTGCGTCGCTGTGCAACCATGGCTGGTTGGCTTGCAGGGTGATGTCCAGCACCTGGTTCACCCAATCGGGCAGTGCCGGGTTGACGCGGTAGTAGATCCATTGGCCCTGGCGACGATCCAGCAGCACACCGCAACTGCGCAGTTGCGCCAGGTGGCGGGAGATTTTTGGCTGGCTGTCGTCCAAGGCATGGATCAGTTCGCAGACGCAAAGTTCGCCTTCACGCTGAATCAATAGCGTCAGGCGCGCCCGAGTGGCGTCGGCCAGGCATTTGAACAGGGTGGGCGGTGTAAGGGGATCCGACATGACCATTGCCTATATACATATGGAAATTCGAATATACGTATGTCCATATGTTTCGGTCAAATCCTGTTTCAATTGATATGGATCAAACCTCGGGAAAACTGCCACAAGTGATTGAAATTAAAATGAAACACGAATGTCCTAAAGTGCCTCCCCATTGCTGATGAAGGAAGACCCGCGTGACCCGTGCCACTCGCAACCTGCGCAAAACCCTGGATTCCGTCGCGGAAAATAACGAAACCGCGGCATTCGACCTGATGCGTGCCGTTGAAAAACTCGGCGATGAAGTGCTGCGCCAGCGCTTGCTCAACACCATTCACCGGCTCAACCAGGACGCTCACGAACTGCGTGAAGCGCGGGATTCGGTGGAGCAGGTGTCGGTCAGGCTCGCCTGAGCAAGATCGTTCAAGACAAGCTCCATCTTGCGCTGGCATGCTTGTGGACTGTCTGTCGATGAGCCGTTTCCATGCCTGCTGCCTTACCTCATTACGCCTTCGCTCGTGGTGCAATCGCCGTCATTCCCCTGTCCCTGGCCTGTGCACCCTGGGGGCTGCTGGCCGGTTCCATGGCCATCGATGCGCAATTCACGCCACTGCAAGCCCAGGGCTTGTCCGCCATTGTGTTTGCCGGCGCTGCGCAGTTGGTCGCCATTGGCATGGTCAAGAGCGGTGCCAGCCTGATTTCCATCGTGTTGACCACCTTGCTGCTGACCTCCCAGCACCTGCTGTATGGCATGCACCTGCGCCCGATTCTTTCGCCGCTCAAGACCCGCTGGCGCATGAGCCTGGGCTTTCTGCTGACCGATGAGTTCTTTGCGCTGGTCAACCACTATGACCGTGAAACCTTCAATCGCTGGTACGCCCTGGGCGTTGGCCTGACGTTTTACATCGCCTGGAACCTGTTCACCCTGGCCGGCATCGTGCTTGGCAAAAGCATCCCAGGCCTTGATCAGTTGGGCCTGGAGTTCTCCATCGCCGCCACCTTTATCGCGCTGATCACCCCGGTGGTGCGCGATGTGCCGACGGTGGTCTGCGTGGCGGTGTCGTTGTTGTTTTCCGTATGGTTGAGCTTCCTGCACTGGGAGTCGGCCGTGGTGGTGTCGGGTGTGCTCGGCATGAGCGCAGGGTTTTTCTGTAAACGCCTGGGGGTTGGGCAGCGATGATTTACCTGATGATTGTGGCCATGGGCCTGGTGGTTTTTTTCAACCGTTATCTGTTTATCGAGCCGCGCCTGCCGGTGCGCCTCAACCGTGGGGCACGGGAGTTTCTCGGGTTTGCGGTGCCGGGCATGCTCACGGCGATCTGCGGGCCGATTATTTTCCTGGCTGATCACCAGCTCAACCTGAGCCCGGCCAATCCGTATTTGCTGGCCGGTATCTGCGCCGTGGCGCTGATGTTCTGGACGCGTAACGTATTGATGACCGTGCTGCTGAGCATGGGGTTGTTCTACCTGTTTCGCGGGTGGCTCTGAAGCGCAGGCGAAAAAAAGCCCGCGGGAGGGCGGGCAGAAGGACACTTCTAAAAATGAGCCAGGCCACTATAGGCGGCATATTCTCCCTCCACAGTGAAACAAAATTCATGGGGGCGTCAGTCAGCCTTGCGGCAATGGTACAGTCGCGTTTTTTCCAACGAGGCAATGGCATGCACAAGGTGGTAATGGGCGCATTGGTATTGACGGCACTGGCCGGTTGCGCGGGCTCGAAGATGAACGAGGCGCGCCTGGGGGCTCCCTACAAGGCCATGGCATCGGACAAGGCCACGCTGGTAGTTGCCGAGTGCATCCAGTTTGGCTGGCAGGATGAAAGCGTGTTTGGCGTCGACGCCGGTGGCTTCAAAGAGCCGAACGGGGCCGGTGGTTTCACCGTCTACACCACCGGTGGCGATTACTTCGTCGACGTGCAAAGCGCCGGTGCCGGTTCGTCCGTCAAGTACTACGCCGTTGAAGACACGATGCCGGCCAAGCGTCGCTTGGCGGCACTCGCGACCTGTCTGTAATACGTTGCCTTAGTCATTTCAGGAAACGCCCGGCGGGACAGCCGCCGGACATTCGCTTATGATTCAATCCGCCCGCCCGACATAATGGCTCTTTACCAGTACATGGACGTCGAGGCCTTACCGTCGGGCGGGCACCTTTAGTCTTTATCGCGGCATAAAACCCAAATGCCAGCGCCGGGGAATCTTCAGCGACACCAGCCCCAACACGCCCGCCAATACACCGCTGACCACCAGCGCCCTCAGCCCCATGTGCTGCTCCAGCAGCGCGCCAATCACCGCGCCGACAAACATCCCCGCCCACGGAATCAGTTGCACCCGCCAGCCGTTGCGGCGTTCCCCCAGCATCCAGCGTCCCAGCCCGCGCCCAAAGCGTGACAGTGCCCCGGTCACGTAGGTCAGCCCCACCGGCAAGCCGTTGACCTCTTCCACAGCTGCGTTGAGCATGCCCATCGCAATGATCGCCGCCAGCAGCGCCGGCAAGGTGTCGGCGAAGGGCAGCAAGGCTGCGCCGCAGAGCAAGGTGGCGATACACAGCAATAGGGGCAGGGCATGGCGCCGGCTGAGACGGCCGACCACTACGCCCAAGGCGTTACCGGCGACAAATGTGGCGACCAGCAACAGCAGGCGTGCGGTCAAGCCGAGATCCCCCACACTGATGGCCACGGCCAGGCGCGTGGTGTTGCCGCTCATGAACGAAACAAAGTCGCCGCTGGCCATGAAGCCGATGGCGTCAGTCATGCCCGCCAATACCGAAAGGCTGGCCACCAGCATCAGGCCGACGCGGCCGCGCCAGCGCTTTTGATGGGCCAGTGCGGCATTGGCATAAGGCTTTTTGGGCGAAGGCAGCATAGGGCCGGGTTCCTCGGTGAGATTATCCGGCCACTACCCTAGGACGCTTTGATTGCGCGCGCAATGACCTCAGACACACTCCAGGCGCCAACCCTCAGGTTGCCAGAGCAAGCGGTGGGTTGGCCCGAGCGCCTGGATGAACGCCTCATCATGGGATACAACCATCATTGCCCCGCTGAAGCCCTGCAGCGCCTGTTCAAAGGCGATCACCGATTCCAGGTCCAGGTGGTTGGTGGGCTCATCAAGCAACAGCAGTTGCGCGGGTGTTTCACCCCACAGGGCAATCGCCATCGCGGCTTTCAACCGCTCGCCGCCGCTGAGGTGCACGGTCGGTTGGGTGACCCGCCGGGCATCCAGTTGCAGCAAGGCCAGGCGCGTACGCAGTTCGGCTTCGGGCAGCGGTGTGTCGAGCAGGTTGAGCTGTTCGACGAGGGAGCGTCGGTCATCCAGCAGCGCCTGGTGCTGGTCGATATACGCGCAGGGCACCGGCACCGAGCACTCACCGCTGGCGGGCTGGCAGTGGCCGGCCAGTACCTTGAGCAGGGTGGATTTGCCGCAACCATTCGGTCCTTGCACAGCCACGCGCACCGGCCCTGTGAGGTTGAGTGTGAGGGCGGGATGCTCCAGCCAGGGCAACCGGACCTCCGTCAAGGCCACGACCTGTCGGCCATTGGGCACGACCGACCCCGGCAAGGCCAACAGGGTCGGCGTTTCATCCACCACGCGCTCGTAGGCTTGGCGCACCTGCTCATCCAGCGCGTGTTTGTAGGCGTGATGGGCACTGCGCACCGTGCCGACGACTTCGGTGGCGGCGCTTTTCCAGCGCGCCTTGGTAAACCGGTCCACATTGGCTGTCTCTGCGTGCTTGCGGGAGCGCGCCGCCTGGCGTTGCAGGCTGTCATGGTCTTTCTGCACGCGCCGGCGTTCGCGGTTGCGTTCAAGGCGTGCGTGCTCCAGCGCCGCGACGGCGGCGTGTTGTTCGGTGTCGCGCTGCAGGCGATAGGCATCATAGTTGCCGCCGTAGACGTGAGGGCCGAGTGGGGACAGTTCAATGATGCGCCCGAGGGTGTTGAGTATTTTTCGGTCGTGGCTCACCACCACCAGGCCGCCACGCCATTCCTGCAACAGGTGCAGCAGCCACCGGCGGCCGGCGCTGTCGAGGTGGTTGGTGGGCTCATCGAGCACCAGCAGTTGCGGTGCGGCCAGCACGGCGCCGATCAGCCTGAGCCGCGCCAGTTGTCCTCCACTGAGTTGATCGGCCGGCGTATCGACACCCAGCTGCGCAAGGCCTGCCGTATCGAGTGCGGCGCGCAAGCGTTCGGCAAGGTCCCAGCGATTGTCGATCAACTCAAGGTCATCGACCTGCGCCGTCCCTGCCGCCATGCGTGCCAGTGCCGCCAGCACGGGCGTGGTGCCCGTCAGGTCAGAGAGGGTGTCTCCCGCTGCAACCGCCATGTCCTGGGGGACATAGGCCACGCTGGCCGAGCGCTTGAGCGAGCCGGAGGAGGGGGACAACACGCCGGCGATCAATTGGGCGAGGATACTTTTGCCCCGTCCATTACGTCCCACAATCCCGGTAGGCGTGTGGTCGATGGACAGGTTCAGGTCGTCCAGCAATGTCTCGCCATTGGCGAACTGGAAGCACAGGTGTTGCAGGGAAACCAATACGGGCAGCCGGTTGACGTCAGTCATCAGCACCTCCAAAAAATGTCGGACAGGCCAACAAGCGCGCCAGGCGGCTCGTTGCAGGTACATTCTGGAAGGCTTAGTGATTCACGTCGGCGGTCGTCCCGGAAGTCAGAGGGGGGCCAAGAGCCTAACCCGCCTTGGCATTGCCGGGCAAGTCGGCGGCCAGTTGTTCAAGGAACATCGCCAAGGCGACTTCCTCGGCCTTCAGGCCTTTGCGCCCCCGTGGCTTGGGCAATCTGGACAATTCGCCCAGGCTGAAATGCTCCAGCACGGCCGGGTGGATATAACACTTGCGGCACACCGCAGGCGTATTGCCCAGTTGCCTGGCAACATCCTTGACCATCGCCACCACATGTCGCTTGGCGTCGGATTCCGGTTGCCATTCCAACTCCCGCAGCACCGCCAGCGCCATGGCGGTGCCGGCCCAGGTGCGGTAATCCTTGGCAGTGAAGTCGGCACCGGTAAGATCGTGCAGGTAGGCGTTGACGTCATGGGAGCTGACGGTGTGCCGCTCGCCGTCTTCGTCCAGATACTGGAACAGGTTCTGCCCCGGTAACTCCAGGCAGCGCTTGACCACCGTGGCCAGGCGCCGGTCCTTGACGCTGACCTGGTGCTCCACGCCACTCTTGCCGCGAAACTGGAACTGGATCTCGCTGCCTTTGACATCCACATGGCGGTTGCGCAAGGTGGTCAGCCCGTAGGATTTGTTGTCTCGCGCATATTGGGTATTGCCGACGCGGATCAACGTGGCGTCCAGCAGCATCACCACCGTGGCCAGGACTTTTTCGCGCGTGAAGCCGGGTTCGGCGATTTGCGCTTCGAGCTGTTTGCGCAGTTTCGGCAGGGCGTTGCCGAACTCCTGCAGCCGCGCGTACTTGTCGCTGTCACGCACCTCACGCCAGCGCGCGTGATAGCGGTATTGCTTGCGTCCACGGGCATCGCGGCCGGTGGCTTGCAGGTGCCCGTGCGGGTCGGCGCAGATCCACACATCGGTATACGCCGGAGGGACGGCGAGGGCGTTCAGGCGCTTGATCTCATCGGCATCCCGGATGCGCTCGCCCTTGGCGTCGAAGTACTGGAACTTGCCGCGCACTCGCTTGCGGCGGATGCCGGGCTGGGTGTCGTCAACGTAATGCAGGTCGCGGGGCAGGTCGGCGGGCAGCGCGGAGTCGGGCATGGTGCAGGTTCCTTGGCAACGGATCAGGCCGGTATTCCTGATTGACCGCAGCCGTGTGCGGTCGTGCCAAAAGGTTTCTTATGCCAGCACGGCCACCGCCTTGATCTGCGCCCACAGCGCCTGGCCGGGGTGCAATTGCAACTGGTCGCGGGAGAACCGCGTGATCCGCGCCAGCAACGGCGTGCCATCCGCGTCCAGGCGCACCAGCACATGGGCGCTGTTATCCGCCGCGATCTCCTGGGTAACCGTCACCGGCAGGCGGTTGAGGATGCTGCTGTGCTCTCCGGCGTGCAGGCTGAGGCTGACGTCGCGCGCCTGTACCTTGACCCGCAATGCCTTGCCCAACGCCAGCGGTGCATGGGCCACGCGCAGGTGCTGGGCACTGTCGGGCAGTTGCAGCGTGAGCAGATGGTAGTGATCGTCGTAGGCGCTGACGCTGCCGTTGATCACCACGCCCGCGTCGTCCCCCAACGCCAGGGGCAGGTCGAGCCGCGCCAGGGTGTCGCCGATGGGACCACTGGCCAGGGCCTTGCCGTCGCTGAGCAATACGATGTGATCGGCCAGGCGCGCCACCTCATCCTGAGCATGGCTGACGTATAGCACGGGGATGTCCAGTTCGTCGTGCAGGCGTTCCAAGTAGGGCAGGATTTCGCTTTTACGCTTGCTGTCGAGGGCGGCCAGGGGTTCATCCATCAACAGGAGTCTTGGGCTGGTGAGCAGGGCCCGGGCGATACCGATGCGCTGACGTTCACCGCCGGACAAGTGTTGGGGGTGACGCTCCAGCAGATGGCCGATCCCCAGCAACTCCGTGGCCTGGAGCATATCCACCCGGCGTTGCGAGCGCGGGATGCGCTTGAGGCCGAACTCCAGGTTGGCCCGCACCGATAGATGGGGGAACAGGCTGGGCTCCTGGAACACGTAGCCGAGCGCGCGCTTGTGCGGGGGCACGAACAGGCCGTTGCGGCTGTCTTGCCAGACTTCATCGTTGATCTGGATAAACCCATCTTCGGCCCGCTCCAGCCCGGCAATGCAGCGCAGGCAGGTGGTCTTGCCGGAGCCGGAATGCCCGTACAGCGCAGTCACCCCTCGGCCGGGCACATGCAGGTCCACGTCCAGGGCAAAGCCTGTGTACTTCAAGTTCAGGCGCACATTGATCATCGGCATCAACTCCAGCCCATCCTGGTTTTACGGCTGGAGTAGAGCGCCAGCAACACGAGGAACGCGAACACCACCATGGCGCCGGCCAGCCAATGGGCCTGGGCATACTCCATGGCTTCGACATGATCGTAGATCTGCACCGAGACCACGCGGGTCTTGTCGGGGATATTGCCGCCGATCATCAGCACTACGCCGAATTCTCCGACGGTATGGGCAAAACCCAGGATGGACGCGGTGATAAACCCCGGGCGCGCCAGGGGCAGGATCACCGTGAAGAAGGTATCCCACGGATTGGCGCGCAGGGTCGCGGCCACCTCCAATGGGCGTGTGCCGATGGCGGAAAAGGCGTTCTGCAACGGCTGCACCACGAACGGCATGGAATAGATCACCGAACCGATCACCAACCCGGCGAAGCTGAAGGTGAGGGTGCCCAGGCCCAGCCATTGGGTGAACTGGCCGAAGTAGCCGTGGGGGCCCATGGTCAACAGCAGGTAGAAACCGATGACGGTGGGTGGCAGCACCAATGGCAAGGCCACCACCGCGCCAATGGGACCGCGCCACCATGAACGGGTGCGCGACAGCCACAGGGCAATCGGAGTGCCGATGACCAGCAGGATCACGGTGGTCAGTGACGCCAGTTTGAGGGTCAACCAGATTGCGGAAAAATCGGCACTCGACAGGGGCATTTACTTGCTCAGTTCATAACCGTAGGACTGGATGACGGCGGCGGCTTTCGGCCCTTTGAGGTAGTCGACCAGTGCCTTGGCTGCAGCGCTGTCCTTGCCCTTGTTGAGGATCACCGCGTCCTGTTTGATCGGGTCGTGCAGGGCGGCCGGGACGATCCAGGCCGAGCCGCTGGTGACTTTGCCGTCTTTATAGATCTGCGACAAGGCCACAAAACCCAACTCGGCGTTGCCGGTGGAAACGAACTGAAAGGCCTGGGTGATGTTCTGGCCTTCGACGAGCTTGTCCTTGACCTGCTCGGTCAACCCTACCTTGGCCAATACCTGGGTGGCGGCGAGGCCGTAAGGCGCGGCTTTCGGGTTGGCGATGGACAGGTGCTTGAATTCATTCCTCTTCAACACCTCGCCCTTGGCGTCTACATAACCTTCCTTGGCCGACCACAGCGCCAGGGTGCCCACGGCGTAGGTGAAGCGCGAGCCCTTGACCGTGTCGCCTTCGCTTTCGAGCTTTTGCGGGGTGGTGTCGTCGGCACTCAGGAACACTTCGAACGGCGCGCCGTTCTTGATCTGCGTGTAGAACTGCCCGGTGGCGCCGTAGGCTGCGACCAGTTTGTGGCCGGTGTCTTTTTCGAAGTCGGCGGCAATCGCCTGGATCGGTGCGGTGAAGTTGGCCGCTACGGCCACCTGGACTTCATCGGCGTGGGCCGCTGCGGTCGCGAGCAACGCAACCAATGCCGCCAGGCACGTGGGTACAAAGCGAGGGGTATTGAAAGTCATGAACGGCTCCGTTTGAGAAGGTGCAGAACCTGGTGCCGATTATAAGGGACGGGCGCTGCCAGGCGCTGTATGTATAGGTATATAGCGTAAAAATGGCAAGGGAAATCCATCCTTGGAATCGATGTCGGCGTGCGGTCGAGATTTCCTCCCGTCGACACCCCCATGGCTGACAGCCGGGCGCTGGTCGCAACGCGATAGTGAGCGGCGTATTGATCTGAAACGGAAGCACATCATGGGCAAGGAATACGCTTACATCGACGTGGGCGCGACAAACACCGAGAGCAGCGAGGCTTACACGCAAGCATGGATAGAGCGGGTATTGGCTCAATCCACGCTGGAACCTCAGGCCAAGGCACTGATCCGGGCGGACGCCCTGATCCCCGTCGAATTCTCGGTATTCGATACCGATGACAGCCAGCGACAGCCGATCATTGTCGAGAACGAGTCGTTGCCGCTGTGGCACATCCTCAACGATCGGTTTCCCTGGCAGGCATATGCCGGCAAGCAGCAAAACACCGACAGCGTACAAACCAAAGTCCTGATGCCGTATTTCTACGATGAGGTGGCACGGGAGCTGAATTTCACGCGATTTTTCCTCGGTCGCATCCGCGTCGGTGGGCAGATCCACGCGGGCTTTTGGGTGCAGCATGAGTTGATGATGCCTTACCAGGCGGTACTCAAGACCGAGGTGGTGGTGCTATCGGTGTGGAACACCCACGCCGAAATGATGGCGGAAATCTGGTTCGACCTGCCTCCCACATCCCGGGGGGCCAACCAATGGCCCAAGGCGATCAGCCTGGAGTGGCCGGGCATGCGCATGGGTGTGCAGTCGGGCAGCCGCTTCGAGTATTCAGCCGATACGAGCCAGAACCGGCTGTGGCTCAAACCCTTCGAAGAGCCGGTGGGGGTTGCGATCTTGAGTATCCTTGCGCGGTGGACACTCAAGGACGTGCAGCTGCCAGACACTCACATAGAGCCCAATCAATTGCTCAAGGTGACCCTTGGCAATCTTCCAGGCGGTGCGCCAGCGCTGGAATACTCGATCACCGTCGCCCAGGAATATCGAGCGTCAGGACGCTGGCAATATTATCTTGCGGTCTATTTGAATCACCGTTGTCCTTGGGTGAACTGCGGGGTGATGGATGAAGAGGGCGTGATCCGCGCACAAAGTGACCAGCAGAATGTCTGGTTCGTGCGCAGCGACGCCTCCCAGGCGTCTTTTTCGATACAGATATTGCCTGGGGACCTGGCGCAGTGGCTGGAGGGCGTGCCGACGTCGATACAGCCGGTTACGCCCCCCAAGGCCTGGCAAAAATGGGACAACCTGCTGAGCAGTGTGTGGAACGCCGAACTTTCCAAGGACTATATCCAGAACCTTATCGAGCGCTGCCTGAACAAGTCCGGGCTGCCGCAACGGACGCAGGATCGGTTCAGGGACGAAAAACGGTTTCGCTATAAATACCAGGTGGGCTACCCGGTCTATTCGGCGGGCATGACCGCCTATGCGCCACCGCGCTACAAGCATTTTTCTTTCTTGCAGGTGCTGACGGGCGAGCCGCAGCGCACGGCGTATTTCCAGGAAACCATCGCCAACATCCATGTCAGCGGGGAACCGCTGTCGAGCGTGGAAGTGCGCACCCTGGGCCGCTTGCGCGACATCCTGTATGAAACCTTTGTCGCCGATATCGACGAACTGGCGCGCAACACCGACTACAAACAACTGTTTGGCGAAACCTGCGAGGCCTTGGCCAAGGTCCGCGCGGCACAGTTCCTGGTCGATGATGCTGAGCAGGATGTGTCCCTGCGTGAACTCGCCCATCGTTTTCTCAAAGGGGAAGTCAAGCCGCGCCTGCTGCTGTTCCGGGAAAAAGTGGTGCCCAATGCGTTGGTGCTCAAGCTCAGTTCACAGAAGGCGCTCCTCATCTCACTGAACATGGCAGAGCTCACTTGGGCGGTGTGGCAGCCCAGCGGCGTGGCGGGGCACCCCAGTGACGACTTGATGCGGTTTATCACGCACCACCTGCCATTTCCGGAAAAACTCAGTGTGGAGCGCTCGGATTTCTATCCGCAGAAAAAGCGCTACGGCTATCACTACCGCCGCGTGCCACCGCAGCCGGTGGCTTTCCGGGAGGTGACGAACATCAACGATGCGCTGTATGAGATCGGTATCGGCGAACTCAAGCACATGATGAATTACGCGGTATTTTCCTCCGATGAAGAGCGGCGCCTGGCGAAATGGGGCCTGTTCAAGGTCGCTACCCGCGCGGTGTCCAGCCTGGTGATAGCGGCGGTCGGTCCCGCTTCGGGCGTCGGGGCTTTGCTGTTGTCCGGCGGTGTCGGCCTGATCGCCAATGTCGCGGACGCAAGCTTCTCCTACCAACTGGCCCGCAGCATGGACCGACCCGAGGATTACGCCGCCTATGTGTATGAGTGCAAGTTGGGCGTCTTGCTGGGCGTGGTGGAGCTGGTTGCCGACGTTACCCTGGCCAGGGGGCAACTGCGCACGCTGTTGAAACGGTCGGCCCAGACCGGGAAGTTGCTGTTGCCGGCCTTGAGATCCCGTGAGCGCCCGGCCCCCCCTGTTTCCCTGGAACAGGCGAGCGCCTCCACGTTATTCCTGCCCACATCAGCGGACCTGCTGGGCATGCGCGGTCGTGTGGAAAAGCTTTATCGCGACGCCAATAAGCTGGCCGAATTGGCGGGCGACTCCGAGGCTTCGAGTACAGGCGGCTTCGTTGAGTCCAAGCGCTGTGCGGACTACCTGTCAAGCCAGTCCTGGGACGTACAGGCTATCGGCGTCTTGCTGTTCGCCGAACCGGACGACCCGCGTCCCCAGTGCCATTTCGCCCTGTCGGTTCGCAATGAAAGTGATGCGGCGGTGCTGGACACGGGGTTGGGGCGCCTGGACCCTTCGGCGCAGCAACTGGCCTATTTTGATTCCATCGCCGGTTGGGAGCAGCGCGTGCAGCAAGCACCGGCGTCGAGCGGCAAATTGGTGGTCTACAAGCTCTACGCCAACCTCATCGAGGCCAGCCATGAGCTCAACACGGTGTTCCGGCTGGGAGTGAGTTGGGGGCGTTTCTTCAATACCGGCAGCTATTCGGTCCTCGCGTGTCCGCAGCGATTTATCACCGCCATCCAACGCCAACTGCCCAGGTTATGGGATGTGCTTTCCCGGGAGCTGCCAGGGGGCGCGTCGCAGCTGACGACGGCTTTGCAAAATACGCCGCAGCCGTTCGATCACGCCGGCCTGTTGCTGCAGGTCAGTAACCTGCGGGGCTTGATCGATGAATCCGAGGATATGTTGCGCCGTACCGTTGGGGTGCCTGTGGTTGGCAACCTCAGGGCGCAACTGCTGGGGGCTTTCCGGAGCTGGCGCCACGAGTCGCTGGAAGAGTATGTGGAGCTGATGGACAGCGTTATCGCAGAAGAGGCGGAGTTGGTGCGCGGAGCATTGGCTCACCTGGACCAATTGCAATCGGGCCTCGCCAGCCCGATTGCCACGGCGGAGAACGCCCTGGTCGATTGCGTCGACTGGATCGCACTGCGGGCCGGCCAGGAAGACGACGACTGGCGCAGTTTGCTGCGCAGCGAAATCGAACGCTATGTCACGGGGGATCGCGCCAGTGCGGACCTGTGTACAAGGGCGCAACTCGACTACCTGCACCAGACGCTGGCCGCCCATCGCGAAGTGCAGATACACCACGTACTGGGGGCCAGCTACGAACGACTCTCCATGAGCACTGGCCAGGCGCTGTTTGCTATCGGGCTGAAGTTGATCAACGCCATGGTCACCCATCGGCAGTCCGATTGCTTCTTCGCCTTGATCATGACCTGCCAGCCCTACGAGAACAGTAACGAGCACTTCGCCCGCATCATCTACGGTATCCACGCCCTGCGGCAAAAGCGCTTCATGGTACTGACCCAGGCCCACGAAAACCGGCTGAGCGGGCTACGACCTGCGGAACCTGTACCGCTCTAGTCCGGCGTGCGGGTAAGCCTCTTGAGGGCTTGCGCGGCGAGCAGCGTGGTCAGTTCGCGCGTCGACAGTGCGTGCTTGAGCCCGACGGCCTGCCCGGCCCACTGAGAGCCAAAACCGGCTTCCTCCCTGGCCTTCAATGGCATCAGCGCGCCGCCTGCCAGAGGAAAGGCCGGCGCCGCCGGGTTCACCGGGCCCAGCTCACGCATCAGGCGATTCAAGAGGCCACGGGCAGGGCGTCCGGTGAACAGGTTGGTCAGCGCTGTGCCACTGGCCTGGGCCGTCAGCAAGGCCAGATGGTGGGCCCGGCTGAGCGTCGCCTCCGGGGTGAACAGGTACGCGGTGCCGATCTGCACCGCCGAGGCTCCGAGGACGAAGGCCGCAGCAATACCGCGCGCATCGCCGATTCCGCCGGCGGCGATTACCGGGACGCTCACTGCGTCCACCACTTGCGGGACCAGGGCCAGCGTGCCGATCTGGCTGCTCAGGTCCGAAGC
This sequence comes from Pseudomonas sp. 1 R 17, assembly GCF_900067035.1. Taxonomy (NCBI): domain Bacteria; kingdom Pseudomonadati; phylum Pseudomonadota; class Gammaproteobacteria; order Pseudomonadales; family Pseudomonadaceae; genus Pseudomonas; species Pseudomonas sp. 1 R 17. The sequence continues at coordinate 123,414 of NZ_FKLB01000022.1, forward strand.
CAGGAACATTCCCCGATGCCCGCCGGCCTCATACCCCATGGCGATAATCGCGTCGCAACCGTGCCGCTCCAACCAGATCGCTTCCTCGACCGTGGTGGCCGAGGACAGCACCTTGGCCCCGGTCGCCTTGACACGTTCCAGCAGGCTTTTTTCCGGCAGGCCGAAATGAAAGCTCACGACCTCGGGGCGGTGTTGCTCCACCACTTCGCAACTGGCGACGTTGAACGGGGCGCGATTGGAGACCGGGGTCGGCGCATCAAAATCGGCGCCCAGTTCGCGGTAGTAGGGTTCCAGCAAGGCCTTCCAGTGGCGATTGCACTCCTCATCCGGCTCCGGCGGCTGATGGCAGAAGAAATTGACGTTGATAGGCCCGGTACTGGCATGGCGCACGGTGGCCAGGGTTTCATGCAGTTGCTCGATGCTCAGCATCGCCGCGGGGATCGAACCCAGCGCACCGGCCTGGTTGGCGGCAATCACCATGGCGGCGCTGGTCGCACCGGCCATCGGTGCCTGGATGATGGGCACGTCGATGCCCAGCAGGTCGAGAATACGGGTGTCTGGCCAGGTGCTCATGGGACGTGTCTCCAGTATCAGTGAGGCTTGTCGCTGTTTTAACAGGGCCCTTGGCACCCGGCCAGTCTGTTTTATTCACTGGACGAGGGACGCTTTTCGTGCGCGTCAGTGGTCTCTTTCCCGCTCCAGCAGCTGCCGCTTGCGTTCAACCCCCCAGCGATAGCCGGATAGATCGCCATTGCTGCGCACCACCCGATGACAGGGGATCGCTACCGCCAGGCTGTTCGCCCCGCAGGCCTGGGCCACCGCGCGAAAGGCCTTGGGCGCGCCGATGCGTTGGGCGATCTGCCCATAGCTGGCCGTGCTGCCCACCGGAATCTCGCGCAGGGCCTGCCACACCCGTTCCTGGAACGCGGTGCCACGCAAGTCCAGTGGCAAGTCCAGGCCCAGGGCCGGCGCCTCGATAAAGCCCACCACCTGCGCGATCAGTTGTTCGAAACGGCGGTCGGCCCCCACCAGGTTGGCCCTGGGGAATTGATCCTGCAGGTCGCGCACCAGTTTGTCCGGGTCATCCCCGAGCAGAATCGCACACACGCCACGGGCGCTCTGCGCCACCAGGATTGCACCCAGCGAGCATTGCCCGACGGCGAACAGAATATCGTTGTTGGTGCCGCCGGCCTTGTAGTCGCTGGGCGTCATGCCGAGCCGTTGGTTGGCCGACTCATAAAAGCGGCTGTTGGAATTAAAACCGGCTTCATACAGCGCGTCGGTTACCGAATGCGGGCCCTTGAGCCCCTCGCGGACCTTGCGTGAGCGATGGGCGCTGGCGTAACCCTTGGGGGTCAAGCCGGTCACGCCTTTGAACACCCGGTGGAAATGGAACGGGCTCAGGCCGGCCCGGCTCGCCAGCGTGCTGAGGCTGGGCGCGGTGTCGGCGTGTTCGATCTGCCGGCACGCGTCAGCCACCAATTGCGCATGCTGCGCAGCCAGTTGTGTCTGGTCACCGGCTGCGCGTTTGCTGGCGCGATAACCGGCGGCCTCGGCCTGTGCCGGGGTGTCGAAAAACTCGATATTTTCCGGGCGGGGCAATCGCGAGGCGCTGCTCGGGCGGCAATACACACCGGTGGTTTTCACGCCGTAGACGAACAGCCCATCGGCTTTCGGATCGCGGGCAAGAATCGCAGCCCAGCGCGGATCTTGTTCGGTAGTCATGGTTGGCACTCTTGACGGATCCTGGCCAGATTAGCCGTGCTGCAGTGGCCTGGCACTCCGAAGCTTGCGGTCAAATCAGCCGGCGGTGCGAAAAGTGAGGTTGATACGTTGCGGGCCCATGATCGGGTGCACGCCTTCCTTGATCGGCATCACCCCATGAAAGCGCAGCCGATCGACCCCGCCCCAGACCACCACATCACCATGGAACAGCGAGACCTTGCGGGTCTTGTCACTGCGGGCGTGGCCACCGAACAGGAAAACTGCCGGCAGTCCAAGGGATATCGACACGACGGGCTCGCTGTAGCGACGTTCATTCCTGTCCTGGTGCAAGGACATTTTCGCGCCCGGAACATAACGGTTGATCAGGCAGGCGTCGGGGGCAAAGTCGACAAACCCGGCGTCTGCCGCGGCTTCTATGGCCAGTTGGCGCAAGGTGTCCGGCAGCGCTGGCCAGGGTTGCCGGGTGCGAGGGTCCAGGGGCGTGTAGCGGTAGCCGCTGGCGTCGCTGGTCCAGCCCAGCGCGCCGCAACTGCTCAAGGCCGCCGACATGGTAAAGCCACCGGGCGTAACCATTTGCCGAAATGGCGATTGCGCCAGCACACGGCGCAGTTCTGGCAGAAGGCGCTCAATACAGGGCAGGGCATAGCCCCTTAACACGTAGGACTGTTCGCCGATCTGCTCACGTGCTGCGGGTTGTTGCAGGGCGTCATCGGCGAACAGGTCATCAGTGGGGCCGGGCATTGCCTTACAGCGCCTTGCTCACGTTGATGTCGCTGATGACATCGCTGGCATCGTGGATTTTCGCCAGGGCTTGCAGGGCCTCTTCCACGCTATTGTTCGTCAGTTGGGCGAACTCAAAGCGGCGTTCGCCGTTGAGCTTGTACTTGATCACGTATTTGGTGGTAGCAGTCACGGTGATTTCCTCTGGCGTCTTCGAGTCAGCTCAGCTTGGTGCTGGTGCGACGTACGATGCGAATCTTGTGGGACAGCGCCGGCTTGCGGGTGACGCTGATCGCGCGACGCGTCACCACGTCCAGGGTGATGTTCCAGAACCCGGTGCTGGGTGCGGTGATCTTGGCGGGGAACTTGTCGAAGGCGCCGCCGTGGTATGTGTGGCGACCGCCATTCTTGAAGCTGCGAAAGTTCGCGTCGCTCATCAGGCGAATATTGCAAGTCTGCGAGCATTCGATGACGACAATGTCTCCCTCGTTGAGGTGCTCGCGCTGGTGGATAAATTTCATGAGGGTGTCTCCAGAAGGGCTTTTTCTGCAAAATCAGAATGATACGTAGGTTAAGATAGAGTTTATCAGCCCCAGCGCGTTTATTATCGGCCCGTCTTCAACGGCGTCGACAATTTAAAACAGTTATTTACCGAGTTATCAGGGATAAATCCTACGTGGGCGGGAGAAAATTACCATCTCCGCTGTCGTAGGGTCTTTATTGGAGGTTTTGTATGAAGTGGAGTGTGTTGGTTCTGGCCTTGGCGATAGGTGGGTGTGCTTCGGTTGCAGATATCAAGCAGACCCCGCCGACGTTGGCCGTCATTTCCGGGAAAAAACCCCAGGAGTATGCCGCGTGTGTGGTAAGGAAACTGTCGGCTACTCGTCGGCCGCCGCAGATTGAACCGCATAAAGATGGTGTGCAGGTTATCGTGCCGCAGAAATTTTCCGCCGATCCTTCGGCTATTTTCGAAATTGAAGAGCGCTCCAGCGGTAGCAGCATCAAGCTCTACGAGAGCATGTCCAACGTGCCGATCCGCCCGGGTGATGTGAAAAAAGCCGGGGAAGAGTGCATTTCCGGTTGAGGCCGCTGGGGAAAGCCGATATGAAGCGTGAACACGTCAAGGCCCGCCATGCCGAGGGTGAAATCTCGGCCACCCATGTCATCCAGAATCCCGCCGACCTGGGCGAGTGGATCGTGTTCTTCAAGAAAAGTGGCGGTCGCAGCTTTTTTCTGGTGGATGATCAGGATGAAGTCGAATCCTTTGCCAGTCTTGACGAACTGAGCGAAATCCTTCGGGAACTGGGGATCAAATTCGCCGAGATCCACCTGTAACCCGCGGGGTTACTTGCAGACTACCACCACACTGCGACTTTTGTAGTTGCCCACATCCTGGCCCAGGGTCTTGTCGCTTTCCTTCAGCGATGGCGTGCCTTCAGTGCCGACAATGCGATAGCCGGTGCCTGCGCAGGAGGCATCGGCTTTTTCGTAGCAACTGGCCCAGGAGTTGGCTTCGCCTGAACAGTCGATGGTCAGGCCTTGCTCGCCGTTCTTGAGGTAGACATCGGATGTGGTGGTGCAGCCGGCGAGTGCCAGTACCGCAGTCAGTGCCAGAAATTTGTTCATGTGTGTTCGTCGTCGAGGGTGTGGGAGGGGCGCTGACACTGTCGTGGGGCGTTTTTGGAAGATTATAGCGAACTGCCATCTAGGTACAGGCAAAACCAAAAAAGCCCCGTAAGTCGGGGCTTTTTGCATAGGCATGGAGGCTTACTTGCCCTTCGGCCTTTTGCTCGACGCGTGGCCCGCTTCATCCACAAACACTTCGGCGACTGCGATTGCCATGCTTTCGGTCTCGAAAACACCGGCGACGCTGTCTCCGTGGAAGTTGATCAGGTGCCAGCCGTCCGCTCGCTTGGTGATCAGGTAGCCGTTCACGCCTTTTGGTTCTGACATCTATTAACAATCTCATGGTCTGATTCAAGGGTGCAATGATAGCGCCAAATGTTCCAGGACCGCGCAAGTTATTCCAGGTCAGTGTTCCAGCCTGAAAAGCGTGCTAAAAGGGTTGCAGCCCCTTTAAGCATGAGCAGGCGGCTTTTTTTAGCGTGCCGGCAGAGCCGCTCTTTGTAAGATCAGCGGAACTTACGCCGACATTTTTTCTCTAGATGACATCGCAACGCCAGCAGGACCCATTGTAAGGTGACTGCGGCCTGATTAGACTGCGCCGAATTCCGTACGCACAGCCCTTTGTAAGGACTTATATGATCAAGAAATGCTTGTTCCCAGCAGCCGGTTACGGCACTCGCTTCTTGCCAGCGACCAAGGCCATGCCCAAAGAGATGCTGCCGGTGGTAAACAAGCCACTGATTCAGTACGGCGTCGAAGAGGCATTGGATGCCGGTCTGAACGAAATCTCTATCGTCACCGGTCGCGGTAAACGCGCACTGGAAGACCATTTCGACATCAGCTACGAGTTGGAAAACCAAATCAAGGGCACCGACAAGGAAAAATACCTGGTCGGTATCCGCAAGCTGCTGGACGAGTGCTCTTTCTCCTACACCCGCCAGACTCAGATGAAAGGCCTCGGCCACGCCATCCTGACCGGTCGCCCATTGATCGGTGACGAGCCGTTCGCCGTAGTACTCGCGGATGACCTGTGTGTAAACCTGGAAGGCGACGGCGTACTGACCCAGATGGTCAAGCTGTATCAGAAATACCGTTGCACCATCGTTGCGGTTCAAGAGGTCGATCCTCAAGAGACCAACAAGTACGGCGTGATTGCCGGTGACGACATTGGTGATGGCCTGATCCGCGTACGCGACATGGTCGAGAAGCCGGCGCCTGAAGATGCACCGTCGAACCTGGCGATCATCGGTCGTTACATTCTAACCCCGGACATCTTCAAGCTGATCGAAGAAACCGAGCCAGGCAAGGGTGGCGAGATCCAGATCACCGACGCCCTGTTGAAGCAGGCCAAAGACGGTTGTGTGATCGCCTACAAGTTCAAGGGGCGTCGTTTTGACTGCGGTGGCGCCGAAGGCTACATCGAAGCCACCAACTTCTGCTACGAGCACTTCTACAAGACTGGCAAGGCTTACTGATTCACGCAGGCCTGCCTTTGAAAAAGCCACCTTCGGGTGGCTTTTTCGTTTTTCAGCCCCATGTAAGTCGGTATGCTGATGTCCTGCCGAGGAGAATGAAATGGCCTACGATTTTGACCTGTATGTAATTGGCGCCGGTTCCGGCGGTGTTCGCGCGGCGCGCTTTGCTGCGGGCTTTGGGGCCAAGGTGGCCGTGGCGGAAAGTCGCTACCTGGGCGGCACCTGCGTGAACGTTGGCTGCGTGCCGAAGAAACTGCTGGTGTACGGTGCGCATTTTGCCGAGGACTTCGAGCAAGCCAGTGGCTTTGGCTGGTCCCTGGGTGAAGCGAATTTTGATTGGCCGACCCTGATCGCCAACAAGGATCGCGAGATCAACCGCCTCAATGGCATCTACCGCAACCTGCTGGTCAACAGCGGCGTGACCCTGCATGAGGGGCATGCGCGCCTGGTTGATCCGCACCAGGTGGAAATCAATGGCGAGCGCTTTACGGCCAGGCACATCCTGATCGCTACCGGGGGCTGGCCGCAGATTCCGGATATTCCGGGGCGTGAGCATGCGATTGGCTCCAATGAGGCGTTCTTCCTCAAGGCGTTGCCCAAGCGTGTGCTGGTGGTGGGCGGTGGTTATATCGCGGTTGAGTTCGCCGGGATTTTCCATGGCCTGGGCGCGCAGACCTCGTTGCTCTATCGCGGCGATCTGTTCCTGCGCGGCTTTGATGGTTCGGTGCGCACGCATCTGAAGGAAGAATTGACCAAGCGCGGCCTCGACCTGCAGTTCAATGCCGATATCGAGCGCATTGAAAAGCAAGCCGATGGCAGTCTCAAGGCCACCTTGAAAGATGGTCGCGTGCTGGAGGCCGATTGCGTGTTCTATGCCACTGGCCGACGTCCGATGCTGGATAACCTGGGCTTGGAAAATACCGGCGTGAAACTGGATGAGCGCGGTTTCGTCCAGGTGAACGACCAGTACGAGACTACTGAAGCTTCGATCCTGGCGATCGGTGACGTGATCGGCCGTGTGCAGCTGACGCCGGTGGCCCTCGCCGAAGGCATGGCCGTAGCGCGTCGCTTGTTCAAGCCCGAGCACTACCGCCCGGTGGATTACGCAATGATCCCGACAGCGGTATTCAGCCTGCCGAATATCGGTACGGTCGGCCTGACGGAGGAGGAGGCGAAGAAGAGCGGGCACAGGGTGCAGATCTTCGAAAGCCGGTTCCGCCCGATGAAGCTGACCTTGACCGAGTGCCAGGAAAAAACCTTGATGAAACTGGTGGTCGACGCGGACACCGACAAGGTCTTGGGCTGCCACATGGTCGGTCCGGATGCGGGCGAGATCGTCCAGGGCCTGGCGATTGCGCTCAAGGCCGGCGCGACCAAGCAGCACTTCGATGAAACCATCGGTGTGCATCCCACGGCGGCAGAAGAGTTTGTCACCATGCGCACGCCTGTGTCCGACTGATCAGGCTGGCGGTGTTGCCTCTGGCGCCGTTGCAACGGCGGCGGCCAGGCGCAAGGCTTCGATAGTGGCGTGGGCCTTCATAAGTTCCAGTTCCAGGCGCTTGTTGGTGTGCCCGTGCTCAGCCAGCGCTTGTTGGCGTGACTCACTTTCAAGCAAGGCCACCCGCAGGCGCTCCTGAAGGAGAGTGCGCTCGCTGTCGATCTGGCTCACGTGTTCGCTCAGCTTCAGTTGCTGGGCCTGGTCTTTGCGGGTTTGCTCCTGCAGCGCAGCCAGTTCCTTTGCCGTCACTCGGTGCTCGATCAGCAGGCGCTCGTTGTCACGGTGCAGCTGGGTGATTTCGTCCTGGCGAACCATTGCGCTTTGCTGGGCTTGGCGCAGCTCTGCCTGTACTTGCTGCAGCTGGCCTTCGTGGCGCCGTTGCTCCTGCTCGCGCTGCTCCTTGATCGCATTGCGGTAGTGCTCCAGCGCCTCGCGGGCGTGCAGGTGCTTTTCTTCCAGCGAGCGAATCTGTTCGTCCTTGTCGTTGATCCTTAGCTCGTAATCGCTGCAGGCCTGGCTGAGCCCGGCGTTGCGCGTTTGCTCGGTTTGCAGACTGGTACTGGTGGTTTGCAGGGCAGCGCTTTCTTCTGCCAGTGCAGCCGCCTGAATATCGAATTGTTGCTTGAGTTCGCCGTGAGCTTCTTCAAGCGCCTCGATCTGGGCGAGCAGGGCGGATTTTTGCTGTTCGAACTGCGCTAGGGCCAGGTCAATCGGCTCTTGAGCCTTGTCCTTCAAGCGCTGCGCCAACCGTGCAACCAGCTCACCCAGCTCGTCGTCGATCGGCGCTTCGGTGATAGTCAGGCGGGCTTCGCTGTCGTCCAGCTCCTTCAAATAGCGGTGGATCGTGGTTTTCGAGCCGGTATTGCCCATCTCGATGCGTACCGCGTCGATGCTGGGGTTCTCGCCACGGGCAAGGATCGCCAGGCGTGCCGTTTGAACTACTGCTTTATTAATGCCGCCGCGAGCCATGGGGTCTCCGTCGATTTAGTACTGTGGTATGTATTATGTAGATACATACTCTAACACGAATAAAAACTCGTTAAAATTCATGATTTAACAGATGGGATATTGGCGTATTATCCCGTGTCATGAGCGACTGGAGCGCTTATACCTCTGCCAGCAGTACGAATAGGCCTCCCATGAGCGATCTGGACCGTTACCTCAACGCCGCCACCCGCGATAACACGCGCCGCAGCTATCGTGCGGCGATCGAACACTTCGAAGTCAGTTGGGGCGGATTTCTGCCGGCCACCAGCGACAGCGTGGCGCGTTACCTGGTGGCGCATGCCGGCGTGTTGGCAGTCAACACCTTGAAGTTGCGGCTCTCGGCATTGGCGCAATGGCATACCAGCCAGGGCTTTCCCGATCCGACGAAAGCGCCGGTGGTGCGCAAGGTGCTCAAGGGGATTCGCGCCGTGCACCCGGCGCAGGAGAAGCAGGCCGAGCCGTTGCAACTCAGGCATCTGGAGCAGGTCGCGGCCTCCCTTGAGGCTGAAGCGCGAGAGGCCAGTGAGGCGCATGACCCACCGCGGTTGCTGCGCGCCAAACGTGACACTGCGCTCATCCTGCTGGGCTTCTGGCGCGGTTTCCGTAGCGATGAGTTGTGCCGATTAAGTATCGAACACGTGCAGGCCACACCCGGTGCAGGCATCAGTCTGTACCTGCCGCGCAGCAAAAGTGACCGCGACAACCTCGGCAAGACCTATCACACCCCGGCGCTGCTGCGCCTGTGTCCGGTGCAGGCCTACAGCGAATGGCTCAGCGCCTCGGCTCTGGTGCGCGGTCCGGTATTTCGCGGTATCGATCGCTGGGGAAACCTGGGGGAGGAGGGCTTGCACCCCAACAGCGTGATACCGCTGCTGCGCCAGGCGCTTGAGCGTGCGGGCATCGCCGCCGAGCAGTACACCAGTCACTCGCTGCGTCGGGGCTTTGCCACCTGGGCCCATTCCAGCGGGTGGGACTTGAAGTCGTTGATGAGTTACGTCGGCTGGAGCGACATGAAATCCGCCATGCGCTATGTTGAAGCGACGCCCTTTCTCGGCATGACATTGGCCACTCAACCGCTGCTTTGAGATTTCTTCTATTAATACCGTCACCTGATAGGGAAAACCAATCGTCAGCATCAGGTTTGCCAATGAGCCATCTGCCGAGAGAGTGGGTAGGATTCACCTCATCAACTTCTTAACCCCTGACGGAGAGTCAACGATGCCTATCATCAACAGCCAAGTAAAACCGTTCAAAGCAACTGCATACAAAAACGGCAACTTCGTAGATGTGACCGACGCTGACCTGAAAGGCAAATGGTCGGTAGTGTTCTTCTACCCAGCCGACTTCACCTTCGTTTGCCCAACCGAGCTGGAAGACCTGGCCGACAACTACGCCGAATTCCAGAAGCTGGGCGTCGAAATCTACAGCGTTTCCACCGACACCCACTTTGCCCACGCTGCCTGGCACAACACTTCGCCAGCCATCGGCAAAATCCAGTACACCATGATCGGCGACCCGACCCTGACCATCTCCCGCAACTTCGACGTCCTGATCGAAGAAGCTGGCCTGGCTGACCGCGGTACCTTCGTGATCAACCCGGAAGGTCAGATCAAGATCGTTGAACTGAACGACGGCGGTGTTGGCCGTGACGCTTCCGAGCTGCTGCGCAAAATCAAGGCCGCTCAATACGTTGCTGCCCACCCAGGCGAAGTGTGCCCAGCCAAGTGGAAAGAAGGCGAGGCTACTCTGGCTCCGTCCCTGGACCTGGTCGGCAAGATCTAAGTCTGTGAAGACGTATCAAGGGCGGAACTCCGCACTTAAGTAAGCTGCATCCGCCCTCAAAACGCCCGGGCGACAGTCGCTCGGGCGTTTTTTTGTCTGCAATAAACCGAATTAATAGGAAATCGCCCGTATGTTGGACGCCAATCTTAAAGCTCAGTTGAAGTCATACCTGGAACGGGTCACCCAGCCGATCGAGATCGTCGCCTCCCTCGACGACGGCGCGAAATCCCAGGAAATGCTTGCCCTTCTGCAGGACGTAGCCAGCCTCACCACGCTGATTACCCTGAAGACCGATGGCGATGATGCGCGTAAGCCATCGTTCTCCATCAACCGCCCGGGTGCCGAGATCAGCCTGCGTTTCGCCGGCATCCCCATGGGCCATGAATTCACTTCGTTGGTGCTGGCCCTGCTGCAAGTCGGTGGCCACCCGTCGAAGGCCAGTGTCGAAGTCATCGAACAGATCCGCGCGCTTAAAGGCGAGTTCAGTTTCGAGACTTACTTCTCGCTGTCCTGCCAGAACTGCCCGGACGTGGTCCAGGCGCTGAACCTGATGGCCGTGCTCAACCCGAATATCCGCCACGTCGCCATCGACGGCGCGCTGTTCCAGGCTGAAGTCGACGAGCGTCAGATCATGGCGGTGCCGAGCGTCTACTTGAATGGCGTGAACTTCGGCCAGGGCCGCATGGGCCTGGAAGAAATCCTCGCCAAGCTCGACACCAGCGGCATTGAAAAAGCCGCCGAAAAAATCAGCGCCAAGGAGGCCTTTGATGTGCTGGTCGTCGGCGGTGGCCCAGCCGGTTCCGCAGCCGCCATCTACGCCGCACGTAAAGGTATTCGCACCGGTGTTGCCGCCGAACGCTTTGGTGGCCAGGTGCTGGACACCATGTCCATCGAGAACTTTATCTCGGTACAGGAAACCGAAGGGCCGAAACTGGCCAGCGCCCTGGAAGCCCACGTGCGTCAATACGACGTGGACATCATGAACCTGCAGCGCGCCAGCAGCCTGGTGCCGGCGAAGAATCCCGGTGACCTGCACGAAATTCGCTTTGAAAGCGGTGCGACCCTCAAGTCCAAGACCGTGATCCTGGCCACCGGCGCCCGCTGGCGCGAAATGGGTGTACCGGGCGAGCAGGAATACAAGGCCAAGGGCGTGTGCTTCTGCCCGCACTGCGATGGTCCGCTATTCAAGGGCAAGCGTGTGGCGGTGATCGGCGGGGGCAACTCCGGCGTTGAAGCGGCCATCGACCTGGCCGGTATCGTCAGCCATGTGACCTTGCTGGAGTTCGACAGCAAGTTGCGCGCCGATGCGGTATTGCAGCGCAAGCTGTACAGCCTGCCTAACGTTGACGTGATCACCAGCGCGCTGACCAGTGAAGTCAAAGGCGATGGCCAGAAAGTGACAGGCCTGGCCTACAAGGACCGCGATACCGGTGAGTTCAAGACCCTCGACCTGGAAGGCATCTTTGTACAGATCGGCTTGCTGCCCAACACCGACTGGCTTAAAGGCACTGTGGAACTGACCCCCCGTGGCGAGATCATTGTCGATGCCCGTGGCGAGACTTCACTGCCAGGTGTGTTCGCCGCCGGTGACGTGACGACCGTGCCGTACAAGCAGATCGTGATTGCGGTAGGCGAGGGCGCCAAGGCTTCCCTGAGTGCTTTCGATCACCTGATCCGTACCTCCGCTCCGGCGTAAGCCCAGGTCAGGAAACGAAAAACCCCATGAGTGATCATGGGGTTTTTTGTTGTGTGTTGAAACTTACAGCGGCGCTGGCTGGATGATCTCGACCCAGTACGCATCCGGGTCCTTGATGAACGCCAGGCTTTTCATGCGGCCATCGGTCAGGCGTTTCTGGAAATCGCAGCCCAATGCTTCGAAGCGTTCGCATGCGGCGACAATATCGGGCACCGAGATGCAGATATGGCCGAAGCCCCGTGGATCGGTGTTGCCGTTGTGGTAGGCGAAGTCGGCATCGTTTTCGGTGCCGTGGTTGTGGGTCAGTTCCAGGATGCCCGGGATCGACTTCATCCATTGGGTGCGCGCGGCGGCGTCGGCCGGGATCTGGGATTTGTCCACCAGGGCCAGGAAGTACAGGCTGAATTCGGCTTCCGGGAAGTCGCGCTTTTCAACCAGGGAAAAACCCAGGACGCGGGTGTAGAAGTCCAGGGACTTGGTGATGTCCTTGACCCGCAGCATGGTGTGGTTGAACACGAAGTTCGAGGTGGCGGTGTCAGGTTGGGCGGTGACGCCCGGGAAGGTGTTCAGTTCGTGCAGGCTCATGGGCCCTCCAGAAAAAAATGGGGCAAACGCGGCTCCAGGTAAGAGGAGCGTTCCCTTGGCTTGCGGCTGGCGTCCGTGCAGCCGGGCCATGATACGCAAGGCCCGCTTGCTGCGCCAAATGAAAAAGCGCGCGCAGGTCTTGCGACCGGCCGGTGGCGGGGCTCACACTTTGTCGCTTGAACCTTGGGTGTCTTTTGCAATGATCGAATGTCGTATACCGCTGTTGAGCGCTCTGTGTTTGCTGTTGGCCAGCCCCTGGGTGTGGGCGGGCGCCCCGGAAATTCACTGGCCCAGCGGCTGGCAGGTAGAAGAGGTGGTGCCCGACGGCGACGCGCCGGCCACGCGGCAGCCGGTCTCGCGGCAGCGTGCGATCAAGAACGACGAAAATGGCAACACATTGATGGTGATGGAGTTGACGGGGACGCCGATCGAGGCCGGGCATAACGTTAATCTCCAGGGCGTATTGCTGGAGATGCGCAAGTCCATCCAGAAAGATTTTGCCCAGGGCGGTTATCAAAGTGTATGCAGCAAGATGCACTCGACAACACTGAGTCGCCTTGAGGCCGTGGAAACTACCTGTGTGATTACCGAGAATGGACGGCACGTCCTTTCGCAAACATTGGTGGGGGCTGTAGATACCGATAAAGCGTATGTTTTTTCATACGCGGGTCAAGCCGATGCCTACGAAGCCAGCAAGGATGAAGTCAGTTCGGTGCGCGCCAGCCTCAAACTTTAAGTGGGTTTCGCCCGTCGATTCTCAACAAGGTGAAATGTTATTTAAGTTCGGTTTCGAACCCTTGAATAAAAAAGCCCCGCATGTGCGGGGCTCTTTGTTAGTGCGCTGCGATCAGCCGCGAAGCCAGGAGTCTACAGTGGCCGCGCCATACTGTTCTTTCCAGGCCTTGAGGCCACGGTGGTTACCGCCCTTGGTTTCGATCAGTTCGCCAGTGTGCGGGTTGTGGTAAACCTTGACCACGCGCGCACGGCGCTGTTTGGGTGCGCTGGCGGTGGCAGCGCTGGTCTTGCCCGGGTTTGGATCAAGGATCAGGATAATGTCGCGCAGGCCTTTGCCGTAGGTTTTCATCAGTCCTTGAAGCTTTTCTTCGAATTCGATTTCTTTCTTCAGGCCGGCGTCGTTCTTCAGGGACTCCAGCTGGGCGAGCTGCTCTTGAAGGGCTTTTTCTGCTGCGCGAAATTCGGCGAGTCTGGACAAAATCTGTACTCCAATAGTGTATTTGGCTGATGTCAACTACAGACAAAGCTATAAGCCAATAGCGTTAAGGCGACTCACAGAAGAAGTCGTCCTGCGAGTTCTGCACAGGCAAGAAAAATTGTAGTAGTTAATCCGCCACGAGTAAATCACGTCTTTTGTCGTATTAACATTATTTCAACGCCGCTAGTGCGTGCCTATTGAATGGCTGGCCAGGTTTTTAATGAAATCATCGCAGGGTAAAGGCCTTCCAAACAGGTAACCCTGCAGGAAATCCACACCATGAGCGGCCAGGTATTCGCACTGCTCGGCAGTCTCTACACCCTCGGCAACGATGCCCAGGTCCAGCTTGCCGGACAATTCGATGATGCTGTCCAGAATATGCCGCGATAGTGCATCGGCACCGATCATGGCGACAAAACTCTGGTCGATCTTCAAGTAGTCCACATTGAAGTTACGTAAATAACCCAGGCTGGAGTGACCGGTACCAAAGTCATCGATGGCAATCATCACGCCCAGTTGATGCAAGGCGTCGAACAGTCGACGGGTAATATCCGTGGGCTCGATCAACTCGCGCTCGGTCAGCTCCAGCACCAAGGTCACCTGGCCCGGCGCAAAGGCGGCGAGAAATTCACGGCAATCCTCCACCAGTGCAAGGTCGTGGCAATGGCGCGCGGTGATATTCACGCCGATATGGAAGCCCGGGCTGAACTGCGTCGCATGGGGCGCCAGTTGGGTGGCGGTCTGGCGCAACAGGGCACGGGTCATTGGCACTATCAGGCCGGAATGTTCGGCCAGCGGGATAAACAGATCGGGCCGGACCAGGCCTTCCTTGGGGTGCTGCCAGCGCATCAGCACTTCGCAGCCGGCCCATTCGCGGGTGTCACCGCGCACCACCGGCTGGAAGTACGGGATGAACTCATTGGCCCCCAGCGCCCGTTGCAGCTCATGGGTGGGCGCCGAGGAGCGCTTTTGCAGCCAGTGCGCAAGCAGGCCCGCGAGGACGCCAAAGAACACCACCAGGCTGAACAGCGCCGGGTAACGTGCCTGCATATAGCGCCACACTTCACCGGCCGGCATGCCGGCGTCGACGCTGTAGCGATAACGCTCGGACGCCAGGTGATGATGGGCCACGGCAAATACCGGGACTGCAGTGTCGTGCACGTTGCCATCGGCGCCGAGCCAGTGAGGGCCGACTTGCAGCACAAGCTGCGCATAGCGGCTGATCAGGCGCAGGGCGTTGGTCAGGTGATAGCCGTCGATGGAGGCAAACGCCGCTTTGTCGCCGTCGACCAGGCGGTAGACCAGCAGCGCGGTATCCGGCGTAACCGGGTTGCCGTTCATCAGCCACAGGCGGCCATCGACGTAGTCATCCGGGTTTACCGGTGACTCGTAGTTGCTGCCGAACAGGGAGCTGCAATAAATGTTTTTCTGCCAGGACAAGGTCGTCGCCCGCACAAACGGCCGGCGCGTGACCTGTTCACGCAGCGCCAGTTGCGCGCCACTGTCACACGGCTGTCCGGCCAGGGGCAGCAAGGCCTGGGCGGCGAGGGCGGTATTGTCGAGCATCAGGTCGAATTGACGTACGGCTTCCTGGGCGGTTTGCGCGGTGCTTTGTTCGAGGGTGCGTTCGGCTTGCCAATACAGGATGGCCGCACCGAGCAGGATCGGCAGCACACCCGCCAACAGGCTGATCGCATAGCGGGTGAGAAGTCTTCGCGGGCCTTTGACAGTGAGGGGCATGGGTTCAGGCCTGTTGCGCAGGGGGAGGGCTTTACCGGCAGGCCGGCGGGGAATGTTCCGATGATAGATGGCCCGCTTGGAGTTTGCTCGCCCTGACAAGGCTTTGCGCAATCTCGATAAAGGCCACGGTGGCCGGTGACGACTGCCGACGATCCAGCACCGCCAGGCCGATCTGGCGCGGCACACGGGGCGAAAGGGGTCGCTTCACATAGCGCGGATCAAGTGCCTGGGGCAGCGACGCTTCGGCGACGATGCTCAGGCCATCGCCACGGCTGACCGCTTCCAGGGTGCTCAGCAGTTGTGCACAGCGGTAACGAATCCTTGGTCGCAGTTGTCTGGCGTCGAACAGGCGGGTGACCAGTTCCGAGGAGCCGGCTTCGGTCAGGATAAAGGCATCGTCGCACAGGTCCTGCAGGGCCAGCGTGTCCCGCGCAGCCAATGGATGATCTGCCGGCAGCAGCGCCACCAGCTCGTCCTCGAACACGGTAAAGGTGTCGTAGCGCTCCTGTTCCAGCACCACAAAGCCCACATCGATCCGTCGCTCATCCAGCCACTGCAGCACCTGGCGGTCGGGGCCTTCGTCCACATGCACCTCAATCCCCGGATGGGCGCTGCGAAACTCGCTGAGGATGGTGGGCAGCAGGCGAATCGACGCGGTCGGCCCGAACGAGCCGATGCGCAAGGTACCGCGCCGCATGCCCCGGGCATCGGCCGCTTCTTGTTGCAGGGTGTTGGCCAGGCCGAGCATGGCACGGGCACGTCCGAGTAATTGCCGGCCGATGTCGCTGGGTTCTACCAGTGACTGGTGGCGCCGAAACAGCTCCACACCCAGTTCCTGCTCCAGGGCCTTGATGGCATGGGACACCGCCGACTGGCTGATGCCCAGGCGGTGGGCCGCACTGGTAAAACCCTGCAGCTCGGCGACCAGCGAGAAGATTTCCAATTGGGTCAGGGTCATGAGTGAAAGCTCATTTTACGATGATTAGTTATTAGCTGAAGAATACGCCAATTCTCCCCGTACCTAGAGCCATCCCCATGCATCCCGCCTCCGACTACCTGACTTATTGCAAACTCGCCGCCGTCACCATGATCTGGGGCGGTACCTTTGTCGCCGGGCGCTTCCTGGCCGACCACCTCAATCCGCTGCTGGCCGCCAGCCTGCGTTTTATCCTCGCCAGCCTGGCGTTGTTGCTGTTCATGGCCTGCGGGCGTATTCGACTGTTACGCCCGAATCTTCGGCAGTTTGCGCAGCTGGCGGTGCTGGGCTTCTGCGGGATTTTTTTCTACAACCTGTGCTTCTTCTATGGGTTGCAGTACATCAATGCGTCGCGGGCTTCGTTGATCGTGGCGTTGAACCCGGCGGTGATCGGCCTGGCGAGCTGGCTGTTATTCAAGGAGCGGCTGAGTCGGATCAAGCTGCTGGGGATCCTGTTGTGCCTGGTCGGTGCCGGGACGGTCATTGTCAGCCGTAACCCGCAGTTGCTGCAGGCCACCGCCGATGCCTGGATCGGCGACCTGCTGATCCTTGGCTGCGTGGCAGGGTGGGGCGTTTATTCGTTGTGTGCCCGTGGGCTCAACCAAAGCCTGGGGCCATTGCAGACGGTCACCTGGTCGGTGCTGCTGGGCACGTTGATGTTGATCAGCACCGCGTTTGTCACCGCAAGCGTCAGCGTAGAAGCGCTCGGCCGCTTGCAACTCACCCAGTGGCTCAGCCTGGCCTACCTCGGCGTGTTGGGCTCGGCGCTGGCGTATATCGGTTACTACGACGGCATCCGGCGTATTGGCGCGACGCGCTCCGGCGTGTTTATCGCACTCAACCCACTGACGGCGGTGATCTGCGGTGCCTTGCTGCTGGGGGAGCAACTGACGGCGCCCATGCTGGCGGGCGGGGCCATCATCCTGCTGGGCATCTACCTGTGCAACAAACCCCTTGCACAGGCCAGGGCAATGGGGATTTGATAAGAGTACGGACAAACGCAGTTACGCTGTGTAGAATCGATTTACGCATACAAGAATATGGACTTGCGCTCACGCAAGCCTCGGCCGTCAGAGACTGATGTAACCATGAAGCTACTCGGCTCCCCCCTCATCTTTGGTGACTTCCTCGCCCGCAGTGTGCGAGGCCTTTCCTGCGCGCCGCCCTCCGACCTCATCCTTGCTCGCAAATAACCAATTGCTACCCACAAGAATGATGAGGCGCCGGCCATGACCGACCACTATGAAAACCCAATGGGCCTGATGGGCTTTGAATTTATCGAATTCGCATCGCCGACCCCGGGCACCCTGGAGCCGATCTTCGAGATCATGGGCTTCACCAAAGTCGCGAATCACCGCTCCAAGAACGTCCAGCTGTTCCGCCAGGGCGAGATCAACCTGATCCTCAACAACGAGCCCAACAGCATCGCCTCCTACTTCGCCGCCGAGCATGGCCCGTCGGTGTGCGGCATGGCGTTCCGCGTCAAGGACTCGCAAAAAGCCTACAACCGCGCCCTGGAGCTGGGTGCCCAGCCCATCCATATCGAAACCGGCCCGATGGAGCTGAACCTGCCGGCCATCAAGGGCATCGGCGGCGCGCCGCTGTACCTGATCGACCGTTTTGGTGAGGGCAGCTCGATCTATGACATCGACTTCGTCTACCTCGACGGCGTCGAGCGCAACCCCCAAGGTGCCGGCCTCAAGGTCATCGACCACCTGACCCACAACGTCTATCGCGGGCGCATGGCCTACTGGGCCGGCTTCTACGAGAAACTGTTCAACTTCCGTGAAGCGCGCTACTTCGATATCAAGGGCGAATACACCGGCCTGACCTCCAAGGCCATGAGCGCCCCGGACGGCATGATCCGCATCCCGCTGAACGAAGAGTCGTCCAAGGGCGCCGGGCAGATCGAAGAGTTCCTGATGCAGTTCAATGGCGAGGGCATCCAGCACGTGGCGTTCCTCACCGACGACCTGGTCAAGACCTGGGACGCACTCAAGAAGATCGGCATGCGCTTCATGACCGCACCGCCGGACACCTACTACGAAATGCTCGAAGGTCGCCTGCCGAACCACGGCGAACCGGTGGATCAACTGCAGGCGCGGGGCATCCTGCTGGACGGCTCGTCCATCGAAGGCGACAAGCGCCTGTTGCTGCAGATCTTCTCGGAAACCCTGATGGGCCCGGTGTTCTTCGAGTTCATCCAGCGCAAGGGCGATGACGGGTTTGGCGAGGGCAACTTCAAGGCGCTGTTCGAGTCGATCGAGCGCGATCAGGTTCGCCGAGGCGTGTTGACCGCCGACTGATCCATGTGGGGCCTGGCAGGCTGCCCAGGTGCTTGACGAACATGCTCCGTATCCCAAGGTACGGAGCATTTTTTTTGCCTGCCCATTCAGAACCAGCTTGAAACAAACGCCTTTTCCAGGCCTGGGAACCCGATTGATCGCGATTTCCACACATGGGGGGCGCAAGAGCTGATGTTCTCCTGTGTCGCAACCGTGCATTCCGCGAACCCAACTTTAAGGAAAGACTGACTATGACAAAACAAACTCTGGCGGCTGCAGTGCTGGCCTTTTGCGGCTTTGCCGCCAGCTCCGCTTATGCGGCAGACGGTACCATCACCATCACAGGCTCGGTCAGTGGCACCACCTGCACCATCAGTGGCGGTACCGGGGCCTCGCCAGGTTCGGGCGCCAACTTCCCGGTAGTGCTTGACCGAGTGCAAACCTCGGCCCTCAAGGCCGCAGGCGATACGGCCGGCGCCAAGCGCTACTTTGTCTATGTTGGCGGCTCGGGTGGGTGCCCGGACGGTACCAAGGTCGCCGTACGTTATGAGCCGACCAGCCCTGGCATCAACCCGGCAACCGGCAACTTGCGTAACACGGCCACGGCAACGCCGGCCTCGCGGGTGGAGGTACAAATCCTCGATGGTGCGACCTCCACGCCAATGGACTTGCGCACCGGCAACAACTCGACCGTTGCCACCGTCACCAATGGCCTGGCGACCTTGCCGTTCTACGCACGCTATATCGCCAACGGTGGCGCGGCGGGCGCGGGTAATGTCACCAGCAGTGTGCAGTACTCGGTCACCTTTCCTTGATGCAGCCACGCAGATGACCATCGCCTGAGATCCTCGCTCGACCCGGCGGTCGGGCGTAGGACAACTGTTATCAAGGATTACCCGATGCAGGATTTACTGATGATCTTAAGTCGTCGAGCGATGTGCGTGGCGATGAGCCTGTCCTTGGGGATGGCCTCGCACATGGCGCACGCGGGCGTGGTTATCGACGGTACGCGACAGATTTACCCCGAGCAGCGACGCGAGGTCACCCTACGAGTGACCAATGATGACAAACATGCACCCCGCCTGGTCCAGGCATGGCTGGACGCCGGTGACCCAGAGGCAGCGCCGTCACTGAGCGATGTGCCTTTCGTCCTGTCTCCGCCGGTATTTCGCCTGGACTCAGGCAAAAGCCAGTCCATGCGCCTGTCCTACACCAAGGCACCGCTGCCTGCGGATAGAGAGTCGCTGTTCTGGTTGAATGTACTTGAGGTCCCTGGTGCGACCAGTGAGTTTGATCCCACGCTTGAAGACGACCAGCGGAACCACTTCAAGTTCGCGTTCCGTATCCGCACCAAAGTGTTTTTTCGTCCGGCGCAATTATCCGGAACACCCGAGGAGGCGCCCGGGCTGTTGCGCTGGTCCCTGGCGCGGGTCGCCCAGGGCAACGAGATACAGGTGCATAACCCATCGGCGTATCACGTCACCTTCAACGACATTGCCCTGCTCATGGGCGCTGATCCCGACGCGAAAAAACTGATCCTGCCGGAAGGAATGGTGGAACCAGGAGGCACATTGAAGGTACCGGTGCCGAAAGCCGCGAAGGCAATACCTGCTGATGCGCGGGTGAGTTTCACCTACATCAACGATTTCGGTGGCTTTTCATCGGTGCAGCCTGCTGTGTTGCACCGCTGAACGCGTCCCCGGAACGTTGACGATGGCAAGCAAACGTACATTTCCCAGCGGCCACTGAAGTCATAACTATGCCTAGTCACATCCAGGTAAGGGTGCATCGTTGCGCCCCGATTTTGCCATTCCAGCCTCGCACGATGATGTTGGGTGGTTTGATGAGTGCGGCCGTGATGGCAAGCGATGCCGCGCTTGCGTCTGAGTTGAGCTTTGATCTGAACGCATTCTCCAGTGGCCTGGCGTCGTCGGTCGACACGTCACGGTTCAACACCGGCAACCCGATGAGCCCCGGCCTGTACCGCGTAGATATCGTGGTCAACGGCCAGGCATTGGGCCGCAGGGAGGTGGAGTTCGTCGCAGCCCAGGCAAAGGCCGGTGCGCAGCCGTGCTTGAGTCGCGAAGTGTTGGAAAAGATCGGTATCGCGATGGATAAAGTCGATACCGAGGCCCATGGGCGCGAGGTCGGCAACCCTGCCGCAGCCGGCCAGTATTGCGGCGACCTGGGGCAGTGGATTCCGATGGCGTCCAGCACTTTCGACCCGGGTGCGCTCGAGTTGGCCGCCAGCGTGCCGCAGGCCTATATGAAGCGCTCCATGCGTGGCTACATTGACCCCGAGTCGCTGGATGAGGGGATTGCCGCAGGGTTACTCAATTACAACTTCAGCACCAGCGCAGTCACCGCCGGTGAAGGTGACGGTCGTACTTACCTGGGCCTCAATGCGGGGATCAATCTGGGCGCCTGGCGCTTGCGGCACCAGGGCGCCCAGGCCTGGAGCAATCGCACAGGCTTCGAGACTTATCAGAACACGTCCACGTATGTGCAGCGCAGTATCATCCCCTGGCAGTCACAACTGACCCTGGGAGACACCTTCAGCAACGGACAGATCGTCGACGGGGTCCGCCTGCGGGGCGTGACCCTGGCCACCGATGACCGCATGCGCCCGCAGACGCAGCAAGGCTATGCACCGCAGGTACGGGGTGTCGCCGACAGTAATGCAACGGTCACGGTCAGCCAGAACGGCTACACCATTTATGAGACCACGGTGGCGCCTGGCCCCTTTGTCATCAGTGACCTGCATGCCACCGGTTACGGCGGTGATTTGATCGTCAGCGTGACCGAAGTCGACGGGCGTCGGAACACCTTCGTCGTGCCGTACTCAGTGGCCCCGCAACTGCTGCGGGCCGACACGACAAAATACAGCGCCACCCTGGGTGAGGTGCAGCAAAAGGGCATCGATGCCAAGGGGGCGAGCGTCTTTCAAGGCACTCTGCAACACGGCTTGACCGATGACCTGACGGTGTATGGCGGCGGCAGTCTTTCCAAAGGCTATGAGCAGGGAAAGGTCGGTGTTGCGTTGAATACGCCCGTCGGCGCGTTTTCGCTGGACACCGCCACCTCACGTACCGCGGTGCCTGACCATGGACGCCTGACCGGGCAAAGCCTCGGGCTTGGCTACAACAAAAGCCTGCCGGCATCGGGTACGCATTTTGCGCTGGGCGCGTATCGATTCTCCACAGAGGGATACCTGAACCTTCCGGATGCCCTGAATGTGCGTGAGATCGCGAGCCGCTCCGGTGATGTCAACGGCTATGCCCGGCAAAAAAGCCGGCTCGACCTGACCATCAGCCAGCAACTGGGCATCGGCACCTTGAGCCTGTACGGCAGCTCTGTCGACTATTGGGGCGGTGAGGAGGGGCGCCAGGTTTCATTCACCGCCAGCTACGGCTCGACCTGGAACAAGCTCAACTGGAACCTTTCGGCGCAACGTTCGAGGATCCAGGACACGCGGCAACTGACCCAAAGCGAGCTCAGTGACGATGTGTTCTTCGGGCGTATCGGCCAACCTGGGCGCATCGATAACCGCTACATGCTCACACTGTCGATGCCCCTGGGGAGCGAGTCGAGGTCGCCGACGATCAATACTTCGCTGTCCCGGGATACCGGCGATACACGGGGCAGCCAGCAGCAGGTGGGCATCAACGGCTTCCTGGGCGAGAATGCCGAGGTCAACTACGGTGTTTCCGCCCACCGTGCGACCAGTGAAGGCACACGCTCCAGCCAGTTCAACACCTATGCGGGTTATCGCACCGATGCCACCCACCTGCGCGCCGGATATGGCCAGAGCCGCGATAGCTCGCAGCTTTCGTTCGGCGCCGACGGCGGGGTAGTCGTGCACGCCGACGGTGTGGCGTTCTCGCAAAGCCTGGGCGAAGCCTCGGCGCTGGTCCATGTGCCGGGAGCCGAAGGCGCCCGGCTTGGCGGCGGCGGCGGTACACGGGTCAACAGCAAGGGATACGCCGTCGTGCCCAATCTGACGGCGTTCCAGAACAATACGGTGGAGATCGATCCGGAAGGCATGTCGCTGGATGTGGAGCTTCAGGAATCGACCCGCAACGTCGTACCGACCTCGGGTGCGGTATCGCTGGTCAAGTTCGACACGGTCAACGGCCGGGCAGTGGTGGTCAAGGGCGTTCGCGAGAATGGCAGCCCGCTGCCATTTGCCGCACAGGTATTCGATGGGCAAGGGCGTGAGGTCGGTGTGGTGGGGCAGGCCAGTAAAGCCTTCGTCCGGGACATCCCGCAGGAAGGCCGCCTGACCGTCAAGTGGGGCAGCAAAATCGCCGAGCAGTGCGATATCCACTATCACATGCCGCCGGCGACCGCCGGCCAGCGACAGGTCACTACCGACTTCATGCAAGGGGTATGCGTGGCGAGCCAGGCTCGCCAGGTGGCAGGCCAGCCATGAGCGAGCGCCGATTCATGATTGATGCGATGCATGACTTATCCGATATGACAGAGGTGTTGTTTTCATGACTAGGTTTTCGCTTGTCAGCGTGGTGCTGGGAGGATGGATGGTGGCGCTGGAAGCTCAAGCGATCATCTGCGCCCCCGGCCCGTCGGTGAATATTACTATTCCCCCGATCACCGTTGCGGCCGGGCAACAGGTAGGGCAAGTGATAGGGGCCGCCAGCGGCTATCGCTTTGACAGCCCTCCAGCATCTGCGCTTCGGTGTACCACAGGCATTGCTTTTGGGGCACAGGCCAGGCTGGCGCTGGTCAATAGCCCGCCGACGGGCCGGACATTTTCCGCTAACGGGCTTTCAATGCCAGTGCATGCCACCAATGTACCTGGGGTCGGGTTTGCCTTGATGGCGAGGGACCCGAATCGGCCGTTCATGCCTATCAACACGGCAGGTGTCACACTGATTGTTGGAGATATCAGGGCAAGGCCCATCGTCCTCGGGCTTGATACCCGTATCTATTTTGTAGCCACGGGCCCCATCACCGGCGGCACGATCGCCGCCAGGAACCTTGCACGGTATACGATCACCGGCACGCCCATCAGCGGCGCCGGTTATTACGCGGTGAACTTCTCCAATATCACGATCAATGCGCCCCGCAAACCCACCTGCAGCGTCACCACGCCTTCGGTTGCAATGCCCATGCCGGCCGTGGCTGCACGTGACTTTCGCGGGGTGGGCAGCTTCGCCGGCAGCGTGACCCGCAACATCACACTGTCATGTGCGGGCGGCACCAGCGGCGCTACGCGTGACGTATTTATCACGGTGACAGACCAGACCACGCCGGCCAATCGCAGCGATGTGTTGTCCCTGACCCCGACCTCCGTGGCCAGCGGCGTCGCACTGCAATTACTGCGGGGGAGCACACTGGTGCGTTACGGCGCTGACTCCACGACCATTGGCAACCCGAACCAGTGGCTGGTCGGCACAACCGGCAATGCAACCGTGCAGATTCCTTTGACTGCACGTTATATCCAGACGGGCTCATCGATCCGGCCCGGCAGCGCGAACGGGTTGGCGTCCTTCACAATGAGCTACCGATGAGCATCGCGCTGTGGAGCAGGGGCCTTGGCGTGCTGATGAGCCTGCAGGCGATCGTCGCGCAGGGTGAAATCGTGATTGACCGCACACGTGTCATCTATCCGGGCGCCGCGCGCGCGGTGGTGATCAACCTGCACAACGAGGCTGACAGTCCGCGCCTGGTGCAGGCGTGGATCGATGACGGCGATGCGGCGGCGGCGCCCGAAAACAGTGATGTGCCGTTCACGATTACGCCACCCATCGTTCGCATGAATGCAAGCACCGGACGCGCCTTGCGGATCATGCATTATCAAACGCCGAAGCCGATGGCTGACCGGGAGTCGGTGTACTGGCTGAACGTGCTGGCAATCAGGCCGAGCGTTGAGGCCTCGGCTGAAACCAACGTCCTGCAATTTGCCTTTCGTACGCGGATCAAGCTTTTCCTCCGGCCCGCCGAACTGCCGGGGAAGGTGCAGGACGCGGCTCATGCGCTGCAATGGTCCGTAAGCGGTGGAGGCGAGGCGGGGTTGGAGGTGCTTAACCCCACGCCCTATCACGTGACCTTGTCCGGGGTGGTACTGACACTCAGCGCAGTGGAGCATCGCAGCGAAGATCCGCCGATGGTCGCGCCCTATGGGACTGCACGGATTGCGATGCTCGGGCTGCCTCACGAGGGCCTGACCGGTACGCAAGTACAGTTCACCACCCTGGACGATGAGGGTGCCATTCAGCACCATCAGGCGCTGTTGCGGCCTGTCGCCTGTTCGTCGCTCAAGCCCTGCGCTGACGCACCAGGTGCTTGACCCCTTCGAACACCAGGACCATGACCGCGATCCAGATCGGGATGTAGGTCAACCATTCGCCGGCCTTGATGCCTTCACCCAGCAGCAGCGCCACCACCAGCAACAGCACCGGCTCGACATAACTGAGCAGTCCGAACAGGCTGAACGCCAGCAGGCGGCTGGCGATGATATAGCTCACGAGCGCCGAGGCGCTGATCAGGCCCAGCATCGGGATCAACCCGTACAGCTTGGGGTGGGCATCCATCACCGCAAAGCCCTGTTCGCCGCTTTGCACAAACCACCAGGCCACCGGCAGCATGAGCGCCATGTCCAGCCACAGTCCGCCCAGGTGGTCGGTCTTGAGGTATCTGCGCGCAATGAAATACAGCGGGTAACCGATGATCACCACCAGCGTCGCCCAGGAGAACCCGCCGGCCTGGAACAACTCGTTGAGTACCCCGAGGCCGGCAAAAAACACCGCGATCTTTTGCAGGTAGGACAACTGTTCGCCCCATACCAGGCGCCCGGTCAGCACCATGGTCAGCGGCAG
The DNA here is from genome assembly GCF_900067035.1 of Pseudomonas sp. 1 R 17. Taxonomy (NCBI): domain Bacteria; kingdom Pseudomonadati; phylum Pseudomonadota; class Gammaproteobacteria; order Pseudomonadales; family Pseudomonadaceae; genus Pseudomonas; species Pseudomonas sp. 1 R 17. The sequence continues at coordinate 148,561 of NZ_FKLB01000022.1, forward strand.
CAGGAAGTAACCCACCGATACATCCAGGCTGCGCCCGTTCAGCGGCGCCCACATGAACAACCACAACTGCACGCCCAGCAACGCCGACGACAACACCACACCGCCGATCAGCCGAGGCTTGGCCGCCAGCACTCGCAGCAATTCCCAGACCCGCCGCCATTCGCCGCTGACGATCATGAACACCGTCATGCACGGTACGGTCAGCAACATGCGCCAGCCGAAAATTTCCAGGCCGCTCAATGGCGTCAGCAATGACGTGAAGTAATACATCACGGCAAACAACACCGAGGCCGACACCGATAACACAACACCTTTAGACACGCTGTCCTCGCGAAAACCGATTTCAAACAAGTAGGGGAGTTTCAACAGGGGGATTATGGTGCTTTTGAAGCGGGAAGGGCGCGCTGTTTTGGGGCGTTTTCAGGAAAATGTCTCGCTGCCGCTGTCTGGGTCTGCTTGGTAGGGGCAGTCGGGGTGTGGTGGTGGTGGTGGTGGTGGTGGTGGTGGTGGTGGTGGTGGTAGTGGTGAGCGGGCTTGCCCCGCGCTGGGCTGCGAAGCAGCCCCAATAACTGGCGACGAGGTTTTCCTGGAAAAACGCGACGGCTTTAAAGGGCTGCTGCGCAGCCCAGCGCGGGGCAAGCCCGCTCACCACAGTAAGGCCGCTCCGCAACCCTTACTTGGTCAAACAGGCTATGCGCGCGCCACTCGGCCCGAGACAAAATGGCCCACATCGTTGAACCCCGGCGTAGAGGAATGCCCCGGCGTTACCAACGAATCAATGAACGCTTCATCCTCAGCCGTGATCTTCACGTCCAGCGCGCCGGTGTAGGCATCCCACTGCGCCTCGGTGCGCGGCCCCACGATCGCCGAGCTCACCGCCGCGTTGTTCAGCACCCAGGCGATGGCAAACTCGACAATGCCCACGCCACGGCCCTGGGTGTATTGCTGGATCTGCTGGGCGATGCGCAACGACTCCACGCGCCATTCGGTTTCCAGGATGCGCTTGTCCTGGCGTGCCGCACGGCTGCCGGCTTCGGGTGTCACGTCCGGTGCGTACTTGCCGCTGAGCACGCCGCGCGCCAGTGGGCTGTAAGGCACGACGCCCAGGCCGTACGCGGCAGCGGCGGTGATCTGTTCGACTTCAGCCTGGCGGTTGACGATGTTGTACAACGGCTGGCTGATCACCGGTTTGTCCACGCCCAGGCGTTCGGCGACGCGGATCACCTCGGCAATCCGCCAGCCGCGATAGTTGGACAGGCCCCAGTAGCGGATCTTGCCCTGGCGAATCAGGTCGCCGATGGCCGATACCGTCACCTCCAGCGGGGTGTCGTGATCTTCGCGGTGCAGGTAGTAGATGTCGAGGTAGTCGGTATCGAGACGGGTGAGGCTGGCTTCCAGCGCGTTGAAGATGCGCTTGCGGCTCAGGCCACTGCGGTTGGGCAGGCCCTCGGTGGGGCCAATGGCGACTTTCGACGCCACCACCCAATCCTGACGATGGCGAGCGATGGCCTCGCCGACGATTTCCTCGGAGCGCCCGCCGGTGTAGACATCCGCCGTGTCGATAAAATTGATGCCCTGGTCCCAGGCCTTGTCGATGATGCGCAGCGAGTCCTCGGTGTGGGTCTGTTCGCCAAACATCATGGTGCCCAGGGTCAAGGCGCTGACCTTCAAACCGGACTGGCCCAATGTGCGGTAAATCATGCAAAGCTCCTTGCAGCTGTGAGACGTGACCTATGCAATACCAGAGTCGCAGGCTCTGGAACAAGCCCTGCGGGCGTTTCTTCATGCACTCAGCAAGGCCTGGCAACGCCCTTGCAGAAATCGGTGCAGCACTTTCACCCGCTCCGACACTTGCAGGCGGTGCGGGCACATCAGGTTGAACGGGGTGGGTTCGCCTTGCCAGTCCGGCAGCAGTTGCACCAGCCGTCCGGCCTTGAGGTCCCGGGCGATGTCGAGATTGGCTTTGTAGGCAATCCCGTGGCCAGCCAGCGCCCAGCGCCGCACAATTTCACCGTCATCGCTCAGGTAGTCGCCCGTCACTTCGACTTCCTGCAACCTAGTGCCCTGGCGAAAGTACCAGGTGCTGTTGGCCCGGCCCTGGCGCATGTACCGCAGCGTATTGTGCTGCGCCAACTCCGCCGGGGTGCGCGGCGTGCCGTGGCGCGCCAGGTAGTCGGGGCTGGCGCAGGGCAGGCGTTGGTGATCGGGCACCACCGGCAGCGCCACCAGGCTGGAGTCCCGTGGGACGCCGAAGCGCAGGGCGATGTCGACGGTGTCGCGGAACAGGTCGGCATTGCTGTCGTTGAGCAGTAGTTGCAGGCGGATGTGCGGGTGTTCCAGCTTGAACTCATCCAGCCAGCCCAGCACCACATTACGGCCGAAATCCGAGGGCGCGGCCAACTGCAACAAGCCGGTCAGGCCCTGGCTCTGCTGCTTGAGCGCTTGCTCGCCTTCGGCCAAGGCGGCCAGGGCCTCGCGCACGCTGTCGAGGTAGCGCCGGCCTTCTTCGGTCAGGCGCATGCTGCGGGTGGAGCGTGCCAGCAGGCGGGTACCCAAGCGGGTTTCCAGGCGCTTGAGGGCAATGCTGGCCGCTGCGGGGGTCAGGCCGAGCCCGCGTGCGGCGGCAGACAGGCTGCCGGTGTCGGCGGTGCGTGCGAACACTTCGAGGTCGAGGATTGAGCTCATTTGTAAAAATCCCTTAAAGATCCTGTCGTTTTACCGGGATTTTTCATTGATTGCCAAGCTGGGAAGATGAACGCTCACTTTCTGACCCAGGACACTTCCCCATGAATTCCTCACTCAACGGCAAAACGGTCATCGTCATCGGCGGCAGCAGCGGCATCGGTGCAGCCGTGGCCAAGGCCGCAGCCGCACGCGGTGCCCAGGTGGTGCTGGCGGGGCGGCGCCTATCGTCGGGCCGCGATAACGGCCTGCGCAGCGAACCAGTGGACGTCACCGACGCCGCGTCCCTGCAACGGTTGTTCGAAACCGTCGGGCGGTTTGACCATCTGGTGTACACCTCCGGCCCCGCGGTGCGCGCCAAGGCCTTGGCCGAAACCGACCTGGGCGAGGCCCAGGACAACTTCAACGTGAAACTCTGGGGCGCCTTGCGGGCGATCCAGCACGCGCTGCCTTTCCTCGATGAGCACGGCAGCATCAGCCTGACCTCCGGGCAACTGGGGCGCAAATTGGCACCGGGGCAGTTCATCAAAGTCGGTATCAACGCCGCCACTGAAGCCCTGGGCAAGCAGTTGGCCAAGGAGCTGGCGCCGCGTCGGGTCAACGTGGTGAGTCCCGGCGTGATTGATACCCCGGCGTATGCGGGGTTGGCCGAGGACCAGCGCCTGGCGATGTTTGCCAAGGCAGGTGGCGCGCTGCCGGTGGGGCGCGTGGGGCAGGCCGAGGAAGTGGCGGCGGGGTATGTGCTGGCCATGGAAAATGGCTACATGACCGGCGCTGTCATTGATATCGACGGCGGCGGCCTGCTGTAAACGCAGGCTAAATGTGGGAGGGGGCAAGTCGAATCGTCGCACCGCCCCTCCCACATGGACCGCGTTATACCTTCAAGGTCCGCGTCATCCGCAACGCCAGCACACTGCCCGCCACAATCACCGCCGCCAGCAGGTACAACGCCACATCCGTGGACCCGGTGGCATCCTTCACAAAACCGACGATATACGGGCTGAGGAAGCCGGCCATCTGGCCCATGGAGTTGATCAGCGCCAGGCCGCCAGCGGCTGCGCCTGCGCTGAGCATGGCGGTCGGCACCGGCCAGAACATCGGCAGGCCGGTGAGGGCGCCCATGGTGGCGATGGTCAGGCCGAGGATAGCGATGGCCGGGGTGGTGGCGAAATTCACCGCGATCACCAGGCCGATGGCGCCCATCAGCATCGGCACCACCAAGTGCCAGCGACGCTCCTTGCGCAAGTCCGCCGAGCGGCCCACCAGCAACATGAACACCGCTGCCAGCAGATACGGAATCGCACTGAGCCAGCCGATCACCAGGTTATCGCTGAAGCCCAGGTTCTTGATGATCGACGGCAGCCAGAAGTTGATGGCGTATACGCCACTCTGGATGCAGAAGTAGATCAGGCCGAACGCCCAGATCGCCGGGTTCTTGAACACTGCGGCGAGTGAGTCGCTGGTGGTTTTCGGCTTGTTGGCCAGGTCGGTGGCCTGATCGGCTTCCAGCACGGCGCGCTCGTGGGGCTTGAGCCACTTGGCATGGGCAAAGCTGTCGCTGAGCAGGAAGTAGGCGAGGGCGCCGAGGATCACGGTCGGGATGCCTTGCAGCAGGAACATCCACTGCCAGCCCGCCAGGCCGCCCTGGCCGGCGGCGAAGTGGTTGAGGATCCAGCCGGAAAACGGGCTGCCAAGCAAACCGGACACCGGGATCGCCGACATGAACAGCGCCATGATCCGCCCACGGCGGAACGTCGGGAACCACTGCGAGAGGTACAGCACCACACCGGGGAAGAAGCCGGCTTCAGCCGCACCGGTAAACAGGCGCAAGGTGTAGAAATGCGTCGGCGTGGTGACGAACAGCAGGCAGGTGGACAGTGTGCCCCAGACGATCATCATCAAGGCAATCCAGCGCCGTGGACCGAACCTGGTCAGCGCCAGGTTGCTCGGCACGCCGCACAGCACGTAGCCGATAAAGAAGATCCCGGCGCCCAGGCCGTATACGGTTTCGCTGAATTTCAGCGCATCGAGCATCTGCAACTTGGCAAAGCCAACGTTGACCCGGTCGAGGTAGTTGAACAGATAGCAGATGAAAATGAAGGGGATCAGGCGCAGGGTAATGCGCTTGTAGATGGCGTTTTTATCGTCATCGGTGGCCAGTGTGACAGCGGCGCTCTGTGACATGGGAATCTCTCTTTATTATGATTTTTTGCGATGCGAGGGTAACGTTGATCGCCCAACGAGTCTCGGCCACGTGGCGGGGTGCTGTCTTTGTGCTTGCGCACAGTGATGCATGCTTTGCGCTGTGCCGATGAACAACCACGCTTTCAAGGACTTCCTTTCAAGGAGATGGCCGCATGTTCGAGCTGGATCATGACCTGGCGCAGGATATCGTCAATCGCACCATGGCGATCCTGCCCTATAACGTCAACGTCATGGACAGCCAGGGCCTGATCCTCGGCAGCGGCGAACCCGAGCGCATCAACACCCGCCACGAAGGCGCGCAACTGGTACTGGCCAACGGTCGCGTGGTCGAGATCGACGGGCAGACCGCCAAGCACCTCAAGGGCGTGCAGCCGGGCATTAACCTGCCGCTGATGCACGATCAGCGCTTGATTGGCGTGCTGGGCATCACTGGCGAGCCGGAGGGCTTGCGCACGTACGCCGAGCTGGTGCGCATGACCGCCGAGATGCTGGTCAGCCACCGGCATCAGCAGGTCGAGCAACAGTGGCGACGCCAGCGCTGCGACGATCTATTGGCCTTGTTGCTGGCCGACGGTGGCGACTCACCGCGCCTGATTGATGAAGCCCGGCAATTGGGCCTCAAGCCGCAGCTGGCGCGCACGCCGTACCTGTTCGAACTGGGCGCGGGGCAATCAGCGGAGGCCTTGAGTACCTGGTTGACGTCTCGTTACCCGGACAGCTGGTGTGTCAGCTCGGCGCAGTTTTCCCTGTTGTGGTGCCGGCCTGCCGCCGTGCCCGTCGACAATCCGCGTCTGTTGGAAAAACTCGAAGGCCTGGGCTGGACTATCCTGCGTGTGGCCGTGGGCGGGCAGGCCGATGGGCTGGCGGGGCTGCGCCGGTGTTATCGGCGGGTCGGCGATTTGCTGGCGTACGGTCGCGATGTACTGCCGCACTCGCGGCTGTTGACCCTCAACCGCTACCGCCTGCCCGTGATGCTCTGGCGTCATCGCAACGACGATGCCCTGGACGAGCTGCTCAATCCCTTGCGCAAGGTGCTGGCCAAGGACAGCAACGGCCAACTCCTGGCCACGCTACGCAGTTGGTGCGAACACGACGGGCAAAGCCAGGCCTGTGCCGACGCCCTCGGCATTCACCGCAACAGCCTGCGTTACCGCATGGAGCGCATCGCCGAACTCAGCGGCGTCGACCCGCTGACCCTGGATGGGATGTTGGCGCTGTACCTCGGCGTGCAGCTGCTGCCCCAGGCTTTGTCGGAATGAACAACAAACCTTACTCGTACTTGTGCATCGGACCGGCGTCAGCGGCGGTGCCAACTGGCAGCATGGGCGTGATAAAAACCGGAGAAAGCCCATGAAAATCATCATCGCCCCCGACTCGTTCAAGGACAGCCTGAGTGCCGAGGGCGTCGCCCAGGCCATTGCCGCAGGGTTGGCGCAGGTCTGGCCGGACGCACAGCTGATCCAGTGCCCGATGGCGGACGGTGGTGAAGGCACGGTGGACGCGGTGCTCGCCGCCTGTAACGGCCAATTGCGCCGCCAGGCGGTATGTGGCCCTCTGGGCGGTACGGTTGAAGCACGTTGGGGCTGGTTGGCTGACAGCCACACCGCGATTATCGAAATGGCCGAAGCCAGCGGCCTGCAATTGGTAGCGCCAGGCCAGCGCGATGCGTGCACCAGCAGCACCTACGGCACCGGCGAGCTGATTCGCGCGGCCCTGGACCTGGGTGCCCAGCGCATCATTCTGGCAATTGGCGGCAGCGCCACCAACGACGGCGGCGCGGGGGCGATGCAAGCCCTGGGCGTGCAACTGTTCGACGCTGCGGAACAGGCCTTGCCGCCCGGAGGCCTGGCCTTGTCACGGCTGGCGCATATCAACCTGGAAAAACTCGACCCGCGCCTGGCCCAGGTACGCTTTGAAATCGCCGCCGATGTGAACAACACACTGTGCGGCCCCCACGGCGCCTCGGCGATTTTCGGCCCGCAAAAAGGCGCCAGCCCCGGGCAGGTGCAACAACTGGACGCCGCCCTCGGCCACTTCGCCGATCACTGCGCCAAGGTCCTGCCCAAGGACGTGCGCGACGAGCCCGGCAGCGGCGCCGCCGGTGGCCTGGGTTTCGCAGCCAAGGCGTTCCTCGGCGCGCAGTTCCGCGCGGGCGTGGAAGTCGTTGCCGAACTGGTGGGCCTTGACGAAGCCGTACGCGGCGCCGACCTGGTCATCACCGGCGAAGGCCGCTTCGACGCCCAGACCCTGCGCGGCAAAACCCCCTTCGGCGTGGCCCGCATCGCCCGGCAACACGGCGTACCGGTGATTGTCATCGCCGGCACCCTGGGCGACGGCTACGAGCAGATGTACGCCCATGGCGTGGCAGCGGCGTTTGCCTTGCCGAGCGGCCCGATAAGCCTGGAGCAGGCCTGCAGCGAGGCGCCGCGTTTGCTGCGCGAGCGCGCGGCGGATATTGCGCGGGTGTGGCGTGTGGCCGCGTGGGGCTGAGAGAGGCAGCCCTCGGCTGCCGTGACACAGCTGTCGATAATTACTATGATCCGTGCATTCTTTTAAGACTGGCTGACCTGGCCGGACACGTTGGAAGCCGATCATGCAGATCAAGCGTTTTACTCTCGTCAATTTTCGCGGCATCGAGCACATGGAGCTCGACTTCGAGGGTAAGAAGACTGTTGCTTTGGTGGGCGTCAATGGGGTGGGCAAGTCTTCGATTCTGGATGCGTTGGCGATTACGCTTTCGAATTTGACGGCGCGGATCATCGATCAGACTTCGAAATCCAGAGCTATTTCCAAAGATGACATCAGAATAGGTGCTGATTATTCACGATTAGAGGTAGTGACCACGCTCGCTGATGAGGAAGTCGATTGGGCCATTGCCTTGAATCGGCGTGCAGGCAAACATTCGAAAGATCAAAGCAGTGATTTGATACGTTTGAATAAAGCGGTCTCTCCTATTGAGACCCAAGCGTTCAACTATGACCTTGTTGGTGGCATGCGTGTCGAACTACCTCTGGCCGTTTACTACGACGTCCATCGAGCAGTGTTAGACGTACCATTGCGTGTGCGAGAGCATTTGATCAATGCAGTCACTGAGGGATACGACGACGCGCTCGGGCACGGCGGGGCGGATTTCAAGAGATTTTTTATCTGGTTCCGCAATCAGGAAGATTTGGAAAATGAAAGTAGTCGCGACTTGCCTGGATATCGCGATCCAGAGCTTTCGGCAGTTCGCCAAGCGATCGAAACATTCACTGGATTCAAAGATGTTCGGATTCGTCGCAAACCAACATTGAGAATGACTGTTCTTAAGGATCGTCTCGAATTCAATGTTTTACAGCTATCCGACGGAGAGAAGTGTCTACTGGCAATGGTTGGAGATCTTGCACGCAGACTGACCTTGCTCAACCGTCAGGTAGCTGAGCCATTGAAAGGCAAAGGCGTTGTTCTTATCGACGAACTGGACCTTCACTTGCACCCAGCCTGGCAGCGTACCGTCGTCGCCAACCTTGAAAGGACGTTTCCCAATTGTCAATTCATCATCACTACACATTCCCCGCAAATACTCGGAGAGCTTCCTGCCGAGTCTGTAATGTTGTTGAAAGACGGCCAATACCTCGGGCACCCAGAGCGTTCTCTGGGGCTGCGCAGCGGTGAAGTCATCGAAGAGTTGATGGGCGGCCTCGCTCAAAACCATAACGTCAGCCAGCAACTCAGAACAATCTACCGTGACCTCGACGACGACAATCTTGAATCCGCCCAGGCTAAACTCGCGAAACTGCGCGAACAGGTCGGCAAAATCCCTGATGTCCTTGAAGCCCAAGCCAGTATTGACTCTCTGAGGTCGCTAGAAGAGGGCGGCGCGTGAGGTCTATCAAAAAAGGCGCCGAGCCACGGGCGCTGATTGAATGGAAAAGAGAAAACCGCAATACGCCGCATAACCTTTACTACGGTAAGGGAAGCAGCTTTCCGAGCGAGCCCGTTCGCCAGGCGCTCTTGAAGGAGCAGTTCCATTTATGCGCGTACACCTTGCGGCGGTTGCCCACTGCGACCGAATGCCAAACAAAGGGGCAGGGCACACAATTCAGTTGCCACATTGAGCATGTCCTTGCACAAACGCATCACGAGGCTGACAGCATCGCCTACGACAATTTGGTAGCGTGTTACCCCTCCAGCCAGACCAAAATGGCTTGTGGTTATGGTGCCGTGGAAAAAGCCGACTACGACGTGGCCCGAAAGCCCTTCGTTTCTCCGCTGTCAGCCAATGTCGAGCGCCAGTTTCGATATTCCAGTGATGGCTACGTAGAAGGTCTGACGCCTGACGCTGTTGCCACCGTCGAGGTCCTTAAGCTCAATCACCCGACGCTGGTAAACGATAGGGCCGCCGTTGTCAGAGGCCGATTGCGACCACGTGGTACTCCGATCACTGCCGCTGCTGCCCGGCGCCTGGCAGACGAAGTCAACTCACCCGATGCCCAGCATTGCCTCCCCGAATACTGCCAGGCACTCAAGCAACAGGCCGAACGTCACGCACAGCGTCTCGAAAAGTACGCAGCCCGTGTTCGTGGCCAAGCCAGGCCCTGAGTACTACCGTCTTAAACAGTGAACATGGGACAATCCGCGTCATTTTTCGACACGGAGAGTCCCCATGCTGCGCCCCGTACTCCTGGCCCTGCTGCTGACCGGCACCGCCACCCATGCCTTCGCTCAACCGCCCGCTGAAACCGTACCGCTGCTACGGGAAATCAAGAACTGGGTCACCGGGTGCGACAACCTGCGCAATTGCCACGCCCTCAGCGCGCCCAGTGGCGTCGATGAAGAAGACTACAGCTCCCTGACCTTACATATCTGGCATCAGGCCGGTCCCGAAGGGTATCTGCGCTTGCGCTTCGACCACCGCGGCGAAGCGCTGGACCTGTCGACCTTGCTGTTGGACGGTCAGCCGCTGGGCCTGGAGCTGACCCGGGATCTGCATGTGGAACTGGACGATCAGGGCGGCGATCCCGAGGTGCAGTCTTACGGCGTGATCGAGGACGCTGCGGCGCGGCGCTGGTTGCAGCGTTTGCGCAATGGCCAGCGCCTGCAATTGCCGGGCGACGAGCAGGCCCATGTGTCGCTGAGCGGCCTGAGCGCTTCGCTGCTGTTGATGGATGCGGTGCAAGGGCGGGTGGATAACGTGACGGCCCTGGCACGCCCCGGAAAAGCGCCGGCCCGTGAGGTGCCGCCACGTTTGCCGACACCGGTGCTGCGCAAGTTTCCTGCGCCGCCGGCGTTGACCGCGCAGGAACAGGCCGGCCTGGTGACCGCCGCGTTGCAGGCCGTGACGCCGGAGGAGGGTGAGCCCGAGGCAAAGGCCGGGGCGCTGACGGCGCAACAGGCGATGACGGTGGTGCGTTACGACTGCGCGGCCTACAACTGTGAGTTCGACGTGACCAGCCGCCAGCGTCAGGCGCCCTATGCGCAAACGCCGCTGGCGCTTGAGCCCTTGCCGTTGGACGGCGCCGCGCTGCAAGGCTCGGTGGGCTATGACGAAGCCACCGGCACCTTGAGTTATTTCTACAAGCAGCGTGGCATCGGTGACTGTGGCGGCGGTGGTGTCTGGGTGTTTGACGGCAAGGCGTTCCAGCTCAGTGAATTTCATAGCATGCCGCGCTGCACCGGTGTCGGTTACGGCGACTGGCCGTCGTTATGGACGACCGTGCCGGCGCCCTAGCCAGGGAGCAGGCACGGCCTCTACACTGGTCGGCCACGTGTCTTTCAAAGGATGAAACACCATGCACGCACCTGAACCCCATATCGTGATCCAGCGCTTTACCGAGGCCCACCTTGACGGTGTGGCGGCGCTCTATAACGAACCGGCCGTGTGCCGGCAGGTGCTGCAGATGCCGTTCCAGTCGGTGGATGTCTGGCGCAAACGCCTGGTCACCGACAACGAGCGGCGCCTGCAACTGGTGGCGGTGCACGGCGGCGAGGTGATCGGCCAACTGGGCCTGGAACAGTACCTGCGCGTGCGCCAGGCCCATGTCGGTTCGTTCGGCATGGGCGTGGCGACGGCCTGGCAGGGCAAGGGCGTAGGCTCGCGGCTGTTGACGGCCGCGCTGGACGTGGCCGACAACTGGATGAACCTGCACCGGGTGGAACTCACGGTGTACGCCGACAACGAAGCCGCGCACCACCTGTACCGCAAGTTCGGCTTCGAGGTCGAAGGGCGCTTGCGTGACTACGCCCTGCGCGATGGGGTGTTTGTCGACACCCTGAGCATGGCGCGCCTGCGCCAGTCGGCTTAACCCTCCAGCGCAAACGCCACCGCAGCCTGCGCATGCAGCTCGGTGGTGTCCAGCAGCGGCAGGTCGCTGTGTTCGGGCTTGACCAACAGGCTGATTTCCGTGCAGCCGAGGATGACCGCCTGGGCACCCCGTGCGGCCAGGGACTCGATGACCCGCAGATAAACCTGGCGTGATGCATCGCTGATCACGCCGACGCACAACTCCTCATAGATGATCCGGTGCACGGCGCGGCGCTCCTCCGCGTCCGGCACCAGCACGGTGAGGCCCTGGGCGGCCAGGCGTGACGTGAGAAAATCCTGCTCCATGGTGAACGCGGTGCCGAGCAAGCCGACGGTCAGGGTGCCGGCTGCCACCGCCGCCGCAGCGGCCGCATCGGCGATATGCAGGAAGGGAATCGACACCGCCGCCTCGATACGCGGCGCCACCAAGTGCATGGTGTTGGTACACAACACCACGCATTCGGCGCCGCCGGCCTGCAAACGGCGCGCGGCGTCTTCCAGGATCAGCGCGGTGTCATCCCAACGCCCGGCGTGCTGGGCCTGTTCCACCGGGCCGAAGTCCACGCTGTACATCAACACCTGGGCCGAGCGCAGCGGGCCGAGCTGGTCGCGCACGCGCTGGTTGATGATGCGGTAGTACTCGGCGCTGGACTCCCAGCTCATGCCGCCGATAAGGCCGATGGTGCGCATGTGATGCTCCTGACAGGGAAAGTCGCTTCACCTTACCCATCAGCCGCTGAATAGTCATACGCAGTTGCCCGCCAAATGACCGGAGCAGTTTCACATGTCCAGGTTGCCCCATCCCGGCCGGGGTTGCTCCGCGGCAATGGCGTGGATGGGTTTACCCGTGGCCTGCTCCACGCGCCGCGCCACCTCCGGGTCGTCGGCGAACGGCAACATGCTGGCTTCGTCCAGGCTCGTCTCGGACTGCCCGCGCAGGCAATACTCCACCGCAGCGTACAGGCACACCACGATCAGCACGCTCCACATATCAGGCGATCCGCGCATCGAGCCGGGCCACGTTCAAGTCTGCGACCCGCACCGTGCGCCAAGTGTTGTAGGCCATCAGCAACATGCCCGTGAGGAAAAACACGCCCCCCGCAAACCGCACCACAAACCCCGGATGGCTGGCCTGCAAGGCTTCGACAAACGAGTAGGTGAGGGTGCCGTCGTCGTTTACCGCGCGCCACATCAGGCCTTGGGTGATGCCGTTGACCCACATCGAGGCGATGTACAGCACCGTGCCGATGGTTGCCAGCCAGAAGTGCAGGTTGATCAGCGCCACGCTGTGCATCTGCTCGCGGCCGAACAGCTTGGGGATCATGTGGTACAGCGAGCCAAAGGTGATCATCGCCACCCAGCCCAGGGCACCGGCGTGTACGTGGCCGATGGTCCAGTCGGTGTAGTGGGAGAGGGCGTTGACGGTCTTGATCGCCATCATCGGACCTTCGAAGGTCGACATGCCATAGAACGCCAGGGACAGCACCAGGAAGCGCAGGATCGGGTCGGTGCGCAGCTTATGCCAGGCACCGGACAAGGTCATCATGCCGTTGATCATGCCGCCCCAGCTCGGGGCCAGCAGGATCAGCGACATGGCCATGCCCAGTGACTGCGCCCAGTCGGGCAAGGCGGTGTAGTGCAAATGGTGCGGGCCGGCCCAGATGTACAGGGTGATCAGCGCCCAGAAGTGCACGATGGACAGGCGATAGGAGTACACCGGCCGGCCCACCTGCTTGGGTACGAAGTAATACATCATCCCCAGGAAACCGGTGGTGAGGAAAAAGCCCACGGCGTTATGCCCGTACCACCACTGCACCATGGCATCGGTCGCGCCGGAATACACCGGGTAGGACTTGAACCAATCCACCGGGATCGCCAGGTGATTGACCACGTGCAACATGGCGATCACCAGGATAAACGCGCCGAAAAACCAGTTGCCCACGTAGATATGCCGGGTCTTGCGCCTTACCACCGTGGTGAAGAACACAATGGCGTAGGCCACCCACACCACGGTCATCCACACCGCGCCGGAAAACTCGATCTCGGCGTATTCCTTGGTGGTGGTGTAACCCAGGGGCAGGCTGACCAGCATGATCACGATCACCGACTGCCAGCCCCAGAAGGTAAACGCGGCGAGGCGGTCGGAAAACAGGCGCACCTGGCAGGTCCGTTGCACCGCATAGTAGCTGGCGGCAAATTGCGCACTGCCGGCGAAGCCAAAGATCACCAGGCTGGTGTGCAACGGCCGCAACCGGCCGAACGTGGTCCAGGGCAGGTCCAGGTTCATCTGCGGCCAGACCAGTTGCGAGGCGATCCACACGCCCATGGCCATACCCACCACGCCCCACACAAGGGTGGCGATCACGAATTGGCGGACGACTTTATAGTTATAGGCCTGCCCGGTTATTGCTGTGCTCATGCTTAGTCCTCCCACGGTTCCAAGTGGCGGGCACTGTAGGAAACGCGGGAAAAACAAAACAGGCTCAGAAAAACCTCATTACAGCGGATCAGTCGACAAGCACGCCCACTGGCCTGTCAGCGTTAATCGTACGGTGAGTGGCCGCATCTGCCATGATCGGGCATCGCAACCTGGCACACCCAAGGAAATCTGCAATGGACGATGTACAGCAACTGGGCGAGATGCTTCGTCATTACGCCGATAGCGAAGCGCACAAGAAGCAGCAGTTCGATGTGCAGTCGGCGCGCTGGACGCACAAGCTCGACGAGCTGTTCGGGCAGATCGAGCAATGGCTGGAGCCGGTCAAGACTGTCGGCCTGCTGGAGGTGCACCGTGAAGCCTATGTCGCCAGCGGGCCGGGCGTACCGGTGGAGACCTCGACCTTCAAGACCGAAAAGCTGCTGGTGCAGATCACCGGTAAGACCGTGGAGTTCGTGCCTGAAGTCATGGGCGTGGGCGGTTTGATCTCGGTGTCGGTGATGGGCTTGACCGCTGCCCGCCACGGCAGTGTGTCGCTGGTGCTGCCGGCCGACAAAAACGACTGGCTGTGGAAGAAAACAAATGGCCTCAAAGACCCGGACACCTTTGGCTTTGACGCCAATTTCCTGGCTACGCAGTTGCAGAGCCTGATCCCGCGCGAACGCGGCTGAGGGGCTCCCGCTTCGCGCAACGTCGATGGGGGACGCCGGTGTGTCAGACACTGGGTGGAAATACGCATTTTTTTCCCAGGATTGGCTATACCTACAGCTCCATGTTTCGATGATGATCGCCAGGGAGTTCAATGATGAAACTAAGGCTAATGATCAGTACGCTGTGCGTGGCCTCCATCGCAATGGCCGGCTGCGCCAGCAAGGTCACCCAACCGGACGAGTACTCAGGCTTTCTGTCCGACTACAGCCAACTCAAGGAAGCCAAGTCGCCTTCGGGGGGCGAGGTGATGCGCTGGGTAGACCCCCAACTCGACCTGAGCCGCTATACCGCGGTGTATATCGAACCGACGCAGTTCTACCCCAAGCCCCAGGCCACCACGAAAATCCCCGACAGCACCCTCAATGGCATCAACACCTACTTCAACCAGGCGCTCAAGCGTGAGCTGGGCAAATCACTGCCCCTGGCCAACGGGCCCGGCCCCGGTGTGATGGTGGTACGTGCGGCGATCACCGCCGTCAGCAGCAAGACCGAAGGCCTCAAACCCTATGAATTCGTGCCCGTGGCCCTGGTGGCGGCAGCGGTGAGTACCGGTACCGGCATCCGAGACCAGGAAACCACCCTGGGCACCGAGGCGCAGTTCCTCGATGGTGCCAGTGGCAAGGTGCTCGCCCAAGTGGTGCGCAAGGGCACGGGCAAGCCGCTGTCCAACGACTCGCAGGTGATGAGGGCCGATGACGTGAAAGGCGTGATCGATGGCTGGGCGTCGGACCTGCATCAGTCGTATGTGAAGCTGAAAAAACACTAGGGACTAGAACGCATTCCTGGCGGGTTTGTTGTAGTAGCTGAGCAGGGCGTCGTAGCGACGGGTGATGAGGTAGTAGTCATCGCTCAGTTGCTGTGGTGGGGCGTGTTCCCGCCAGTCCTGATGCAGGGTGCGCAACGCCTGGAGGTACGCGTCGGCTGACGCGCGGGTGGCGTACCAGAGGTGAGTGGCTTCATCCTCCCGTTTGCTGCGCGGCATTTTCACCAGGAAGTCCTTGCTGGCATCGCTGGCCTGTTGCAGCGTCTCGGTCAAGCTGAGCAGTTGCTGAGGCGTCAGGCTGGCGTCGCGTACACCCTGGTCAATCTGGTTCATCGCCTGGCGGGCGGCGATCATATGGTTGAGCAGGTGCCAATGCAGGTCCCGGCCGAAGCGCGATTCGAGTCGCTCCAGCTGTGCCGGGCGCAAACGGAGGTCTTCGTCCTGCAAATGGTTGCGTAATTCGGCGGATGCCCGCAGGTATTCTTCGCCCCGCTGGGCCAGTTGCTCCTCCAGACTCTTGTTCATGGCCTGTGCCACAAACTGGCGTATGTTCGACGGCATACCTTCGGTTTGTATCGGGTCAACCATGTCTGCCAGCGAGGTGAATTTATTCAGCTTGTCGGCATACACCGTGGCGAGAGTACCGAGGTGGCTTCCGGGCTGCTGGCGCTCCAGTTTGAGTGTGTACAACTGCGAACAGACCGCCGCTTGGATAAGGCGCGGTTCAGGCTCATCACGGTCGCCAAATTTATCCTGGGTGGGTGCTTCGGGCTGTGTCGAACGCATACGGTAGTACGCCAGGCGCGTATCGCGATCAATGCGGTTCACGCAGTCAATGATCGGCGCCAGTGCGCTGGCCGTTGCGGTGGAAGGGCTGTCCCGTTGGTCGAGCCATAATTGCACGCGTTGCAGGGGTTTGGTGGCGCCGGCCACACCGAGCAATCCCAGGCCCAATACCAGGCTGATGGGTAACAACCATTTCGGATTCATTGCGCGGCCTCCTGGCCATACCACTGTGCCTGGGTGGCGGGCGCCTGACAGTCGGGGGCGGTGCGAGGCATGCGGCTGCACAGGCGTTCGGGCCACTGTTGCAGGCCCTGGTTACGGGTCACGTGTTGCTGGTTGTCGAGCACCTTCAAGCCGGCGTACAGCACAATCCCACTGGTGACCAACAGCACCATGCCCAGGGCCGTCCAGCGCGGGTGGCGGGCGGTCCAGGGGGTGTGGCTGTTCATGAAGGGGCGCTTGATGACGCCGATAACCGCCAGGGTCGCGACCAGCGCCAGGCTGGCAAACGGGCCGAAGGCGTAACCCAGCGCTGCGGCAAGGACCAGCCCTGGCAGCAGGTCCCGTATCGGCAACAACGGCAGGTGAGTAGGGCTGAGCCAGCGCGGCAGGTGCTCACTGAGTCGTTCATCGAGCACGCGGTACTGATGAGCCAGCGGGCGCCAGACCTGCCAAGCCAATCCGGCACCTATCACGGCGCCCAATGACCACAGCAGGCCGTAGCCCAAGGTCGGCAGCACATTGCCGGCCAGGGGCTCGGCATTCACCAGCACGCCCACCAGGCAGCTCAATACCAGTGCGACAATCCAGGGCCAGGTGTCCATGGCCGTGTCCCACCCTTGCCAGAAATACACGGTACCGCCGGGCATCGCTTCGGCTTCGGCCACATGGTCGGCGTAGATATCTGCGCTGAGTGCCTGGCAGGCTTTCCAGTCATGTTCATCGAAGCGTTGGGCGAAGGCACGGCGCTGCCCCAGGCTCATCGGTGCCAATAGCAGCCGGGCGGCACGTTGTTGCGGGCTGTTGGGCGCTTCGGTGGCCAGTGCCCGTTGGCGTGCCATGAAGACCGGGCCTTGCTGGCGTTGCAACAGCCGCGCCCAATCCCCCGCCGGGCAGTCATGACCGGCGCCGCCATGCCAGTGCTGGCCGGCGCACACCGCGTCGAACACCGCGCTCGACCAGTAGTGACTCTGCGCTAGCAGGCGGGCCAGCCATTGGTTGAACCACTCGGCATGGGGATGATTGTTCACCCAGGGATGTTCGGAACGTGCGGCATAGGCAGCCAGGAAAGCGGCCTCGTCCTTTTGCTCAAGGGCCTGGCGAAAGGGTTGCTGCAACGCGCTGCGGTGCTTGCGCTCGAGTCTTTCGATCAGCTCGCCGGGCAACTCCAGGCGCTGCCAGGCCGTCAGCCAGTTGAAGGTTTCAAAGGCCCAGCGGGTGTCCTCGGGGTTGAGATGCCCCTCGATGTCGCGTAACAACAGCTGGATTTCAAAGTGCAGCGCATTGCCATGGGCCATGGCTGCCTGGTAGTGGTCGGCAAGGCCGTCGCCCAGGATGTCGATGACCACTTCGTCAGCTTCCTGCTGCCCCTGGCTCCACTCCAGCGCGGCCTCATAGGCTTCGCGCAGGCGCTGGAAACCCTCGGGGTCATCATCCGGCCGGGTTTTCTTCAGCAGGGCGGCGTATTGGCGCTTGATCGCGCGGCTATCGGCATCCGGGGCCAGGCCGAGGACATTCCAGCAAGTCATGTGCAGTGCAACTCCATAGACAATCGCGCGCACGTTACCCGTTTTACAGGTTGATAAACCAGCGGTAGTAGGGGGTAGGGCTCGTGGTAGGACTGGCCCGGTCCAGCCCTGCGGCGACCGGGCACGCGGTGTTACTTGAGCGGCGTCAACGGCGGCAGTTTCCACTGGCCGTTACCCACCTCAGGCGTGGGCAGGTAAATCCGCAGGATTGCGTAGAACGGACCGGGTGGGGCCGGCAACCAGTTGCTCTGCTCGGCTTTTGGCGGCTCGTGGTGCTGCAGGGCCAGGGTCAGGCCGCCATCGGCGTCGCGCTTGAGGCCGGACAGCATGTGCGAGTTGACCAGGTAGCGTTTCTTGTGGTTGGGCACCAGTTGCTTGGTCTTGGCGTCGTACATGGTCAGGGACCAGAACGCATCGGCCGGTGGCAACTGGTCCTTGGCGAAATGCACGGTGTAGCTGTGGCGTGCGCCGTTGGCAGGCTTGCCCTCGCTGTCGATGACGTAGCTCAGGTACGCGACCTCATCGCCGGAGTTACCGAAAATCCCCATGTCCGCACCGGCGTAGCGGTACAGGTAGTTGTTGTTCAGGTGGTCGCGGCTGCCGTACAAATCGGCACTGGAGACTTGATGCGTGTCGACCTTGTCCTTTTTGAACGCGGCAAACTCGGCGCGGGCATCGGAGATACCGTCTTCCAGGGCCTTGCGCTGTTCAGCGGTCAACGCCTTGACCTTGAAGGGCGCGCCTGGGGCGATACCGATCTTGGCGAAACGCGCCAGCAGGTCTTTCTCGCTGTCCTGGGGCGCGGCGAAGGCCAGCATGAAGTTCAGGTAGCGAAACAGTTGCGGACCTTCGGTCATGGTCGCCATGGGCTTGGGCCACTCCACTTTCGGAGCCTTGGCCGGCGCGGCTTGCTTCACGTAGCTGCTCAGTGACTGCACTTTGTAGCCGTTCTGGATCTGCTTGACCTTGTTCAGGTCCTTCTCGTCGAACAACTGCGTACGGTAGAGGGCGTAGGCGATGTTGCTTTCGCTGTACACCACACGGTCCACGTTGACCGGTTGCTGACCTTTCCAGTCGGGGCCGGCGATCATGTAGTGGCCGCCGTTGTTGCCGGTGCTGCGGGTGCCCAGGTAGGCGATGTTCTGTGTGTAGAGATCGATCAACTGCACCGAGTAATAACGGTTGTCTTCGATCCTGGGCAGTGTCAGAACCTGAGGCTCGCTGCGCAGGTCCAGCCAGACGAAGGAGTAGGGCGTGTCCAGGTTCGGGGTGACGACCGCGGTGTCCTTGGGGGTGAACACCTGAGCTGTATTGCCGATATGGTTGAACGGCGCCTTGAAGTTGGCGCCGCCCTTGTCGACGGCCTGGGTGTAGAGCGTCTTGTACATCTCCACCACTGGGTAGCCATACAGGTAGGCTTCCTTGGCGATGGCCCGGGCTTCGCTGGGGGTGGCGGTGAAATCGGCCCAGGCGCCGGTACTCATGAGTATCGAGAGGCTCGCCAACAGCAGGCGCGTCGGTTTTCCAATCATGTTGTCGCGTCCTTCCAAAGTGCGTTTGACTGACGGGGAATAAAGGCGATGAGTTTCCTGTTTTATTTCCCGAACGTCACGTTAATCCCTGCGAATTATGCGAACTCATCAATGCCGATCCGTACGGCGGCTTGAACCTGTGGGTAAAGACGCACAATAGCCGCCTCGATGGGCGGCACTGTGTAAAAGAGGGGGGGTCAGGCGGCAGGCAGCATCGATTTGACTTTGTCGCGCAATTGATCGATGGAGAACGGCTTGGCGATCACCTGCATGCCGGCGGGCACATCGATGTTCTCGGCATAGCCGCTGGCAAACAGGATCGGCAGGGTGGGCCGCACTTCACGCACCTTGGCTGCCAATTGCTTACCGTCCATATCCGGCAGGCCGACGTCGGTCATCATCAGGTCGATGTGCTGCGCGGCATTTTCGACAATCTTCAAGGCTTCTTCAGCGTCGGCAGCTTCAAGCACCAGGAACTCCAACTCTTCGAGCACATCAACGATCAACATGCGCACGATGGCATCGTCTTCGACGACAAGGAGGGTGGAGGGGGCTGCGGACATAATGAGGGTTCCCGAAAAAATGGAGGTGCAGGTCTTTAGCGGTTGAAAGACCATTCTCTAATGAGTCGCGTCAATCTCGGCAAGTTCCGTTGGCGCGGGCATTGTGACGGGAATGGAGGAAAATGTCGCGTTAACCACGAGGGGCCGCGAGCGGTCAGTGGCGCCCTCCTGCGCACCGTTCAACGCCTTGCTTTTTCAGGAGCCCCAACCCTGCCGGGGGCCGGGGCAGTCCCATGCATCAAGACGGCAAGGGCGTGGACACCATGATTGAAACCGCAAAACTGTCGACCTTGTCTGTGACGATGTCATCGGGATGGAAAGCGCTCACGTGGAATTCCTTTTTGCCCGCCGGCGAAACCTTAGGCTTCAAGGTCGCGCTGACACCGCCGCTGCTGAGGATTTTTTCGATGCCTTCGCGCATGGACTCTACGTTGTCAAAACTGACCAGCCCGCCATTGGGTTCGAAGAAAAACCACTCTTTTTGGCCATCCTTGACTCTGACACCCGCCAGCATGGCGTGATCTTCCGTGCTGATTCTCAGGTATTTTGACGCAGTGGACTTGCTCAGGTCGTCGATGATGGACTGATGATTGATCAGTGAAGGGGCGGCGTTTATATGGAAGGTGTCCTTTGTGTTTACGGCGTACTGCAGTGTTTTTATATCGCGATTGAATTTGTCATGCAGCGAAGAGGGCGATTTAGTCGTGGACGCCTTGCGAAGATTGTCGAGGAATATTTTTTCGTCGCCTCGATGCAAGGCGAGCGCCATGGCATTCGATAGCCCGGCGCAATCGCCCTTGGAGGTCAGATCGACACGGCCGAGGTAGTCCGACTGGGCAAAGCGATTGATGGAAACCCCGGGATTCCCGACGTCGCTGGCAAGCAGCGCGGTGAAATACTCGCCGTCTTCAATTCTTCTGGTCTTCAACTCCCTGGCCAGAATCCCCATTTCTTCCGGTGTCCTGCCAGGTTTTGCGGCGAGTGCCACCAACGCTTCGAAACTGCGCTCTCCAGCGTAATCCGACAGGTCATCCAATGCACCGCTTCGATAACCCTGGTTGAATTTTGGAAGTGCGTTGGAGGTCCTCGCCTTAGCGATATTCGTTCCTACACTCGTCAGGTGCATATCCGCGACGCTATCGAACAGACTGCCGCGCAGGGGGGAGAAATCCTCGATTGGCGGGCCATAGGGCAGGTTCCGGACAGGGTCATAACTGAACCACTGATCGTTTTTCAACACGGCAAAGCCTTCGACGCTTTGCTCTCCGACCTTATAAGACCCTATCAGCGTCGGGCCATATTGCTTGTTTGCCGCCTTCAACAGGTCATAGCTTCCGGATGCGCCACGCACCTTGTTGATCAGTACCTGCCCGGAGTCGCCGAGAAATTTTGCGCCGCGCGTGGCCAGCTTGGCGCCTCCCGTCGCCGCGCCCCTCACTCCGCTCAACGGGTTGAGCGAGCTGATAAGGCTACTGCCGATGACGCGACCCGCCTGCAATGCCTTTACGGCAGTGGACGCCGAGGATGAAGCCACCTTGGCGAGCTTTGGGGCAGCACCGTAACCCATGGTCAGCAGCCCGAGAGCATCCAGGCCGAGGTCCAAAAGCCCGGCTTCATAGTCACCGTCACGAAAGTTGACAATGGCCGATCTCAAGGGAATCAAGTTGAGAAAAAACTGCCTGAGTCGCTCATTACTTTCTTTCTGCTGATCGAATGTCGTGCTTCCCCTGGCTTGTTGCCATTGGTTCCTGATACCAAGGTGCTCAAAAAAAGCGCCTGCCAGGTCGTGTGTTCGGGTAGAGGTGAAACTCGATGGGGGACGAGAAGGGTCCTCCGGCGGCTGTTCTCGCTCGAGCCGGTCCTTGTGCTCAGGGGTGAACTTTTCCACTTTGGTCGATATATTCGCGTCGCGCCATCCACCCCGCGTAATGGCTGCCTCACTCTGTCGCTTGACGATGCGTTTGTTCCGGACATCGATCTCATAAACATTGACCTCGGTTTTTCCGTCAACCTGCCTTTCGGTTCTTACCAGCAATTCATTGAGCTTGGATTGGAAAGTGGCCGGGTTTATGAAACCCCTGCCAATCTTGTATTGGTTGTATTGAAATAATTCGATTTTACCGAACTCCAGGTTTTTCCGATCTTCCAGTGGCAGCTCGGAAATCATGTGTTTTACCTGGGTCTCAATGCCATCTTTGAGTGATTCGATTGCCGATTCGTATTGCCCCAGGAATATCCCATTGACGTTGAGCCTGGGTTGCTGGTTGATCGCGTGGATAGGAAGGCCAGGGTCGTCGGTTTTCCAGTTGACGTTGATGCCCATCATGGCCATGTCCAGCATCGAGTGCTTGCCATCCAGTTGCTTGGCTTTGTCATCGGAGACGGTTGAGAGACTTTTCGACTCAAAGTCAGTGCGCTCGCCAAAATGCTCCTTGAGTTTTTCCAGGGCGATGGCTTTTCTACTTGGAATCTCGGCAGTGAGTGATTGGGAGGCCTTGATTCTGGCACTTAACTGCTCATTGAACGCGGTCCGGATGCTGTCCACTTCCTCAGGGGTGTAGAGGGCATCGTCCTTCTTTTCGACCAAACCATTGGACACGCCCCAATCCAGTAACAACGGCGTGATGGCGTGTTCCGCAGGACCATTCAAGGCTTGTGCGGCACTCATGACCTGGCCGTAGCTCATTTGTGATGCGGTCCCCGGCGCACTCGCTTCGACCTTGGCCACCGCAAGGCAGAAACTCACCCAGGCCTGGCTGCCGTTCACCAGTGTGTCGGGAATATCCTTGACCAGGAACTGGGGGGCTGTGCGTGACAGCAACAGGTGGGTGGCCAGCTTGGCCGTGGCCGGCGTGGCCCTGCCTTTAGTCACCAGATGTTTACTGAGCCCCTCGACGATGGCTGACGGTGGCAGGCCCCAATAGTCTTGATGGCTCAAGTCAAAGCCGGCGATTGAATTTCTCACAGGCAACACGACGGATTCACGATCGAGACCGATGTGAAGGGCGGCCAACACGTAATCGCTGATGCTGGTTGGCGTGTCGATACCATTCAGCCCGTCCTGGATCCCTTGCCCTATCTTCTGGGCCACGGGGGACTTGAGCAGGGTGTCCAGCGCCCTGGCCGGGTCTTGCAGTTCGACATCCGAAAGAGCGCTGGCCTTGATAAGCGCACCCAGCGCCGCTTTGGCCAGCTCCGCCCGGACTAAGGAGGGCTCTGTCCGGATATTGCTGCGCAGGATGCTGGACTCGACGATGACCCGTATCTTGCGCCGTTGTTCCTGGGTCAGGGGAAGGGGCCAGGATAAGCCACCTCCTAGATCACCCAGCGGCGGTTCCAGGGCCCGAGCGTTAGCGGCATCTGCCAAGTGAACCAGGTCAGCTCGGGTTTCAGGGATAGGTAAATCGTGATGCTTGATAAAGCTTTCCAGGCTGGCGGCGGACTCGCTGCCCGGCATGCCGGACGGGTGAAAGGCCGAGTGTGGATCAATGACTGTTTGAGTGGTTTTCAAATGTGACAACACGGCTGCTGGAGTCGCGTCCTCTCCCAGGCTCTTCGTCGCCTCGGTGAGCTGGTGCGCGAGGTTCTTCCAGTTCTGTGCGTTTGCCTGCGCGCGTGCTTGGGGTGAAAGAGGCTGCGATTCATCCGAGGAGCGTCGTGCAGGTGTTGAAGCTGGGTCGCTGTGTATGGACAGGGTGTTACCAGGGGTGGCCTGCGACTGAGCAGGCGTCGATGCAATGGAGTGATCTATAACCGAGGGGCGTGGTTGGACGCTCAATGAGGATGACATTTTCATTACCTTTGGTTGTTGGTCCTCCCTGGACCTGCTTCAGACCTCCGTTGAGTGTCGGGAGCGCACAAAGGTGTTCCTCCGGCATTGGTTCCATAAATGTCGGGCATCGGCGGTGGCAAGTTTGGGATGTGAATATGTTTCGCGTCAGAAACGTAGCCCTCTACCGGCACTTTGGGGCAAACTCCCGGTTTTTCCCTATTTGGCCAAGGCATGCCCATGACTCCCGCGTCGTCCGTCGATGAAAAGAGCTTTCGTACACTGCTCAGCCGAAACGTGGCATTGCCCCTGGGTGTGGGCGTGCTCAGCGCGGTGTTTTTCGTCTGTCTGATCACCTATTTGCTTGCGGTGATCCAGTGGGTGGAGCACACGGACCGGGTCATCAACAACCTCAACGAGTCGTCCAAGCTGACCGTCGATCTTGAAACCGGCATGCGTGGTTTCCTGATCACCGGGGATGAGCACTTCCTCGACCCGTACGAAGTGGCCAAGCCGCGCATCATTGCCGACCTGCGTAACTTGCAGGAGCTGGTGGCGGACAACCCGCAACAGGTGGACCGCCTGAAACGCCTGGAAGCCTTGCAAGCCGAATGGAACAAATACGCCCAGTCGATGATCGACCTGCAGCGCGAAAGCGGTGACTACCGCAACGCCGTCAAGTCCGGCCGGGGCAAGCGCCTGACCGACGAAATTCGCAAGGAATACGAGGACGCGGTGGCGATGGAGCAGCAGTTCCGGATCACTCGCAACGAACAAGTCACGCGCACCACGGTGATCAGCGTCACCCTCTATCTGTTGTTCGTTCTCGGCCTGAGCGGGATCCTGGCGTATATCGGTAGAAAAAATTTACTTTCCCTGTCAGATAGTTACAGCGCAAACCTCGCGTCACAACAGAAGATCGCGCAGCGCCTGGAGCGACAGGCATGGCTGCGTAACGGCCAGACCGAACTGGCCGAACAAGTGCTCGGCCAACTCACCCTGAACATGCTCGGACGCAATATCCTGCAGTTCTTTGCCCAGTACATGGGCTCGGCGGTGGCGGCGCTGTATGTCCGCGAAGAGCACGGCGGCCTCAAGCGCGTGGCCACCTATGGTTTCTCCCGCGAGCAGGAACAGCTGGAGCAGTCGATCTACAGCGATGAGGGCATCGTCGGGCAGGCCGCCCAGCTCGATCGCCTGATTCGCCTGGACGACGTGCCGGTGGACTACTTCAAGGTCAGCTCCGGCCTGGGGGAAGGCTCGACCCGCAGCGTGCTGGTGGTTCCCACCAGCGATGACGACCGTGTCAACGGTGTGATCGAACTGGGCTTTTTGCGCCCGCTGGAGGAGCGCGACGTCGAACTGCTGGAGCTGATCGCCGGCAATATCGGCACCTCCATCGAAGCCGCCCGTTATCGCCAACGCCTGCAGGAAGTGCTGGCCGAAACCCAGCAGCTCAACGAAGAACTGCAGGTCCAGCAGGAAGAACTCAAGACCGCCAACGAAGAACTCGAAGAACAGTCGCGCATTCTCAAGGAGTCTCAGGCTCACCTGGAAACCCAGCAGGCAGAGCTGGAGCAGACCAACGAGCAACTGGCCGAACAGACCCAGACCCTGGCCGAACAGCGCGACGCCATGGACCGCAAGAACGTCGAACTCAACCAGGCCCAGCTGGAGCTGGAAGATCGCGCCGATGAATTGCAGCGCTCCAGCAAGTACAAGTCCGAATTCCTCGCCAATATGTCCCACGAACTGCGCACGCCGCTGAACAGTTCGTTGATCCTGGCCAAGTTGCTGGCGGAAAACCCTCAGGAAAACCTCAGCGCCGAACAGGTCAAGTTTGCCGAGTCGATCTATTCGGCGGGCAATGACCTGCTCAACCTGATCAACGACATCCTGGATATTTCCAAGGTGGAAGCCGGCAAGTTGGAAGTGCGGCCGGAAAATTCAAGCGTCACGCGCCTGGTCGATGGCCTGCGCGGGATGTTCGAGCCGTTGGCCGCCGACCGTAAGCTGGGGTTTCAGGTACAGGTGCAGGCCGATGCACCGATCATGCTGTTCACCGACCGCCAGCGCCTGGAGCAGATCCTCAAGAACCTGCTCTCCAACGCGATCAAGTTCACCGAGCAAGGCGAGGTCAGCCTGTCGGTGTCCCGCGCGCCGGGGGAAGGCATCGCCTTTACCGTGCGCGATTCGGGCATCGGGATTGCCCCGGACCAGCAGGAAAGCATCTTCGAGGCGTTCCGCCAGGCCGATGGCACCACCAACCGCCGTTACGGCGGCACTGGCCTGGGCCTGTCGATTTCCCGCGACCTGGCCGCGTTGCTTGGCGGCTATATCAGCTTGACCAGTGAGCCCGGCAAAGGCAGCACCTTCACCCTGGTGTTGCCGGAGCAGTATGTCGAACGCGAGGAAGATGCCGCGCCAATCGAGCCGCCGCGCCAGGTGATTACCGCACCCGCACCCACGCCCATCGCAATTTCGCCGCTGCCGGTGGCCGACACCAGGCAGATCCCGCGCTTCGCCGATGACCGCGACAAGGCGCCGTTCACCACCCGCTGCATCCTGGTGGTGGAGGACGAACCGAACTTCGCCCGTATCCTGTTCGACCTGGCCCATGAGCTGGGTTACCAGTGCCTGGTGGCCCACGGTGCGGACGAGGGCTACAGCCTGGCCGAGGAGTACATTCCCGATGCGATCCTGCTGGACATGCGCCTGCCGGACCATTCCGGGCTCACCGTGCTGCAACGCCTCAAGGAGCACGCCAACACGCGCCATATCCCGGTGCACGTGATTTCCGTGGAGGACCGTGTCGAAGCCGCCATGCATATGGGCGCCATCGGCTATGCGGTAAAACCGACGACGCGCGAAGAGCTCAAGGACGTGTTTGCGCGCCTTGAGGCCAAGCTGACCCAGAAGGTCAAGCGCGTACTGCTGGTGGAGGACGATGACCTGCAGCGCGACAGCATTGCCCGCCTGATCGGCGACGATGACATCGAGATCACCGATGTCGGCTATGCCCAGGCCGCCCTGGAACTGCTGCGCACCAACGTCTATGACTGCATGATCATCGACCTCAAGCTGCCGGACATGCTGGGCAACGAGTTGCTCAAGCGCATGGCCACCGAAGATATCTGCTCGTTCCCGCCGGTGATCGTCTACACCGGGCGCAACCTGACCCGCGATGAAGAGGCCGAACTGCGCAAGTATTCGCGCTCGATCATCATCAAGGGCGCCCGCTCGCCAGAGCGCCTGCTCGATGAAGTCACACTCTTTCTGCACAAAGTCGAATCCCAGCTGTCCCATGACCGCCAGAAGATGCTCAAGACCGCTCGCAGCCGCGATAAGGTCTTCGAGGGGCGCAAGATCCTGTTGGTGGACGACGATGTGCGTAACATCTTCGCCCTGACCAGCGCCCTGGAGCACAAAGGTGCCGTGGTGGTGATCGGGCGTAACGGCCGCGAAGCCATCGAGAGACTCAATGAAGTCGACGATATCGACCTGGTGCTGATGGACGTGATGATGCCGGAGATGGACGGCTACGAGGCCACCGCCTTGATCCGCCAGGACCCGCGCTGGAAGAAACTGCCGATCATCGCGGTGACGGCCAAGGCCATGAAAGACGACCAGGAGCGCTGCCTCGCGGCGGGTTCCAACGACTACCTGGCCAAGCCGATCGACCTGGATCGCCTGTTCTCGCTGATTCGCGTGTGGCTACCGAAGATGGAACGCATTTAAGTGGAGCAACGTTTTTTGGAGAAGAACAGCGATATTGAGCTGCGCCTGTTGATCGAGGCGATTTACCTCAAGTACAGCTACGACTTTCGCGACTACTCCGGCGCGTCGGTCAAACGCCGCGTGGCCCATGCCTTGCGCCAGTTCGACTGCGCCACGATTTCAGCGCTGCAGGAGCGGGTGCTGCACGACCCGGCGGCGTTCATGCAGTTGCTGCAGTTCCTGACGATCCCGGTGAGCGAGATGTTTCGCGACCCGTCGCACTTCCTGGCGATCCGTCAGGAAGTGGTGCCGCTGCTCAAGACCTACCCGTCGATCAAGATCTGGATTGCCGGCTGCAGCACGGGGGAGGAGGTGTACTCCATGGCCATCCTGTTGCGTGAGGAAGGGCTGCTGGAACGCACGATCATCTATGCCACCGACATCAACCCCGCGTCCCTGGATAAAGCCAAGCAAGGCATCTTCTCCCTGGAGAATGTGCGGGCCTACACCGCCAATTATCAGCAGGCCGGGGGGCAGCGATCATTTGCCGACTACTACACGGCGGCTTACGATTACGCGATCTTCGACAAATCGTTGCGGGAGAATGTGACCTTCGCCGACCATAGCCTGGCAACCGACAGTGTATTCTCAGAAACTCAATTAATTTCATGTCGTAACGTGCTGATCTATTTCAATAAAAAATTGCAGGATCGGGCGTTTGGATTGTTTCATGAGTCGCTGTGCCATCGCGGCTTCCTGGTCCTGGGCAGTAAGGAAACCCTGGACTTTTCCGCCTACAGCAAGCAATTCGAACCCTTGGTCAAGCAGGAACGGATCTACCGCAAATCATGAACGACGTTGCCGCCAACCCGATTCGCGGGATTGAAGCCATCGTCGTCGGCGCCTCCGCCGGCGGCGTCGAGGCGTTGCTGAGTATTTTCAGCGAACTGCCCGACACCTTCGGCCTGCCGATCATAGCCGTATTGCACCTGCCGGATGAGCGCCGCAGCCAACTGGCGGAAGTCTTTGCGCGACGCCTGCCGATTCCGGTACGGGAAGGGCAGGACAAGGAAGCGATCCAGGCGGGCACGTTGTATTTCGCCGGGCCTGGTTATCACCTTTCGGTCGAGCATGACCGCAGCCTGTCCCTCAGCCAGGAAGAGCGGGTACACCATTCCCGGCCGGCGATCGACTACCTGTTTGCCTCCGCCGCCGATGCCTATGGCCAGGGCCTGCTGGCGATTTTGTTGACGGGGGCCAACCAGGACGGCGCCCACGGGCTGGCCCATGTCAAGCATTCGGGCGGCACCACGGTGGTCCAGGACCCCAGCGAAGCGCGGATTGCCGTGATGCCGCGGGCGGCCCTGGCCCTGCACACCCCTGACCATATTCTGACCCTGAGCCGCATTGCCGCATTGCTGGCTTCCCTGGAATCCTCCCCATGTTAAGTACTGTCCAGGCCAAACTGCTGATCGTCGACGATCTGCCGGAAAACCTGCTGGCCCTCGAAGCGTTGATCAAGCGCGAGGACCGTCAGGTCTTCAAGGCTTTGAGCGCCGATGAGGCCTTGTCCCTGTTGCTGGAGCACGAGTTCGCCATGGCGATTCTCGATGTGCAGATGCCCGGCATGAACGGGTTCGAACTGGCCGAGCTGATGCGCGGCACCGAGAAAACCAAAAACATTCCGATTGTGTTCGTCAGCGCCGCCGGCCGTGAACTCAATTATGCGTTCAAGGGCTATGAAAGTGGCGCCGTGGACTTCCTGCACAAGCCGCTGGATATCCACGCGGTCAAGAGCAAGGTCAATGTGTTTGTCGACCTGTACCGTCAGAGCAAGGCGATGAAGCAGCAAGTCGAAGCCCTGGAGCGCAGCCGCCGCGAGCAGGAGCTGTTGCTCACGCGCCTGCAGGCCACCCAGGCCGAGCTGGAGCAGGCAGTGCGCATGCGCGACGACTTCATGTCGATCGTCGCCCACGAGGTGCGTACGCCCCTTAACGGCCTGATTCTCGAAACCCAGCTGCGCAAGATGCACCTGGCCCGGGATAACGCCGCCGCGTTCACCCTGGACAAGATGCACGCCATGGTCGACCGCGATGAGCGCCAGATCCAGAGCCTGATCCGCCTGATCGAAGACATGCTCGACGTCTCGCGTATCCGCACCGGCAAACTGTCGATACGCCCGGGGCGCTTCGACCTGGCGCAATTGGTGAGCAACCTGGTGGAGAATTTCGCACCGCAGGTGGCTGCCGCCGAATCGTCGATGCACCTCGCGGCCGAGGGGCCGGTGGTGGGCAACTGGGATGAGTTTCGTATCGAACAGGTGGTCACCAACCTGCTGACCAACGCCCTGCGCTACGGGGCCAAGAGCCCGGTGGAGGTGCGCGTGTATACCGAGCATGGCGAAGCCAGGGTAGAAGTGCGTGACCACGGGATCGGCATCAGCGAAGAGAACCAGAAGCGTATTTTCCAGCAGTTCGAACGTGTGTCAGCCAGCCAGGTTGCCGCGGGACTGGGCCTTGGGTTGTTTATTTCCGAGCAGATCGTAGCCGCCCATGGCGGCACCATCGAGGTCGAGAGCCAGATAGGCGAGGGCGCCTTGTTCCGGGTGTGCCTGCCCCTTGAACCGTCGGCATGAAATCAATCGTCACCCCGACGCAACCTCTACGTGACCCCATGGTCGTAATTGCAGCAATTGACCGGACAAAGGCTTCCCATGAGTGAAGATGCACAAGATGTCGTACTGATCGTCGAGGACGACGAATCCATTATGTTTGTGCTGGGTGAGTACCTGGCCGGCCTGGGGTATCGGGTATTGAAGGCGATCAACGGGGAGCAGGCCTTTGAAATCCTCGCCACCAAGCCGCACTTGGACCTGATGGTCACCGACTACCGTTTGCCCGGTGGGATTTCCGGCGTGCAGATCGCTGAGCCCGCGCTCAAGTTGCGCCCGGAATTGAAAGTGATCTTTATCAGCGGCTACCCGCAGGAGATTCTCGACTGCAACAGCCCGATCACGCGCAATGCGCCGATCCTGGCCAAGCCGTTTGACCTGGATACCTTGCAGGAGCATATACAGCGGTTGTTGGCCTGAAGGGCCAGGTGGTGCATCAGGCTCTTCCTGAGCCTGAATGACACTGCTTGGCTAATGGCCATTTACGCCCGAATCATCTCCCGCACCTTCGCCGTCAACAAATCAAAGGTAAACGGCTTGGTGATCAACTGCATCCCCGGATCCAGGAACCCCCCACGCACCGCCGCATGCTCGGCATATCCGGTAATGAACAGCACCTTCAGGTCCGGACGAACCTGCCGGCCTATCTCTGCCAGTTGGCGTCCATTCATGCCGGGCAAGCCGACGTCGCTGATCAGCAGGTCAATGCGCTGGCTGGATTCGATAATCGGCAGTGCGCCATCGGCATCGCCCGCTTCGACAAAGGCGTAGCCCAGCTCACTCAATACCTGGCTGACCAGCACGCGCACCGCCGGGTCGTCCTCGACGATCAGCACGGTTTCCCCGCTGTTGGCGATCGGCAACAGGGCAGGGTCCACGGTCACATCGGGGGTGATTTCGCCGACGAAACGCGGCAGGAACAGGCTCACCGTGGTGCCTTTGCCTACCTCGCTGTGGAGGGTTACATGGCCGCGCGACTGGCGCGCGAAACCGTAGATCATCGACAAGCCCAGGCCGGTGCCCTGGCCAATGGGCTTGGTGGTAAAGAAGGGGTCGAATACCCGGCCCATGAGGCTTTCCGGAATACCGCAGCCGGTGTCGCTGACGCTCAGTTCCACGTAGTCGCCGGGCTTGAGCGTGCCGTAGGCGGCGGTGAAGACGCTGTCGAGGTGACGGTTGCAGGTTTCGACAACCAGGCGGCCCCCACTCGGCATGGCATCCCGGGCGTTGAGCGCCAGGTTGAGCAGGGCACTTTCCAGTTGATTGGGGTCGGCCTCGGCGGTCCACAACTGAGTGTCCAGGCGCATGTCCAAGGCGATGCTTTCGTTGAGGCTGCGTTGCAGCAGCTCGCCCATGGACGTCACCAGTTGGTTGATCTGTACCGGCTTGGAATCCAGCGATTGGCGCCGCGAGAACGCCAGCAGGCGGTGGGTGAGGCCGGCGGCGCGGTTGGCGGAGGTCACGCCGAGGTCGATCAGGCTGTCCAGATCGTCCAGCTTGCCGCGGGACACACGCCTTCGCAGCAGCTCCAGGCTGCCGATAATACCGGTGAGCATGTTGTTGAAGTCATGGGCGATACCGCCGGTCAACTGGCCGACGGCTTCCATCTTCTGGGATTGGCGCAAGGCTTCTTCATTGCTGCGCAACTGCGCCGTGCGTTCCTCGACTTGCTGCTCCAGGGTCTCAAGGGTGCGCTGCAGGCGCAGTTCGCTCTCGCTCAGGTCGATCAACCTGTCCCGTGCTTCATATTGCCGACGCCGTCCACGCAGGGCCGCGCTCACCAGGCTGATCAACGTCACGGGGTGGAAGGGGCGCTCCAGGAACGTCACGTTGCCCAGCAGGCCGCTGAGGTGGGATGAACCGTTCTGCTCGCTGCCGCCGTGATGGGTCATCAGCACGATGGGCAGGTCGGACCAGGCGGGCTGCTGGTGAAGGTATTCCAGCAGGGGCTCCAGGTCCGCGCCGCGCAAGGCTTCGGCTGCGATGATAAGCATCCCGGCGCCTTGCTCCACGGCCTCGCACAATGCGGGCAGGCTGCTGGCAACCATGCCGGTGTAGCCGGCTTCCTTGAGCATCATCAGCGCCAACGAACCATCACGGCCCATGGGCGCCAGGACGATTGCGCGTTCGGATACAGGTGAAATGGTGGTCACACGCCCTCATCCTTGAGCAGAGGCGAGCCTGCGCCCATGTAGGTTGGAATGCCACGCAACACGCCTTGGAAATTGTCCAGCGGTTCTCCGACGGTCATGCCACGGCTGCTGATACGGTATTCACGGATAGTCGACTCGTGGGCGCCGGTGCGTTTCTTGATAATCGAGATGGCGCGGCGCACCTTGCCCAACGCCTCGAAATAACGCAGCAGAATCACGGTGTCGGCCAGGTAAGTGATGTCGACAGGAGCCTGCATGTCGCCGACCAGTCCATGTTGCGCGACGGTCATGAACGTCGCCGCGCCACGGCGGTTGAGGTACAGCAGCAGTTCATGCATATGCAGGATCAGCGCGTTTTCTTCCGGCATTGCCGCCTGGTAGCCATTGATACTGTCGATGACCACCGTCTTGATCCCGCGCTCGTCCACGCAACGACGCACGCGGTGGGAAAACTCGCCGGGGGACAACTCGGCCGCGTCCACCTGTTCGATCAGCAGGTTGCCGGTGGCCTGCAGGGCGGCGAGGTCGATGCCCATATTGTTCATGCGCTCGAACAGCAGGCCCAGTTCTTCATCGAAGATAAACAGCGCGGCCTTTTCGCCACGGCCTACCGCCGCTGCGGCGAAGATCATCGAGATCAGCGATTTGCCGGTACCGGCCGGGCCGAGAATCAGGCTGCTGGAGCCGGTCTCGACGCCGCCGCCCATCAGGGCATCCAGCTCACGAATGCCGCTGCTCAAGGTCTGGCGTATGTAACCGCCACGATGCTCCGCCGCGACCAGGCGCGGAAAGACGTGGATGCCATCGTGCATGATGGTGAAGTCGTGAAACCCACCCCGATATTTCTGCCCGCGATATTTCACCACCCGCACGCGACGGCGTTCGGCGCCGTAGTTGGGGGTCAGTTCTTCCAGGCGAATCACCCCGTGGGCCACGCTGTGCACGGTTTTGTCGAGTGATTCGGTAGTCAGGTCGTCGAGCAGCAGCACGGTGGCGTCGTAGCGCACGAAGTAATGCTTGATCGCCAGGATCTGGCGGCGATAGCGCAGCGAGCTTTGCGCGAGCAGGCGGATTTCCGAGAGGCTGTCGATGACCACTCGGGTCGGCTTGACCCGCTCCACCACTTCGAAGATCTGCCGGGTTGCTTCGCCCAGCTCCAGGTCCGAAGAGTACAGCAGGCTCTGCTGATGCTCGGCATCCAGCAGGCTCTCCGGCGGGGTCAGTTCGAAGATATAAATATTGTCGTCCAGGTCCCAACCGTGGGACTCGGCGCCCTGGCGCAACTCACGCTCGGTTTCGGACAGTGTGATGTAGAGCGTTCGCTCACCCGCTTTCGCCCCGGCCTGCAGGAAGTGCAGGGCGACCGTGGTTTTACCGGTGCCAGGTTCACCTTCCAGCAGGAACAGGTGGCTGCGCGATAGCCCTCCGGCAAGAATGTCGTCGAGACCTTCGATGCCGATGGCTGCTTTTTCGGTTAACAACGCTTTGGATGTAGACAAGAAGTGCCCTCAGGTCACATACGAGTAGAGGATGCGCATCCAGGTGGACGCGCCATGTTCTCTTGACCGTAGCGCTTTGTGGCGGTTCAAACTGATGCGCGATTATTGTGCCTACAGGCCTTGCTGCAGTGCCGGATCGTCAGGGTTTTGCTGTTCGAGCTGGGCGAGCAGCACCTGCACATTCTGCAATTGGCCGCTTTCTTTCCAATAATTGACCAGCAGCACCCGCGCCTTGCGATTGGCCGGGTGGCGCTGGACGATTTCCTCCAACTGGCGCTGGGCCGCTTCCAATTCCTGCTGGGCATGCAGGGTGGTAGCGAGGTCGTAGCGGTAATCCTGATTGTCCGGCTCCAGCTCCACGGCCTTGGACAGGCCGAGCAACGCATAGGGGCGCTCGCCATGGTGCAGCAGCCACATACCCAGGGCATGTTGCAGGTAGGCCGACTCAGGGTGCGCCGCCAATTGCCGGGCCAGCAATTGGCGGGACTCATCGGTCTTGCCCTGTTTATCCAGCAACTCGATCTGCGCGACCACCGCTTGCAGGTTGTCCGGCTGCAAGCGCATGGCCTGTTCCAGCGCGTTTTGTGCTTCCGGCAGCAGGGCGCTGTGGATGTACAGGCGCGCCAGTTGAATCCAGCCTTCGGCCGTTTCCGGCTGGGCCTTGAGCTTTTTCACGAACTCGTCCAATACCTGCTGCAATGGCCCGAAGTACAGGCCCAAGGTGTCGGGCGACAGGCCGAGCAGGGCATTGGCGGCGGCAAAGCGTACGCTTTGTTCGGGATCATCGAGCACCGGGCCCAGCAGAAGGGTGCGCTGGCCGCTGGGCACCAGGCCGACAATGCTGTGGATGGCCGCTTCGCGCACCAACGCTGAGTCGCTGGTGAGGTCTTTATCGGCGAGCTTCAAGGCCTGGGGGCTGGGGTAGTTGGGCAATTCGGCATGCAGCGCGGCGCGGCGTTCGGGTGACAGGTCCGGCCGGCCCAGTTGCTGATACAGCACGCGCGCGGCGCCCGGCTCGCCGTTATGCGCCTGTTTCAAGGCTTTTGAGTAACCGTGGGCAATGGCAGGAGGCACGGCCACCTGGGCGGTGCGGGAGAAATACCAGGTGATCAGCACAATCAACAACAGGGCGCACAGGCCGACGATGGCGTAACGGCGTGACTTTGACATGCAGGCGTCCGAAAAGCTGAAGAAGCAAAGCCGCAAGCTTCGGCCAGACCACGGCAGGTGTCAAACCCGCGTCAGGTCAGCACGTATTCCACTGGCTCCAGGGCCGGCGGCAGGTCGGTTTCGCCGAGGGCGGCGAGCAGCTCACGCTCCAGGGTGCGCAGGATCGCATTGCAGGGCAGGTCGTTTTCGTCAAAGCCGAAAGGGTCTTCCAGGTCGTCGCCGATCTCATCGAGGCCGAAGAAGGTGTAGCTGACAATGGCGGTAAACACCGGCGTCAGCCAGCCCAGGGGTTCGGCCATGGCGAACGGCAAGAGGATGCAGAACAGGTAAATGGTGCGGTGCAGCAGCAAGGTGTAGGGGAAGGGCAGCGGCGTGCTTTTGATTCGCTCGCACGCGGCCTGTACCTGGCTGAGGCTTACCAGACGGGTTTCCAACTGGGTGTAACGCCATTCGCTGAGGGCGCCTTGCTCGGCCAGGGCGGAAAATCCCGCGCCAATCTGTTGCAGCACCCGGTCAGGCAGGTTGGGATGACTCGCTTCCACGCTCGCCCAGGGCTGGATCGCCCGGGCTTCGTCTTCGTGGCGCAAGCGCGCGACCAGCCCGTGGGCGAAGCCGCCCAGGCCCCGCAGCAGGCGCCTACGCTCCGCCGGATCAGTGAGCACCTGGGTCTCGCGAATCAGCGAGCGCACCTCGATGATCATCTGCCCCAGTTGCTTGCGGCCTTCCCACCAGCGGTCATAGCAGGCGTTATTGCGAAAACTCATGAAGATCGACAGCGACAGCCCGAGCAATGTAAAGGGCGTGGCGTTGACCTTGGAGAAATAGGCCGGGTGCAGGGTTTCCACCAGCACGATCACCGACGCCAGCAGCGTGACCAGCAGGCTGCGCAGGGCGATGCGCTTGGCAATCGAGCCCTTTAGGGAAAACAGGATGCCCAGCAGGTTCGGTTTGGGACGTACGATCATCGCGGGGAGGACTTCTTCGGTGGCGCAGGCCCTCAGGTTAGGAGCTTGCACGACGCACGTCCAATCGCTTGGGCTGACCGGACGATCAGCGCGGTCGATGATTGGCCAAACCAGTCAGCCATGTTGAAGGCTTTGACCATTGCTGCCGTGGCGTTGCAGAGCGACTATTTCGACGATCTCGACCGTTCAAGGAAACAATAATGCAGATTGAGAACAAGGTTTTTCTGGTCAGCGGCGGCGCTTCCGGCCTCGGTGCGGCCACCGCAGATATGCTGGTCGCGGCCGGCGCCAAGGTCATGCTGGTGGATTTGAATGCCGACGCCGTGGCGGCCAAGGCCAGGCAGCTCGGCGACAACGCCCGCAGCGCAGTGGCGGATATCAGCCAGGAAGCGGCTGCCGAAGCCGCCGTGCAGGCAACCGTCGCGGCGTTTGGCGGTTTGCATGGCTTGGTCAATTGCGCGGGGGTGGTACGCGGTGAAAAGATCCTCGGCAAGACTGGCCCCCACGGGCTGGCCAGCTTTGCCCAGGTGATCAACGTCAACCTGATAGGCAGCTTTAACCTGCTGCGCCTGGCGGCAGCGGCCATCGCCGAAACGGAAGCGAACGCCGACGGCGAGCGCGGGGTGATCATCAATACCGCGTCGGTGGCTGCGTTCGACGGGCAGATCGGGCAGGCCGCTTATGCGGCGTCCAAAGGCGCGATAGCCAGCCTGACCTTGCCCGCCGCCCGTGAGCTGGCGCGCTTCGGCATTCGCGTGATGACCATCGCCCCGGGCATTTTCGAAACCCCGATGATGGCCGGCATGACCCCGGAAGTACGCGACTCCCTGGCCGCCGGCGTGCCGTTTCCGCCGCGCCTGGGCAAGCCTGCCGAATACGCCGCGCTGGTGCGGCACATCATTGAAAACAGCATGCTCAATGGCGAGGTGATCCGTCTCGACGGCGCCTTGCGCATGGCGGCCAAGTAAGGAGGATGAGCCATGAATGATCCCATCGTGATTGTCAGCGCCGTGCGCACGCCCATGGGCGGGTTCCAGGGCGACCTCAAGGGCCTGACTGCGCCGCAACTGGGCTCTGCCGCCATCCGTGCGGCGATCGAGCGTGCAGGCATCGCCGCCGACGCCGTGGATGAGGTGTTGTTTGGGTGCGTGCTGCCCGCCGGCCTGGGCCAGGCGCCCGCGCGTCAAGCCGCCTTGGGCGCCGGGTTGGATAAGTCCACGCGTTGCACCACCCTCAACAAGATGTGCGGCTCGGGCATGGAAGCGGCGATCCTCGCCCATGATTCGCTGCTGGCCGGCAGCGTCGACGTGGTGATCGCCGGCGGCATGGAAAGCATGTCCAACGCGCCCTACCTGCTGGACCGCGCCCGCAGCGGCTATCGTATGGGGCACGGGCGGGTCATCGACCACATGTTCCTCGACGGCCTGGAAGATGCGTATGAAAAAGGCCGCCTGATGGGCACCTTTGCCGAGGAGTGCGCGCAGCTCAACGGCTTCAGCCGTGAGGCGCAGGATGCGTTTGCCATCGCGTCGCTGACCCGTGCGCAGGAGGCAATCACCCATGGCAGCTTCGCCGCCGAAATTGTCCCGGTACAGGTCGCCGTCTGCAAAGAGCAGAAAACCATCCTGCATGACGAACAACCGCCCAAGGCCAGGCCGGAAAAAATTCCCGGCCTCAAACCGGCGTTCCGCGAAGGCGGCACGGTGACGGCGGCCAATTCCAGCTCGATTTCCGACGGCGCGGCCGCATTGCTGCTGATGCGCGAGTCCGAGGCACAACAGCGGGGGCTCAAACCGTTGGCGGTGATCCATGGGCACGCAGCGTTTGCCGATGAACCGGGGTTGTTTCCGATGGCGCCGGTGGGCGCGATTCGCAAGCTGATGAGCAAGACCGGCTGGAGCCTCGACGACGTCGATCTGTTTGAAATCAACGAAGCCTTTGCCGTGGTCAGCCTGGTGACCATGAGCAAGCTGGAAATCCCCCACGCCAAGGTCAATGTCCACGGCGGTGCCTGCGCCCTGGGCCACCCGATTGGCGCGTCCGGCGCGCGGATCCTGGTCACCCTGCTCTCGGCCCTGCGCCAGAAAGGCCTCAAGCGGGGCGTCGCCGCCATTTGTATCGGCGGCGGTGAAGCCACGGCCATGGCCGTCGAATGCCTGTATTAAGGACTGAGCCCAATGCTGCCCAATGACGAACAACTGCAAATCAGCGACGCCGCCCGGCAATTTGCCCAGGAGCGGCTCAAACCGTTTGCCGCCGAGTGGGACCGCGAACATCGCTTTCCCAAGGAAGCCATCGGCGAAATGGCCGAACTGGGCTTTTTCGGCATGCTGGTGCCCGAACAGTGGGGCGGTTGCGCCACGGGTTACCTGGCCTACGCCATGGCCCTGGAAGAAATCGCCGCCGGTGACGGCGCCTGCTCCACCATCATGAGCGTGCACAACTCGGTGGGCTGCGTGCCGATCCTGAGCTTCGGCAACGATCAGCAGAAAGAGCAATTCCTCAAGCCCCTGGCCAGCGGCGCCATGCTCGGTGCTTTCGCCCTGACTGAGCCGCAAGCCGGTTCGGATGCCAGTGGCCTGAAAACCCGCGCACGGCGTGAAGGCGATCATTACGTGCTCAATGGCTGCAAACAGTTCATCACTTCCGGCCAGAATGCCGGGGTGGTGATTGTGTTCGCGGTGACCGACCCGGCAGCGGGCAAGCGTGGCATCAGCGCGTTTATCGTGCCCACCGATTCGCCGGGCTACAGCGTGGCGCGGGTCGAGGACAAGCTCGGCCAGCATGCCTCCGATACCTGTCAGATCCTGTTCGAGGATGTAAAGGTGCCGGTGGCCAACCGTCTTGGGGAGGAGGGCGAGGGCTACAGGATCGCCCTGGCCAACCTTGAAGGCGGTCGCGTCGGCATCGCCTCGCAATCGGTGGGCATGGCCCGCGCCGCTTTCGAGGCTGCACGCGACTACGCCCGAGAGCGCGAAAGCTTCGGCAAACCGATCATTGAACACCAGGCCGTGGCCTTTCGCCTGGCGGACATGGCCACCCAAATCGCCGTGGCGCGGCAGATGGTGCACTACGCCGCCGCCCTGCGGGACAGCGGCAAGCCGGCGTTGGTCGAAGCCTCGATGGCCAAGCTGTTTGCTTCGGAAATGGCCGAAAAAGTCTGTTCCGCCGCCTTGCAAACCCTGGGCGGTTACGGTTACCTGAGCGACTTCCCCCTGGAGCGGATCTACCGCGATGTGCGGGTCTGCCAGATTTACGAAGGCACCAGCGATATTCAACGCATGGTCATCTCACGCAATCTCTAAGGAGCCGATACATGAGTTACGACACCATTTTGCTCGAAGTCCAGGGCCGCGTCGGGTTGATTACCCTCAACCGTCCCCAAGCCCTGAACGCCCTGAATGCGCAGTTGGTCAGCGAGTTGAACCAGGCGCTGGATGGCCTGGAGGCCAACCCGGAAATCGGCTGCATCGTGCTGGCCGGCTCGAAAAAAGCCTTCGCCGCCGGCGCCGACATCAAGGAAATGGCCGAGCTGACCTACCCGCAGATCTACCTCGACGACCTGTTCAGTGACAGCGACCGCGTCGCCAACCGTCGCAAGCCGATCATCGCCGCGGTCAACGGCTTCGCCCTCGGCGGTGGCTGCGAACTGGCGCTGATGTGCGACTTTATCCTGGCCGGTGACGGCGCCAAGTTCGGTCAGCCGGAAATCAACCTCGGCGTGCTGCCGGGCATGGGCGGCACCCAGCGCCTGACCCGCGCGGTGGGTAAGGCCAAGGCCATGGAAATGTGCCTGACCGGACGGTTTATCGATGCGGTGGAAGCCGAGCGCTGCGGGATTGTCGCGCGCATCGTGCCCGCCGATGAACTGCTCGACGAGGCGCTGAAGGTCGCCACGCTGATTGCCGGCAAATCGGTGCCGATCAGCATGATGGTCAAGGAAAGTGTGAACCGTGCGTTTGAAGTGAGCCTGTCGGAAGGCGTGCGCTTTGAGCGCCGGGTGTTCCATGCCGCGTTCGCCACGCAGGATCAGAAGGAAGGCATGGCGGCGTTTGTGGCCAAGCGTGCGCCTGAGTTCAAGGATAAGTAGCCGTTGCCAACTGTATAGCTGCAAGCTGCAAGTAATCGCCAATGCGCTTTTACTTGAAGCTTGCAGCTTAAGACTTGCAGCTCCTACAGCTGGTAGTTTTTGAGTTCCCGGGCAATCACCATCCGCTGTATCTCGCTGGTCCCTTCGTAAATCTGCGTGATCCGCGCGTCCCGGTAGTAACGCTCCACCGGGTAATCCTCCAAATATCCATAGCCGCCATGAATCTGCATTGCGCTGGAACAGACCTTCTCGGCCATTTCCGAGGCGAACAGCTTGGCCTGGGACGCTTCCGAGAGGCACGGCTTGCCGGCGCTGCGCAGGCGCGCCGCGTGCAGGATCAGTAAACGGGCAGCGTTCAGGCGGGTTTGCATGTCTGCCAGCAGGTTGGCCACGCTTTGGTGTTCGATGATCGCCTTGTCGAATTGCACCCGGTCGCGGGCATAGGTCAGCGCCGCCTCGAAGGCCGCACGGGCGATGCCCAGGGCTTGGGCGGCAATGCCGATGCGGCCGCCTTCGAGGTTGGACAGGGCGATGGCCAGGCCTTTGCCGCGCTCGCCGAGCAGGTTGGCCTCGGGCACGCTGCAGTGGTTGAGGGTCACGGCGCAGGTGTCCGAGGCACGAATACCCATCTTGTGTTCGGTACGGTCGACCACAAACCCCGGGGTGTCGGTGGGTACCAGGAACGCGGAAATGCCCTTCTTGCCGAGGTCCGGGTCGGTCACGGCAAATACAATCGCCAGCTTGGCGCGCTTGCCGTTGCTGACGAACTGCTTGGCGCCATTGATCACCCACTGGCCATCGCGCAATTCGGCGCGGGTGCGCAGGTTGTGGGCCTCGGAGCCGGCCTGGGGTTCGGTCAGGCAGAAGCAGCCAATCGCCTGGCCACTGGCAAGGTCGGCCAGCCAGGTGTGTTTCTGGGCATCGGTGCCGTAGTTGAGGATTGGCCCGCAACCCACTGAATTATGGATACTCATCAGTGCGCCGGTGGCGCCATCGCCGGCCGAGATCTCTTCCACGGCCAGGGCATACGCCACGTAGTCGACATAGGTGCCGCCCCATTCTTCCGGCACTACCATGCCTAACAGGCCCAGTTCACCCATCTTCGCCACCAGGGCGTCGTCGATCCAGCCGGCTTTTTCCCAGGCTTGGGCATGGGGAGCGATTTCACCACGTGCGAAGTCGCGCGCCATGTCACGGATCATTACCTGTTCTTCAGTGTATTCAATGTCTTGCATGGCTTATTTCGCAACCTGCTCGAAGTGATGGAAGAAGCTGTCGACGTGGCTTTTGTTCAGTCCATGGAGCGTCGGCGGGTTCCAGCGAGGGTTCTTGTCCTTGTCGATGATCAGCGCGCGGACCCCTTCGATCAGGTCGCCGCGTTCGAACCATTGGCGGTCAAGGTGCAGCTCCAGGGCAAAGCACTGCTCCAACGGCAGGCGCCGGCCGCGTCGCAGCATTTCCAGGGTCACGGCCATGGCCAGGGGCGAGCGGGTTTGCATCAGGTGGACGGTGTTCAGTGCCCACTCATGGCTGTCGGCGACAGTGACCTCCTGAAGTTGCTCGACGATGCTCGGAATGTCCGGCAGGCCGAAGAAGTGGTCGATCGCGGGGCGCAATGCGGCCAGCGGCGGGTCGGGCAGGCGCTGCACCGCCAGCTTGGCCAGCACGCCTTGCAGGTCTTTGAGGGGCGATTCATGCCATTGCAGGCTGTCGAGTTTCTGGTCGAGGCTGGCCAGCTTGGCGCTGTCCAGGTACCAGTTGGCCAACCCGCAATACAGGGCGTCTGCCGCGCGAACCTGCACGCCGGTCACGCCGAGGTAAATGCCCAGCTCGCCGGGAATGCGCGGCAGGAAGTAGCTGCCACCGACGTCCGGGAAGTAACCGATCGCCACCTCCGGCATCGCCAGGCGGCTGCGCTCGGTGACGACGCGCAAATCAGCACCCTGCACCAGGCCCATGCCGCCGCCCAGGACAAACCCGTCCATCAGGGCCAGTACGGGTTTGCGGTAATGGTGGATGGCCAGGTCCAGCGCGTATTCCTCGACGAAGAAGTCTTCGTGCAGGGTGTCGCCGCGTTTGAAACTGTCATACAGGGAGCGGATATCGCCGCCGGCACAAAATGCCTTTTCGCCCGCACCGCGCAGGACTACGGCATGCACCTGCGGGTCGTCTGACCAGGCGTGCAGCTGTTGCGCCAGGCTGCGGACCATGTCCAGGGTGATGGCATTCAAGCCGGCGGGGCGATTGAGGGTGAGGTGACCGATATGGTTGCGTACTTCGGCCAGTACGTCGTCCTGACGCCTCTCGGCGCTGCTTGCTTCGCTTGAAACCTGAGCAGTCATCTGTAACTCCCTGCTTTTATTGTTCTTTATCAAGATGGTCGTGCGCAAACACTCCCGTGATCGTACCAGTGCAAATTTGCACAGTACAACCCGAAATCATGCAGGTCGTTTTTGCATTTATGCAGGGTGGCGGGCGCGGGTTCAGGTCACGCGGGTTGCCAGTACTTCACCGATGCTGCGGCGCCGAGCGTGGGTTTCTGCAGCATGGATCAATTGCTCCAGCTCCGTCGGGGCCACGTCGTAGAATTGCTCCATGTCCGCCAGCGCCAGCTTCAAGTCGGCGGCCGTGATAGCGGGGTCGCGGGCGGCCCTGGGGTCAGGCAGGACAGTCGTCGACGTCTCGACAGCACCCTTGGGGTAGCGCGTTCGCGTCGCATTATTGTAGGCCAATGCACAGGCCAGCAAGGCGCCGGCGCCGAGTAATACGGCCCCCAATTCGTGCCAGCCCAGGGCGGCGGAGGCAGGGTCGGCCAGGACCAGGCTCATGGCCAGCCCACCGGCGGGCGGGTGCAGGCACCGCAACCAGCACATCAGCACCACGGCCATGCCGGCCGCCAGGCAGGCACCGCCCAGGGTGCGCCCAAGGACGCGGGCCACCAGCAATGCCACGACACCGGCGCACAGGTAGCTGCCGATGATCGACCAGGGTTGTGCCAGCGCCCCGGATGAGACCGCAAACAACAACACCGCCGAAGCCCCCAGCGGGCCCAGCAGGTGCAGGGCCACCTCCATGCCGAAGACCTGGGCACAGAGCCACACACTGAAGAATGTACCCAAGGCCATGCCAATCGCGGCACGGCTCCATTCGGTGGGGCGGGTGTTGATAGCAGCGGGAAACCAGCGAGAGCGCATTGAAAGGAAATCCATAAACGGCGGGCAAAAAAAAGGCTTGTCTGGTTGCCCGGAAAAGCCCTTTGAAAGTTCCTGCATTTGGGGGAGGAACCCGCGCAGTGTGCCGCGCCCGGCAGGGCAGCGCCAATGCATATTAATGAGGGTTAAATACAAAAATAATGAGTTTATCAAGGCGTGGCGGAGCGGTAGATAGCTACCGCATGTGGCCATCGAGTTTACAGTTGGGGTTCAGACGCAACTCAAGGTTGGGCAGGTTTAGCCAGGTGCAGCAGCACATAGGGGGTTCGGTCGAACTCACCGCTCAACGTAGGCGTGATAGAGGCAAAGCGCGGGTCTTCGAGCCCTTCGAAATCCGCCTGGCTCATCACCAGCCACGCCGGCCCTTGCAGCGGTGCCAGGTCAGAAGCTTGTTGGGTAAACAACGGCACCTGGTCGCAGTCGAGGTTGACCATGTATTTGATCGCCTTGGCGTCTTTGCCCAAGCCGTGCAATACCACGGGGGCGCGCTGTTGCTTGACCTGCTCATGCACTTGCAGGGTAAAGGTGCGGGTGTCGTAGACGCTGCGTTCGAGCGGTTCGACCACGGCAATATAGGTTGCCCAAACCGCAAGCACGGCGGCAAGCGCCGGACCCAGCGGCCGCA
Organism: Pseudomonas sp. 1 R 17; assembly: GCF_900067035.1. Taxonomy (NCBI): domain Bacteria; kingdom Pseudomonadati; phylum Pseudomonadota; class Gammaproteobacteria; order Pseudomonadales; family Pseudomonadaceae; genus Pseudomonas; species Pseudomonas sp. 1 R 17. Next base: position 192,142 of record NZ_FKLB01000022.1, read on the forward strand.
GGCGAGCCCTGAACAACGCCAGCAATGCCAAGGCTTGCAACACGCCGAGAACGGCGAACACCGGCCCCAGCTGGCTCAACTGCTGCGGATAGCGTGGCCGCGCGAATACCAGCCCGACGATCAGCAGGCCTGGCAGCAGTGTCCATAGACCCAGCATCAGCCCGCGTAGCCATGCAAACAGCCGCCCCTCAGTGACCTGGAACGGGTACGCCGCAATGATCGCTGCCATCGGCAACATCGGCAGCACATAGCGAGCCTTCTTTGCCTGGGGAATCGACAGGCCCAACATCACCAGCAAGCCTGCGGCGGCGCAGTACAGCACCAGTTGCAACGCCGGCGTCGGCACGCGGCGCCCACCGAACGCAAGCGCCAGCAGCACCAGCAGCGCCACGGGATAGGCGAGGGCGTAGTTGCCCAGCGAGCTGGTGAAGTAATACAACGCGCCACTGGAGCCTTCACTGCCGTCCATGCGCCCCAGGAACTGCATGCGGATCACATCCTGCATGAAGCTCTCGCCGCCACTGAGCTTGGCCATCAGCAACAGCAGGCCGACACAGGCCGCCAGCAGCGCCAGGGCCAGCAGGCCAAAACTGAACAGTTGGCGCCATTGCCGGTTGATCAGGTAGTAGCTGCACAGCACACCCGTGGGAATGACCAGCCCGATCGGCCCGCGAATCGCAAAGCCGAGGATCAGCAGCAGGTACAGCCAGTACAGGCGTCTGCCCGCACCGAAATGATCATGGGCATAACCGAGGTAGAACACCGCCAGGGCGATGGCGGCGAGCATCTGGTCGAGGGATACCGCACGGGTTTCACTGATGAAGGTACTGCTCAGCAACAACAGCGCGATGCTCAGCAGCCCCCAACGCTGGGAGTAGGGCGCCGTCAGGCGATACACCAGGATGACGATCACTGCCGAGGCAATCGACGTGGGCAGCCAGGCCGTGAGGCTGGTGACCTGGCCCAGGGGCAGGGACAACAGCCAGGTCATCAGCGTCGAGGTGGCCAGGTAATCGGCATACGGCTGCCCGTAGGTGGTGGGAAAAAAACCCGGCCCATGGCGCAGCATCTCCTGGGCAAATACCACGAAGCGTGAGTCGAAACCGATAATCGCCTGGTGCCAACTGCCGGCGATGAACAACAGCAGCGCCAGCAATCCCAAGCCGAGGGATTGGCGACGAATCGTCGGGCTGAGCAGGGACGGTTGAGCTTTGTTCACGAATCAGGCTTCCACGACCTGCGGCACCCACTGTTGTTGGGGGATCGGCAACTGGCAGGAATCGCCACGACCGATCGGGTAATACTGGAAGCCTTTGCGCGCCAGGCGCTCACCGTCATACAGGTTGCGGCCGTCGAAGATCACCGGGGTTTTCAGGCGCTGGTGGATCAGCTCGAAGTCCGGCGCCTTGAACTGCTGCCATTCGGTGCAGACGATCAGCGCATCGGCGCCGAGCAACGTGGATTCCGGCGTGCCCATCAGCATCAGCCGCTCCTCGTCAGCGTAGATGCGCTGGGTTTCCTGCATGGCTTCCGGGTCGAACGCCCGCACATTGGCGCCGGCGGCCCACAGGGCTTCCATCAGCACGCGGCTGGGTGCATCGCGCATGTCGTCGGTGTTGGGCTTGAACGCCAGGCCCCACAGGGCAAAGGTCTTGCCGCGCAGGTTGCCCTGGAAGAACGCATTGATACGTTCGAACAGCTTGCTCTTCTGGCGCTGGTTGATGGCTTCCACGGCTTCCAGCAGGTCGCTGGAGCAGTTGGCCTGCTTGGCGCTGTGGATCAAGGCACGCATGTCCTTGGGGAAGCACGAGCCGCCGTAGCCGCAGCCGGGGTAGATAAAGTGGTAGCCGATGCGCGAGTCGGCGCCGATGCCCAGGCGCACGGCTTCGATATCGGCGCCCAGGTGTTCGGCCAGCTCGGCGATCTGGTTGATAAAGCTGATCTTGGTGGCCAGCATGCAGTTGGCGGCGTATTTGGTCAGTTCGGCACTGCGCAGGTCCATGAAAATGATGCGGTCATGGTTGCGGTTGAACGGCGCGTACAGGTCGCGCATCACGTCGCGCACTTCTTCGCGCTCGCAGCCGATGATGATGCGGTCCGGGCGGCGGCAGTCGGAAACGGCCGAACCCTCCTTGAGGAATTCCGGGTTGGAGACGATATCGAACTCCAGGTGCCGGCCGGCCAGGTGCAGGGCTTTTTCGATATGGGCGCGCAGGGTGTCGCCGGTGCCCACCGGGACGGTGGATTTCTCCACCAGGATCACCGGGTCGATACGGTGGCGGGCCACCGCATCGCCCACCGACAGCACGTACTTGAGGTCCGCCGAGCCGTCTTCATCCGACGGTGTACCCACCGCGATAAACAGCACTTCGCCGTGTTCGACGGCAAGCTTTTCGTCAAAGGTGAAATGCAGTCGCCCGCTCTCCAGGTTTTCCTTGACCATGGCCGCCAGCCCCGGCTCGAAGATGCTCACATGGCCTTGCTGCAGGAGCTTGACCTTGTTCTGATCGACGTCCATGCAGATGACATCGTGACCGACTTCGGCCAACACAGTGGCCTGCACCAGACCGACGTAACCACTACCAAATACACTGATTTTCATGGGGCATTCCTGGCGCTTGCAGCGCTAGCACGGCGAGAGTTAATGACCAGCACTCCGAGGATGACCAAGGCCACCCCCAGGGTTTTCGAGAGGGAAAAATGTTCGTTGAACACCGGCAGGCTGGCGGCCAGCAGGTACACCAGCGCATAGCTGATGCTCAGCAGCGAATAGGCGCGGCCCAGGGGCAGGTGCTTGAGGGCGCCGAGCCAGCAGAGCATCGACAGCGCGTAGGCCAGGATCGCCAGGCTTACTACGCCCAACGCGGTGAAGTCGATGGCGTTGCTGTTGAACGCGGTCAGCCATTCGGTGGGTAAGGGCAGGCGCGTCATGCTCCAGCGCATGCCCAATTGGGCGGCGCTGACCAGGCCAACGCTGCCCAGGGCCAGGGCAAAACCACGCACGCGGCTCATACCTGGCGCCCCAGCAGCACCACACCGGCAATCACCAGCACCACACCCAGCCAATGCCGTGTGTCGATGGGTTCGTTGAATACACAGCGTGCCACCAGGGTGACCAGGACAAAATTGAGGCTGAGCATCGGGTAGGCGATGCCGACTTCCAGGCGCTGCAACACCAGCAACCACACCATCAAACCAAAACCCAGGCACAGCAGGGCCGACCACAACCATGGTGAGCGCAGTTTCAGCGCCCAACCGTCGGGCTGGCCGCGCCAGCCTTCCACGGCGAATTTCTGCGAGACCTGGCCCATGCATGTCAGCAGGCAGGCCGCCAATAACAGGAGCAGTGTGATCATGGCGCAACCTGCGGGAACACCAGGATCACGATATTGCCTTGCTCGTAGCGCTTGCCGTCCTTGGGCAGCAAGTCCACTTCGGCGAGTTCGTCGTCACCCTTGACGCGCATCACCACACCGACCGCGCCGTGTTTTCGCGCGTCGCTCATCCATTGCTGGACCTGTGTGGTGTCGACCTTGTGATGGGCCGCATCGTCGAAGGCCAAGCCATATTTCACTTCGCCGACGGTGTTATAGAGGGTCACGTCCGGGCGCTTGACGCGCCATGCCAGGGCGGAGGCCGCGCCGAGGTCGTTGCTCAGCAACGCGCTGGTCTGGCTCAACTCCTGGAGGTGATCGATGATGAACTGGTCCGGGGTCTTGTTATAAACCACCGAATGGGGCAATGCGGCCGGGACCAGCGCCACCAGCAACCAGCTGCCGATCGCCGGCGCCGCCCACAAGCGCAGCGGGCGCGACGCTTGCAGCAGGTTGGCGACGATCCAGCCGAACAGGAACATAAACACCAGCACCAGGCTGAGGGTTTCACTGCCGTGCTCATACACCGGTTTTTTCAGTTGGACCCACGTCAGCGCGAGCAAGGCCAGCACGCCGATGACCAGGTTCAGCCAGCCGTTGATGCGTAACACGCGCCCACGGGCCTGGGCCAGTTTGTCGGCCAGGGAATGGCCCATCAACAACGCCAGCGGCAACAGGCACGGCATGATGTAGGAGGGCAACTTGCCCTTGGCCAGGCTGAAAAACGCCAGCGGCATCAGCAGCCACAGCAACAGGAAGGCGGTTTTCGCCGCGCGTTTTTCCTGCCACGCCTGTTTCAGGGTCGACGGCAATAGCGCCACCCACGGCAGGCAGAAGGCAATCAGCAGCGGCAGGTAATACCAGAACGGTTCCGCATGCTGGGCATCGTCGCCGGCAAAGCGCTGGATATGCTCGTGCCAAAAGAAGAAGTTCCAGTAGTCCGGCTCCTGCAGGTGCACGGCCAGGGCCCACGGCAGGCTCACCACAATGGCCACGACCACGGCGACCAGGCCGTAGCCGAGCAGTTCGCGAAAGCGCTTCTGCCAGATCGCGTAGGGCAGGGCGATCAATACCGGCAATAGCCACGCCAGGAAGCCCTTGGTCATAAAGCCCATGCCACAGGCAAAACCGAGCAGCGCCCAGGATCCCAGGCGGCCGTTGCGGGTGGTGCTGTCGAAGCAGAACCACAGGGCAACGCCGGTCAGGTTGACCCAGAACGTGAACTGCGGATCGAGGTTGGCATAGCCGCCCAGTGCCGCCACGCTGACAAAACTCATGTACAGCACGGTGCTGACCAGGCTTTTTTGCGGGTCATTCCACAGCCGGCGCGACACCAGGTACACCAGCAGGATGCTCAAGCCGGTGCTCAGCGCCGAGGCGAAGCGCACGCCAAACAGGTTCTGCCCGAAGATCGCCTGGCCCAGCGCGATCATCCAGTAACCGGCAGCCGGTTTTTCGAAATAGCGGATCCCCATGAAGTGCGGCGAGGCCCACTTGCCGGTCAGCAGCATTTCCTGGCTGATCTGTGCATAGCGGGTTTCATCCGGAATCCACAGGCCGTGGGTGGCCAGCGGCAACAGGTAAAACACACCGAACGCCAGCAGGAGCAGGGGCAAGGCCCAACGCCGGATCATGCCTGCTGCACTCCGAGCCACCCCTCGCGGCCGCTCAAGGCGCCGCGCACCAGGTGTTGCCGGGGCAGGGTGGTCAGGTCCGCAGGCAACAAGTCGCCCAGCGGTTTGAAGTCGATGCCGCGCTGCCCTGCCTGGGCGAGCAACTGGCGAAAATCGTTGGCCATCAGAATCCCTTCTACTTCTGCGTGGATCGTGTAGACGTTGAGCTTCGACTCGGCAAACCGGTCAAGAATGAAGCCGTTGAAGTCCTTGGCGGCCACCACCGGCCCGACGACTTCGTCGAAGGTCGGCAGGTCCACCGGAATTTGTGGCGTGCCCGCGCTGCCATCGGCCAATGTCGGCCGAAACAGGCTGGTACCCCGGCAATCGCTGTTGTAGCGGAAGTTGAAACCTTGCTTGGCTTGCACCACGCGCTCGTCGGCACGCCAACCCGCGGCCGCCGAACAGTCGATGGGTTCGCCGAGGATGTCGCTCAAGGTCTCCACGCCGCGTCGAATCTGCTCGACCAGCTGTGCATCGCTCCAACGCCCGGTGTTGGCCTGCCAGCCGTGGTGATCCCAGGCGTGCAGGCCGACTTCATGCCCCGCCGCCTTGGCCTGGCGCATCAAGTGCCCCAGGTCACGGCCGATCGGCTTGCCTGGCCAGGCGGTGCCGGCCAGCAGGATGTCCCAGCCGTACAGGCCGGCCGCGTTGGAACGCAGCATCTTCCACAGGAACTGCGGGCGGATCAGGCGCCACAAGTGGCGCCCCATGTTGTCCGGCCCGACACTGAAGAAGAACGTCGCCTTGACCCCGGCCTCATCCAGGGATTCGAGCAACCGTGGCACGCCTTCACGGGTGCCGCGGTAGGTATCGACGTCGATGCGCAAGCCTGCCTTCATTACTTTTTGTCCGCGATTTCGAGCATGGCTTCACGCAGGAAGAAGTCCAGCGTGTTGCTGATGGTTTCGCTCATCTCCACGGTCGGCTCCCAGTTCAGCAGGCGCTTGGCGTTTTCGATGCTTGGCTTGCGGTGCGCCACGTCCTGGTAACCGGTGCCGTAGAACGCCTTGCTCTCGACGTCGCGGAAACCAGCAAACGGCGGGAAGTTACCGCGCAACGGGTGCGCCTCGAACTGACGCAGCAGCTCTTCGCCCAACTGGCGGATGCTGGCTTCGTTTTCCGGGTTGCCGATGTTGATGATCTGGCCGTTGCAGGCATCGTTCTCGTTATCGATGATGCGCGCCAGGGCTTCGATACCGTCGGCGATGTCGGTGAAGCAACGCTTCTGCTCGCCACCGTCGAACAGGCGGATCGGCGTACCTTCCACCAGGTTCAGGATCAGCTGGGTGATCGCCCGGGAGCTGCCGATACGCGCCGAATCCAGGCGGTCCAGGCGCGGGCCCATCCAGTTGAACGGACGGAACAGGGTGAAGTTCAGGCCCTTGGCGCCGTAGGCCCAGATCACGCGGTCCAGCAGTTGCTTGGAGACCGAGTAGATCCAGCGCTGCTTGTTGACCGGGCCAACCACCAGGTTGGAGGTGTCTTCGTCGAAGTACTGGTCCTGGCACATGCCATAGACTTCGGAGGTCGACGGGAAGATCACGCGCTTGTTGTACTTGACGCAGTAGCGCACCAGCTTGAGGTTTTCTTCGAAGTCCAGCTCGAACACGCGCAGCGGGTTGCGGGTGTATTCGATCGGTGTGGCGATGGCCACCAGCGGCAGGACCACGTCGCACTTCTTGATGTGGTACTCGATCCACTCGGTGTGGATGCTGATGTCGCCTTCGACGTAATGGAAGTTCGGGTGGCTGCGCAGGCGCTCGATGGCGTCAGAGCCGATGTCCAGGCCGTAGACTTCATAACGGTCGTCACGCAGCAGGCGCTCGGACAGGTGGTTACCGATAAAGCCGTTCACACCGAGGATCAGCACGCGGGTCCGGCGCGGCTTGCGGCCGGACTCGGCACCGCGCAGCACGGAGCCGTCGACCAGGCCCAGTTCGTTGGCCAGTGATGGGCCGGCCAGGTACAGGCCGTTGTCGTTGCGCTGGCCGAACTTGACCACCAGAGAGTCTTCGCCGCAGGCGATGCGCAGCGGGTTGACGCTGATCACACGGCCCGGTGCCAGGCCTTCATTGCCCTTGACCACTTCGGCTTGCCAGACGATGAGCTTGTGCTCGCCGACGGCGCAGAACGCGCCTGGGTACGGTTGAGTCACCGCGCGCACCAGGTTGAACAGTTCTTCAGCGGGTTTTTTCCACTCCAGCTTGCCGTCGGCTGCGGTGCGACGACCAAAGTAGGTGGCCTGGCTTTCGTCCTGGGCCGTTTCCGTCAGCTTGCCCGCAGCCAGTTGCGGCAGGGCGTCGCGCAGCAGGCTGGTGGCCGCATCACGCAGCTTGGCGTGCAGGGTCAGGCCGGTGTCGGTGCGCTCGATCACGACTTTTTGCTGGGCCAGGATCGCCCCGGCATCGGCGCGCTTGACCATGCGGTGCAGGGTCACGCCGGTTTCGGTTTCGCCGTTGACCAGCACCCAGTTGGCCGGTGCGCGGCCACGGTATTTAGGCAGCAGCGAGCCGTGCAGGTTGAACGCACCTTTGCTGGCGGTGGCCAGCAGCGGCTCGCTCAGCAGGTTGCGGTAGTAAAAGGAGAAGATGTATTCCGGGTTCAGCTTGGCAATACGCTCGATCCACAGCGGGTGGTTGGCGTCTTCCGGCGCATGTACCGGGATGCCGTTGCGCGCGCAGAGTTGGGCGACGGAAGCGTAGAAATTGTTTTCCTTGGGGTCGTCGGCATGGGTGAACACGGCGGCAATGTCGTAGCCGGCAGTCAGCAGGGCTTCAATGCCCGCACAGCCAATATCGTGGTAAGCGAAGACAACGGCTTTTGAATTCATGACGAAACCTGATCGGAAGGAAAAGTAGTGGTGGAATGGGAAGACACCAGGCCGTCGACGACGACCACGGGCGCCGGTGCTGCCGGTTGGTTGCGCAGCACTTTTTCAATAAAGAAGCGGGGGCGCGCACGCACGTCGCTGTACATGCGCCCCAGGTATTCGCCCAGCAGGCCCATGCCGATGAACTGGCCGCCGGTGAACACGAACAGCACCGCGAACAGTACGAACATGCCATCGCCGGCCCATTGGGCACCGAAGGCCAGGCGCAGGATGATCAGCGCGAAGGCGAACAGCACGCCCAGGCCCGCGAGGCTGAAGCCGACGATGGACAGCAGGCGCAGCGGGGTGGTGGTCATGCAGGTCAGCAGGTCGAACATCAGGCTGATCAGGCGCATGGCGCTGTATTTGGATTCGCCGTGTTCACGCTCGGCGTGGTGCACCAGGATCTCGGTGGTGTGACGGGCAAAGCCGTTGGCCAGGATCGGGATGAAGGTGCTGCGCTCGCGGCAGGCGAGCATGGCGTCGACGATGGTGCGCCGGTAAGCGCGCAGCATGCAGCCGTAGTCGCTCATGGCCACGCCGGTGGAACGTTGCACGGCGAGGTTGATCAGGCGCGAAGGCCAGCGGCGAAAGGCCGAGTCCTGGCGGTTGTTGCGCACCGTGGCGACCACGTCGTAGCCCAAGGCGGCCTGTTCCACCAGGCGCGGGATTTCTTCGGGAGGGTTCTGCAGGTCGGCATCGAGGGTAATCACCACTTCACCCCGGCACTGCTCGAAACCGGCCATGATCGCCGCGTGCTGCCCGTAGTTGCGATTGAGGATCACCGCCACCACGTTGCTGCCGTCTTGCGCGGCGGCGTCTTCGAGCAATTGGGCGGAGTTGTCGCGGCTACCGTCATCCACCAGGATGATTTCGTATTCGTAGGCCAGTTGCTTGCAGGCGGCGGTGGTGCGACGCAGCAGTTCAGGCAGGCTTTCTTGTTCGTTGTAGACCGGGATAACGATCGACACGCAATGAATAGGGTAGGGTTTCAAAGATTCATGACCTCGGGGCTAGAGCAACTTGGAGCGTAAAAACAGCAGTGATCATTGGGCAAACGTAGGGCTCGCAGGTAAAAAACGGCGCAAAAGTTGAAGTTTAATCAACAGGTTAGCTGGTGTTGTGGGACTCGCTCTGAAGTTTCACGTTCAAGATTAAGCGCAAAAATGTGCAACAGATATGAAAGGCAGATGAAAAACTCGTTTATTTGACAGGTAGACAGCTAGGGTTCAGCTACGCAACTAAGGTATGGCAGGGTAAGGCCCGCAGGCTGAATAGGCGTTGTCTGCAGGTGAGGCGCTTTAATCCGCCAGCCCTTGGTCTTAATTGAAGAATCTTCTCTGCAATGCGCTTCAAGTGCCGGTAAAGTAAGCCATCTCTTGCCAGGGTACTCGGATGAATAGCGTGCAGCGTATAAGCGGCCAATGGCGGCCCGTTTTGATCGGATTGTTGATGACGGCGGCCTGCGTCAGCGCCGTACGGGCAGATGATGGTGTGGCGCTCACCGCGCTCGCCCAAGTGCCTGAGGGTGTTGAAGTGCGCGGCAGGCAGGTCGCCGCCTATACCTGGGACGACCGCCAGGGCAAGAACCTGCTGGTGCTCTCCGAGCAGGTCAGCGAACGCGAGGATGACGGTACCCAGTCGGCGTTTGTCTATGCGGCCCAATACCTGATCGACGGTGACCGTCCCAAGCGCATGTGGATGCTCTACGACGACGTGCAGCATTGCCAATTCGATGCGGCGCTGCGCTTCGACATGGCCGCGACCAAGGTCACCGACCTCACCGGCGATGGCGTCACCCAGGCCACCGTGGGCTATTCGCGCTCCTGCACCAGCGATGTCAGCCCCAACGAATTCAAGCTGATCATGCATGTCGGCAAGTCGCAGAAGTACCGCCTGCGCGGGGTCGACCGGGTCGGCGCAGCCTGGTGGGATGAAGAGGCTGGGGCCCTGCGTGGCATGCCGCTGCCCAAGGATTGTAGCGTGGCCGGGCAGCAGGCGCTGGTCAGCCAGTACAAGGAGCAGGGCACGGAGTTGCCGTTGCCGGGTTGCTATGGCGATGAGAAGGACTTTGCCAAGGCGCCGGACGCTTACCTGACCTTTATGCGTCAGCACTGGTTCGCACTGATGCAGAAGCAGGATGCCGAATGGAGTCAGGCCCAGACCCAGCCCCAGGCGCCCACCGAGGATGAAGACACGGCACCGTGATTTTGTGCCAGGGCTTTTCCTGGGTTAGACTCGGTCTTCGCCAATTCACTAAATACCTCGATTAAACAATGAGTTGTTCGAGGTATTTAATCCAAAGGCTGATCTACCTTGACCGAGTCTATCCGTAACCCGTTGACCCTCTACCTCACCCGCCTGACCCCCTCCAGCCAACTGACCATGCGCTACGTGCTGCAGGACGCCGCCGACCGCCTGGGCTTCGAAGACATCAACCTCGAAGACATCGACTGGCACCTGCTGCAACCCGAACATGTCATCGCCCTGGTCGCAGCGTTGCGTGAAGACGGCTACGCGCCGAATACCTCATCCCTGTACGTGAATGCCGTGCGCGGGGTGATGAATGAAGCCTGGCGCATGAGCCTGATCAGCCAGGAACATCTCCTGAAAATGCGTACGGTCAAGGCCACGCCCGGCACGCGCCTGGGCCAGGGCCGCAATCTGCGGCGCACGTTGATCCGGGAAATGATGGAAGTCTGCGCCGCCGACCCTCGCCCCCAAGGCCTGCGTGATGCAGCGGTCATCGGCATCCTGTATGGCTCGGGCATGCGCAAGTCCGAGTCGGTCAACCTCGACCTGGCGCAGATCAACTTCGATGAACGCAGCTTGCGGGTAATCGGCAAGGGCAACAAGGAGCTGGTCAAGTATGCACCGGACTGGGCTTTCGCCAAGTTGCAGGCCTGGTTGGCGTTCAGGCGCGAACAGCTCAAGGAAGGCGAGCAGGACGACAGCTTCCTGTTCAACCGCATACGAAGGGGCAGCCATATCACCCGCGAACGTATCACCAAGCACGCGATTTACTACATCGCGCGCCAACGGGGTGAGCAGGTCGGGGTGAAGATCATGCCCCACGATTTTCGCCGCTCGTTCATCACGCGGGTGATCGAGGAGCATGACCTGTCGATTGCACAGAAGTTGGCGCACCACACCAATATCCAGACCACCGCCAGTTATGACGTGCGTGACGACAATGAGCGGAGGCGGGCGGTGGACCGGTTCGATTTATAGGCGATCAGCGCGATATTACTAGGCCCTGTAGGAGCGAGCTTGCTCACGAAGAGCTCACAGGCACCGCATTTATCCAGAATGCACGCGTTACCGTAGACGTTTTTCGCGAGCAAGCTCGCTCCTACAAAAGGCAAGTACGCTTAATTGATCGGTGGGTTTAGAGAATGGGTTTGCCACCGGTGACCGCATAACGCGAACCCGAGATGTAGCTGGCCTCGTCCGATGCCAGCAGCACATAAATCGGCGCCACTTCCACCGGTTGGCCGGGGCGGCCCAGTGGGGTTTCGCTGCCGAAGTTCTGCACGTCTTCATCAGTCATGGTCGCCACGATCAACGGCGTCCAGATCGGGCCGGGCGCGACGCTGTTGACGCGGATGCCCTTGCTGCCGAGTAATTGCGCCAAGCCGCCGGTGAAGTTGGCGATTGCGCCCTTGGTGGCGGCATAGGCCAGCAGGGTCGGTTTGGGCATGTCGGAGTTCACCGAGCTGGTGTTGATGATCGAACTGCCGGCCTTCATATGCGGCAGCGCAGCCTTGCAGAGGCGAAACATCGCGGTGATGTTGATATCGAAGGTCTTGACCCATTCCTCATCCTCGATCTCTTCGAGCGTTTCGTGGGTCATCTGGAATGCCGCGTTATTCACCAGCACGTCGATGCGCCCGAACTGTTCCACGGTCTTGTCGACCAGCGCCTGGCAGGTGGCTTTTTGCGCAATGTCACCGGGCAGCAACAGGCATTGGCGGCCCGCTTCCTCGACCCAGCGCGCGGTTTCCCTGGCGTCTTCGTGTTCGTCCAGATAGGCGATGGCCACATCGGCGCCTTCACGGGCGAAGGCGATGGCCACTGCGCGGCCAATGCCGCTGTCGGCGCCGGTGATCAGGGCGATCTTGTTGGCCAGCCGGCCGGAGCCCTTGTAACTCTGTTCCCCACAGTCCGGGTACGGGTCCATCGTGCGTTGGGTACCAGGCACGTTTTGCGCCTGGGGGGCGAAGGGCGGGCGTGGGTAGTCAGTCATTTCCAATCTCCATAGGTTTCGAACGGTGCTATGGGATTAGTAGTTTCATGGCCGGCGATAGTTGTAATGGATGCCGGCCAGGCCCGACGAGCGGTATCGCTCAGCCGTGGGGTGGGGCGCTCGCCAGGTGCGCCGGCAGGCGGCGCAAGGTCCACAGCGTGGTGAACATCGCCGCGAGCGCACACAGCGCGATACCGATGAGCATCGGCGCCGGCGTGTGGTCGGCAAACACTCCGACCAGGGTCATGGACACGGCAGCGGTGATCATCTGGATGGCCCCCAACAGCGCGGAGGCAGATCCCGCCACAGCACCATGATCTTCCAGGGATAACACGCCCGCCGCCGGCAACAACAGGCCGAGGAAACCGAAGCCGATAAACAGCAACGCCATCATCAAGGCCAGGCTGTCGACCCACAGCGTGGTCGCGGCCAGCAGCACCATCACGGCGGCTACGGCGACCACCGACCAACGAATCAGTGGCGCCAGGCCGAAGCGTGCGCTCAAGCGTGCAGTGAGTTGGCTCATGGCAAAAAACGACGCGGCGTTCAGGGCGAAACACAGGCTGAACTGGGTAGGCGTGAGGCCGAAGTATTCGATATACACGAAGGGCGCACTGCCGATAAACACGAAGAACGTCGCCAGCCCGAACCCGCACACCACCGACAAACCGATGAAGACCGGGTCACGCAGCAGTGCGCCGTAGCTGCTGAACGCCGTGCCCAAGGTCTTGCCCAGCCGGCGCTCGGCGGGATGGGTTTCGGGCAGCTGCACAATTGTCATCACCAGGCACAGCACGGCCACCACCGCGAGCACGGCGAACACTTCGCGCCAACTCCACAACGAAATCACCAGGCTGCCGGCCAGTGGCGCGAGAATCGGCGACACACTCATCACCAGCATCAGCAAGGCCATCAGCCGCGCGGCTTCATGGCCGGTGTACAGGTCACGCACGATCGCCCGGGGAATGACCATCCCGGCACAGGCGCCGAAGGCCTGCACGGCACGAAAGCCGATCAGCACTTCAATGGTGGGCGCCAACGCGCAGCCGACGCTGCCCACCGCAAAGATCAGCAGACCGGCGTAAATCGGCGGCTTGCGCCCGAACACATCGCTGATCGGGCCGTAGAACAGCTGGCACACCCCAATGACCATGAAGAACACCGTGAGGCTCATCTGTACCGCCGCCGGCGAGGCGTGCAGGCTGGCGCCCAGGGTAGGCAGGGCGGGCAGGTAGATGTCGATGGCGAACGGGCCGACGGCGGTGATCAACCCCAGCAGTAACGCAAGGTGGGCAATACTTCGGGACATGGGCGGTTTCCGGCAGCGCAAAAGCCGATCAGCTTAAGGGATCCGCGCAGATCCGCAAACTTAGGCTTCACTAACAGGGATTGATGCCGATAACGGTAAGAACGTTGCTTCGACGGTTGGGTATGGGGATGTCAGCATGACGATCAAATTACGCTTGATGCTGTTGATTGCGACCGGGTTGCTCACGGCTCTGGTCATGAGCCTGGCCGGCTACCTGGGGAATGTTCGGATGAGCGAGGCCGTACAGGATAGCGAGGTGAGCATGACGGTCCTGCGCAACCATATGGAAGCCGACATGATGCACGACGCACTGCGTGCCGACGTGCTGTCTGCCATGCTCGTGGGGTTGGGCAAAAGCACCAGCAGCAAGGACGAGGTCAACACCTCGTTGAAGGAACACGCCGAGCATTTCCGTCAGGTACTGGGGGACAACCTCAAGTTGCCGCTGGATGCCACGATCAAGACCGGCCTGGAAAAAATCAGACCCAGCCTGGACACCTATATCAGTGCCGGCGAGCGCATCGTCGCGCTGGCACTGGAGAATCCTGAGGCCGCTCGCGGGGAACTGGACACCTTCAACAAGGCGTTTTCCCAGCTGGAAGATCAAATGGCGGCGATGAGCGAGCTGATCGAAAGCAATACTCAGGAGACCAGCGCCAGCACGCGGCAGACCATCAGCCACGCCAATTTGACCTTGGGCGCCGTATTGCTCGCCAGCCTGTTGCTGCTGCTGGCCCAGGGGCGCTGGGTGTTGTCGAGCATCATGGCGCCGCTGCAGGCCGCCAGCCGTATTGCCGACAGTATCGCCCGGGGCAACTTGAGCGAGCCGATTGTCGAACCCAAGCGCAAGGACGAAGCCAGCTCGTTGATCCGCAGCCTTGCCACCATGCAGCGAGATCTACGCGGCATGATCGAGGTGGTGCGCAGCAATGCCCATGGCGTCAATGGTATGAGCGAACGCTTGAGCCAGGGCTGCCATGACGTCGCCGGCAGCAGCCAGCAGCAAAGCGCGGCCGCCAGCACCATGGCGGCGGCGGCCAGTGAAATGACCGCCAGTATCGAAGAGATCACCCGGCATGCCGGGCGCGCCCTGGACATGGCCAACCAGGCCGAAGCCCTGGCCAAGGACGGCGGCCGGGTGATCCACCAGGTGGTGAAGGACATGGATGGCATTGCCCGCTCAGCGCAGCAATCGGCCCAGGTCATTCGTACGCTGGACAAGGAGTCCGAGGCGATCTTCAGCATTATCCAAGTGATCAAGGGCATCGCGGACCAAACCAACCTGTTGGCCCTTAACGCCGCGATTGAAGCCGCCCGCGCCGGCGAACAGGGACGCGGCTTTGCGGTGGTCGCCGATGAAGTGCGCAGCCTGGCGGGCCGCACCAGCGCCTCGACCCAGGAAATTGCCAGCATGGTCGGGCGTATCCAGCAGAACACCCGGGAAGCGGTGACCAGCATGGAGGAGGGCGTCACCCAAGTGGATAAAGGCATGGCGGTGACTGCCGAGGTGGAGCGAGCGATCCGCGATATTCTGCAGGCCACCCTGAATACCACCGAGTTGGTGAACGACATCTCGCGCACCATCGGTGAACAGAGTTTGGCCAGCAACGAAATCTCCCACCAGGTGGAGATGATTGCGGGGATGTCGGAAAACAACAGCCGCATCATCGGCGAAACCGCCTCGACCACCGATGAACTGGCCGGGTTGGCCGGCAAGTTGTCGCAATCCGTGGATCGCTTCAGCCTGTAACACCGCACAGACCTGATACACGCTTTATGGACCGGCCCCCTGTGGGTCGGTTTTTTTTGCCCGGTCCACCGGCCCACCCGCAGGGCTCGTTGACCGGGCACCGCAAAAAAAGATTGAATATTCACACCTAATGTTATTTAAATAACAAAACAAGAGCGCCACGACCTGCCTGGTCGTGGTGCAACAAGGTGGAATAGCAATGAGCAAGATCGCAGTCATCGGCAGCAATATGGTGGATTTGATCACCTACATCGACCGCATGCCGGCCCAGGGCGAAACCCTGGAAGCGCCTGGTTTTGCCCTCGGGTGTGGCGGCAAGGGGGCGAACCAGGCGGTGGCGGCCGCCAAGCTTGGGGCGCAGGTGCTGATGTTGAGCAAGGTCGGCGACGACATGTTTGCCGACAACACCCTGGCCAACTTCCAACGTTTTGGTATCGACACCCGTCATGTGCAGCGGGTGCCTGGGGTTTCCAGCGGTGTCGCGCCGATTTTTGTGCGGGCCGACTCCCACAACAGCATTCTGATCGTCAAAGGCGCCAATGCGCATTTGTTGCCGGCGGACATCGACGCGGCGGCCGCCGACCTGCGCGAGTGCACCCTGATCGTGCTGCAGTTGGAGATCAATCTGGAGACGGTCTACTACGCCATCGAATTTGCGCACCGGCACGGCATCGCGGTGCTGCTCAACCCGGCACCGGCCCTGGCCGGCCTGAGCGGGGAGCACCTGACACAGCTGGATTTCCTGATCCCCAACGAATCGGAACTGGCGTTGATCAGCGGCCAGGTCGTGGACTCGCCGGACGCCGCCCAGCGCGCCGCGCGCACGCTGGTGGCCAGCGGCATTCGCCACGTGATCGTCACCCTCGGTGAACACGGTGCGTTGTACGTGGGAGAGGAGGGCGAATTCCGGGTGCCGGGCCGAAAGGTCGTGGCACGGGACACCACGGGCGCCGGCGATGCCTTTATCGGTTGCTTCATCCAGCACTGGAGCCGCGACGGCGGTATCCGGCAGGCCATGGAACAGGCCGTGGCGTATTCCGCCTGCTCGGTCATGGCCCTGGGCACCCAGACGTCATACCCCGACAGCGAGGCGTTCGCTCGTTTCCAGCAACAGCCGTAATCCCCAAACCAGCCCGGAGAACAATAATGAACAAACCTGCGCTGCAACAGACACCCGATGGTTTCTACCTGAACCGCACTCCCTGGTTCGCCTTTATCCTGCTGTGCAGCATCTTTGCGCTGTGGGCGGCGGCGGCAAGCATGAATGACGTGCTGATCGCACACTTCAAGAAAGCGTTTTTGCTCAGTGATTTCCAGACCGCCTTTGTGCAGTCGGCGTTTTACCTGGGCTATTTTTTCGTGGCGATTCCGGCGGCAATGGTGGTGCGCCGCTTCAGCTACAAGAGCACGATCCTGATCGGGTTGCTGCTGTACATGTTCGGCTGCCTGCTGTTTTTCCCGGCGGCGTCCACGGCCAAGTACGGCATGTTCCTGCTGGCGCTGTTTGTGATTGCGGCCGGCCTGTCGTTCCTGGAGACCGCCTGCAACACCTACTCGACATTGATGGGGCCACGGGAAACCGGGACGCGGCGCTTGAACATCTCGCAGACGTTCCACCCCTTCGGTGCGATGGCCGGGGTGTACGTCGGCAGCTTCGTGATGTTCAAGGACACCGACGCGACCACCGAACAGCTGACACAGATGAGCGCCACCGAGGCGGCTGTGCAGCAGTTGCAAATGATCCAGTCCACGCTGTTGCCGTACAAGTGGATGATTGCCGTGCTGGTGCTGATGTTTATCCTGGTCGCGATCACTCGGTTCCCTGCCTGCAAGGGCAATAAGCCGGCTGACAGCAGGCCTGGCAGCCTGCGCCACAGCCTGGGCCGGCTGTGGCGTAACCCGCGCTTTACCTTTGGCGTATTGGCGCAGTTTCTCTACGTGGGCGCCCAGGTCGGCGTGTGGAGTTTTACCATTCGCCTGGCGATGCAAATGGGCGGAATGAATGAACGCAGCGCCTCATGGTTTTTGCTGACCACCTTTGCCGCCTACTTTGTCGGCAAGATGATCGCCAACCTGTTGATGCGCCGCCTGCATCCGGCCAAGGTCCTGGCGATCTACGGTGTGCTGTGCATTGTGCTGCTGGCCTACACCATTCTGGTGCCGAATATTTCGGCGGTGTACGCAGCGGTCGGCGTGAGTATTTTCCTCGGCCCGTGCTGGCCGACCATTTACGGCCTGACCATCGATGGCCTGGGTGAAGACACCGGCGTCGGCGGTTCATTGCTGGTGATGAGCATCGTCGGCGGCGGGGTGATTCCGATCTTCCAGGGCCTGTTGTCCGATGCCAGCGGCGGCAATATGCAGCTGGCCTACAGCGTGCCGTTGCTGTGCTTTATCGTGATCGTGATGTACGCGGTCAAGTGCATGCGCCAACCCGGCACGTTACCGTCGAGCGCTGTTGCGGCGGTGGCCTCATGAATACGCGGATTGCGCTGTATCCAGCGGTGTTTGCCGAGCAGGAGAGAATCCTGTTGCAGTCCGAGGATTTCAAGGTCAGTGCCTGGATCTATCCGTCCGGCGTGCTGGCCGTGAGCCTGGAGAACAGTCGTGGACGCCTGGTGCTGCTGCCTTATCAAGGGCAGATGATCTGGTCGGCGGTGTTCGACGGCTGTGACGTGACCATGAGCAACCTGTTCGAGCAACCCCGGCCCAGCCCGACGGTCATCGATACCTACGGCTGCTTCATGTTTCACAGTGGCCTGCTGCGCAACGGTTGCCCGGCGCCGGATGACACCCACGCCTTGCACGGCGAAATGCCTTGCGCCCCGATGGACTCGGCCTGGCTGGAAATCGGCGAGGGCTTTGTGCGCCTGGGCGGTTGCTATCAATACGCCAAGGGCTTCGGCGATCGCTACCGGGCGTGCCCCAGCGTGACCCTGCGCGCTGACTCGGCCTTGTTCGATATCGATATGGACGTGACCAACCTGGCTGGCAAGCCTATGGAGCTGATGTACATGGCCCATATGAACTATGCGTATGTGGCCGGCGCGCGGTTTGTCGAGCCGTTGGGCATGCAGCACCTGCGCCTGCGCACCAGCATTCCGGACCACGTCAAGCCGACGCCGGATTGGAGCGCCTACATGGCGCAACTGGCCGAGCAACCTACGCAATTGGTGTGTCTGGATAAGCCGGCGTTGTACGACCCTGAAATCGTGTTTTTCTTCGACGGCGTCGGCACAGACGCCACCGGCCTGGCCCACTTCCTGCTGGATCATCCCGATGGCGCGGCGTTCTACACCCGCTATCGCCCCGAACAATTCGCCCACGCCGCACGCTGGATCCTGCACGCGCCGGATCAGCAAGTGGCGGCGTTCGTGCTGCCATCGACGTGCGAACCCGAGGGCTATAACGCCGAGAAAGCCAAAGGCCACGTGCGTTTGCTGGCGGCGGGAGCCAGCGCTTCGTTCAGTGTCACCACCGGCTACCTGAGCGCGCAGGAACGCCAGCGGTTGCTGGGTTAAACCAGCAATTGCGCGCCGTGGGCCTGGATGGCGTCCTTGTAGCTGCGGGGGATTTTCTTGTCGCTGACCACGTACTGAAAGTCTTGCAGGGCAGCGAAGTGAGCGGTGCGCACCGTGTCGAACTTGCTGAAGTCGGCGAGCAACACACGTTGCTGGGCCTGGCGCATGACCTTTTGCTTGACCTCGACTTCATTGAAGTTGAAGCACGTCACGCCGAATGCCTGGCTGACGCCGGCGGCCGTCACGAAGGCCCAGGTCAGGCGCACGCTGTCGAGGATGCTGCTTTCGGCACTGTTTTCAAACACCTGGTTCTTGCGGTGAAAGGTCCCGCCGCACAACACGATGTGGCAGTTGGGCTTGTTATGCAGCTTGAGCAGCACGTTCAACGAGCTGCACACCGCCGTGAACTCCAAGTCGTCGGGGATGAAGTCGATCACAAACGGCGAGGTGGTACCGCAGTCGAAAAACACCGTGTCACCGGGCTGGATCAGGCGCGCGGCGAGTTTGCCGATGCGGCGCTTTTCCTCGACGTGGCGGGTGTCCTGCTCGGCAACCCGGTAATCGCTGACCTCGCTGCCGACCCGGGTGATGTAGCCACCCAGCAGGCGCAGGTGATCACTGAAGTGGTTGAGATCGCGGCGCAGGGTCATCTCCGAAACCTCCAGCAGCGCCGCCATTTCCCTCAGGTGAATGGCGTTCTGGTCCTGCAAGGCTTGTTGGATAAGCTTGAGTCGCTCGGCTTTTCTACTGTCCACGAGTATTCCAGGGCTTGATTGTTTGTGTTAGATAAGTAACATTTAATGTTATTATTATAACGCATTAGTGTGGGTGCTGTGACAAGCGGCACACGACCATTCGCAACATACAGGCAAGGGCACGTTAAATGAACACTCTTCAACCCGCAGCATTGGCCAAGTACATCGATCACACCTTGCTGGCGCCCGACGCCTCCCGCGAGCAGATTCGCACTTTGTGCGAGGAAGCCCGGGAGCACGGTTTTTATTCGGTGTGCCTGAACTCGGGGCAGGTGCCTTACGCCGCTTCCTGCCTGACCGGCGCCAGCGTGGTGATTTGTGCCGTGGTGGGCTTTCCCCTGGGCGCCGGCCTGAGTGACACCAAGGCCTTCGAAGCCGAACGGGCGATTGCCGCCGGGGCAGGGGAGATCGACATGGTGCTCAATATCGGCTGGTTGAAGGACGGTTTGCTGGACGCAGTGCGCGAAGACATTGCCTTGGTCCACAAGGCCTGCGGCGCCGTGCCGTTGAAGGTCATCCTGGAAACCTGCCTGCTGGACGACGAAGAGAAAGTCCAGGCCTGCGAAATCTGCCGGGACCTGGGTGTGGCGTTCGTCAAGACCTCCACGGGGTTCAGCCGAAGCGGTGCCACCGCCGAAGACGTGGCCCTGATGCGTAAAACCGTGGGCGCCGCGGTTGGGGTCAAGGCGTCCGGTGGTGTGCGCGATTATCCGACGGCACTGAAAATGATTGAAGCCGGGGCGACGCGCTTGGGCAGCAGTTCGGGGATTGCGATTGTCGGCGGGGCGATGACGGCGGCCAGTGGTTACTGAGTTTCGGGCCGGCGCCTGGCAGCCTGTAGGGAAATCCCTACAGGCTGCGCAAATCATTAGAGCACTATCCGGATTTCTTCATGGCTCTTTGCTATATGTCACGCTAGAGTGATTGGAAGATTCAATGAAGTCTTGATTTCTCCGGCCTCGGCCGAGGCCGCAGGACACTTCATACCTGTGGAGTGCACCATGAAAGTTCTAATCGCCGATGATTCATCCATGTCCCGCAAGATGGTCTTGCGTTCCCTGCCGGAATCACTGACCGAAGATGTTCGCCAGGCCTGCAACGGTGCCGAGGTGATGGAGGCTTACCACGCCGGTTTGGTCGACCTGCTTTTTCTCGACCTCACCATGCCCGTCATGGATGGCTTCCAGACCCTGGAGGCACTCAAGCGCGAAGACGCCAACGTGGTCGTCGTGGTGATCAGTGCAGACATCCAACCCCTGGCCAGGCAACGGGTATTCGACCTGGGCGCTGCTGCCTTTGTAGCCAAGCCGGTTACGGCTGAAGCTGTAGTCAATGCCTTGCACGTCATAGGAGTGCTTTGATGGAAACCTTGGCCGCACTCACCGAAGACCAACGTGATGCCCTGCAGGAACTGATGAACATCGCCATGGGACAGGCGGCCGAGCGACTGGCGCTGCTGACCGATACCATGGTGACGCTTTCGGTTCCCTTTATTCACCCGCTGATCCGGGAACAGAATCACCTGTTGATTCCGGAGCATCTGCGTCGGAGCTTCATGATCGTCACCCGCCAGTCTTTTCTGGGTGAGCTACGCGGCGAAGTGTTCGTGTGCTTTGGCTCCAAGGGGGCCGATGAACTGGCCGAACTGCTGGGCTACAAGGGCAGCGGCCTGGAGCAGCAGCACGAGTTGATGCTTGATGTCACCAACATCCTGACCGGCGCCTGCATCAGTGGCCTGGCACGGCAGGTGGCGACTCAGGTGAGTTATGACGCACCGTCCATTCTTGTCCACACCGAACATGCGGCGAATGCACTGGATGAATTGAACCTGAATGAACACCTGGCGATGGTGCTGGAAATCCGTTTCGAGGTTCAGGCTCATCAGTTCTCCTGCGACTTGTTGATCTGCATCACTGAACGTACGGCTGGGGTTGTCGTTCGGGCCATCGATCGTTTGCTGGACGAACTTTGAAGGGATCTCTTCATGACAGACATCAAGGCAATTTCCCGGGAAACCCTTGAGTCGATGCTCAAGGCCATCAACATGGGCGTATTGCTGGTCGACCAGGACTGCAAGGTGCTGTTCTCTAACCATTTCATGTCCATCAACAGTGGCCGCAGCGCGGAAGAACTGGTCGGCCGTACGTTGTTCGAAGCCTTTCCGGAGCTGCCGGAGGCCTGGACCCGGCAGAAGATCAACAGCGTCATCACCCTGCAAAACTTTGCGTTCACGTCATGGCAGCAGCGGCCGCACCTGTTCAATTTCGAGAGTACTCGGCCCATCAGTGGCATGGTCCGGCACATGTATCAGAACTGCACCTTCTTCCCGGTGCAAGACGCCGATGGCAGCAATCTTGGCGTGGGCCTGGCCATCAGTGACACGACCGATACCGCTGCCCGTCAACTTGAGCTGACGCACCTTAACAAGTTGCTGGAAGAAGAGAAGGGCGCCCAGGCGCTGCTGATCGCGCGGCTCGAAGACGCACAGGCGCAGTTGCTGCAGTCCGAGAAAATGGCGGCGATAGGGCAACTTGCTGCAGGCGTGGCCCACGAGATCAATAACCCGATCGGGTTTGTCGGCTCCAACGTCAACAGCCTGCGTCGTTACCTGGTGGACATCTTCGCGCTGCTCGAAGCCCATGAGCAGGCGACCGACGACAGGCATGCCAGCGCTCATCCCGAGCTTGCGGTGATGCGGGACAAGATGGATTACACCTTCATGCGCCAGGACATCGACGACCTGCTGGCCGAGTCGGTCGACGGCCTTGACCGGGTCACACGCATCGTCAAGGACCTGCGCGAGTTCTCCCACGTCGACAGTTACGAATGGCAGTTGGCCGACCTGCACAAGGGGCTCGACAGTACCCTCAACGTTATCTGGAACGAGATCAAGTTCAAGGCTCAGGTGATCAAGTGCTACGGCGATGTCGAGCCCATCGAATGCATGGGTTCACAGATCAACCAGGTCTTCCTGAACTTGCTCATCAATGCAAGCCATGCCGTGGGCGCCGACGGCGAAATCACCATCAGCAGCGGCAGGGAGGACGGTGGAGTCTTCGTCGAAATCGCCGACAACGGCCATGGCATTCCCCTTGAAATCCAGAACCGGATATTCGAACCGTTCTTCACAACCAAGCCGGTGGGCATGGGGTCGGGCCTTGGCCTGTCGTTGTCGTACAGCATCATGGTCAAGCACCATGGACGCCTCACCGTCGACAGTGAGCCGGGCAGGGGGAGTCGCTTCCGCGTCTGGTTACCCTTACGCCAGCCGGTAATTGAGGCTGTCTCTACCTGCGCCGTTGAAGGACGCTGATCATGGATACGTTGCCTTCCTGCGAAAAACGACACACCGTCATGCTGGTGGATGATGAGGAAAGTATCCTCAACAGCCTTCGGCGCCTGCTGCGCGTAAAGCCTTACGACTTGCTGCTGGCCACGAGCGGGGCCCAGGCGCTGAGCCTTTTCGAACAACACGCGGTCGACCTGATCGTCTGCGACGCGCGCATGCCGTTCATGGACGGGCCGACCTTGCTGCGCGAGGTGCATAGGCGCGATCCGCACTGCGTGAATATCCTGCTGACCGGCTACGCCGATATGAGCATGATCACGCAGGCAATCAACGATGGGTATGTGTTCCGTTACATCAGCAAGCCCTGGAATGATGAAGAGCTCAAGCTCACTCTCGATCAGGCTCTGGAAATGAAGAGTGCTCGTTGAGCGTAACCCGGCGAATTCGTCGCCAAGCCTATAACTCAACTAAATAGTCATTTAGTTGAGTTGGCTATCGGGGCAGGGCTCAGGCCTGGGCGAGGGCGCTGATACGCCGTTCGCTGATGCGTTCGACGGTGTCCATATGTTCAGTGCCCCACACGCACAACGCGCCCAGCGCAGTGGCCAGTGACTGCCCGAAGGGTGTCAGGGAATACTCGACCTTGGGCGGGATCTCCTGGAAGTCGATCCGCGCAATGATTTCGTCGCGTTCCAATTCCTTGAGTTGCTGGATCAACACCTTGTCGGTCACGCCGCCAATCGCACGCCTTAACTCGCCATACCGATGAACATGTCGCGCCAGGTTATACAGGACCAGCGGTTTCCATTTGCCGCCAATCACCGCCAGGGCAGCCTCGAGCCCGCAATTGAAGGTGTTGTTCGCCATGTGATGGGTGCTCCAAAGGGGTACTTACTAAAAGGTGCATACTATTCAAAAGAATAGTCTGGATCTAGAGTTGGGCCTCAACATTCTTCGGAGTTAACCATGAGCAGGCTCGACGGGAAAATTGCAGTGATCACCGGTGGCAACAGTGGTATTGGCCTGGCAACCGCCATTCGCTTTGCAGCGGAAGGTGCACAGGTGGTGATTGTGGGACGCAGGCAGGAAGAACTGGACAAGGCGCTGGGCCTGATCGGGCCTACAGCGATCGCCATTCAAGGGGATATCTCGAGGCTGGACGACCTGGAGCGCATTTTCATCCACATCAAAAGCGTCAAAGGTCGCGTTGACGTGCTGTTCGCCAATGCAGGCCTGGGGGATTTCCAGCCGCTCGGGTCGATCACCGAAGAGTCGTTCGATCGCACGTTCGGCATCAACGTCAAAGGCACACTGTTCACCGTGCAAACAGCGCTGCCACTGATGCACGCCGGCGGTTCGGTGATCCTCACAGGTTCGACCACCGGCACCATGGGCACACCGGCATTCAGCGTGTACAGCGCCACGAAAGCCGCATTGCGTAATTTCGCCAGGAGCTGGGCGCTGGATTTGAAAGGCAGCGGTATTCGCGTCAACGTACTTTCACCGGGACCAATCTCGACACCGGGCCTGGACCTGGCGCTTTCAAGTACCGGCCAGAAGGATGCAATCATTGATGACATGACGGCGCAGTTGCCACTGGGCCGTATCGGCCAACCGGAAGAAGTTGCGGCGGCGGCATTGTTCCTGGCGTCGGACGACAGCAGTTTCATGACCGGCAGCGAAATGTTTGTGGATGGAGGGTTCGCTCAGGTTTGAACCAGAGAGGGGCTTTGCCTGTTGGAATCTGACGGGCACTGCCCCTCATTACGTAACATTGTATTACGCATAATGTATATTATGTTAAATCATATGTCAGGCTCAGCCACTTCCAGCTCTCGTCGCCTACTTATGAACATACTTCTCAGTGAATCAAGATTCATGGGTGTGTTCCCGGAACGCTTACGTACTCGGCACCGTGAATCCGGCTTCACGTCGCGGACTTCACCCTTAATTTCATGCAGCCACTGGATGTAACTCAGGTATCGCCATGATAGCGCTCGAAGCGTTTAAGGGAGAAAGACGAGAGATCCAAGTCGGTCGAACCGCGTATGCACCACTGTGCAAACGCCTCGCCCAACGCGGCGGAATGTTTGAAGCCGTGACCGGAGCAGGCGGACACCACCAAGGTGTGCTGCCACGACGGATGCTCATCGATAATGAAATGGCGATCCGGCGTCACGGTGTAGGCGCAGACAGCAGACTTGACCACGTTCGAGGTCACACCGACGATGCGGCCGCGCACCTGGTGCTCATACATGTCCCGCTCTTCCGCCGGCGAGACCGTACGATCCATTGTGTGCGGCAATGAAGTAGTGTGGTATTGCGCGGTGGCGATTTTCAGGCTGCCCTCGCCGTGTAATGCGGGAAAGCCGTAGTTGATTTTGTCGTCGCCACGGCCGTGAGTGAGGATAAACGTCGGTGAGTGATCCACCCACTCGGCGCCCTCCTCCAGCCCGAACCAGAACAGCTTCTGCCGGTAGACGCTGAGCAGGCTGTCAAACGGCTCGCCCAGCAAACTGCCGCTCCAGTTGCCGGCGCTAATCACAAGCTTATTTGCAAAGAGCGTGCGCAGATTCGTAGTGACATGGACTCCCTGCTCATTCGAGCTAATCCCTGTGACGGTTTCGCCTTTGTAGAGGATTGCTCCGTGTTGCTCGGCCAACTTGAGCTGCACATCAATGCAACGTTCAGGACGTACAAAACCTCCACCTGGCTCGAAATAGCCGATGGCAGTGTCGTGGACGTTGGCAAATTGTGGAAAGCGCTGGCGAATCTGTTCGGCGGATAAAACGTCGTGCTCGATGCCATAGGCCTGCGCTAGGCCGATGGTGCGCAATGTGAAGTCGGTTTTATCGTTGGGGTCAAACTCGGGACTCGAATTCAGAACCAATAGACCCGACTGTTCGAACAGCGACTCCCCTGACAATTGCTCAAGCTCGCGCCAGATGCGGTGGGAATTGCGCACAATGGGAACGTACTGCGCGCCCTCACCCACCGAAAGCCGGGTAATACGCGTATCGCCATGGCTGGAGCCCAGGTTGTGAGGTGGGTGATGGCGGTCGATACCCACAACATTCGCACCCGCCTTCGCCAACTGATACACCGTAGCGGCCCCCATGGCCCCCAACCCCAATACCACTACATCACACCGCTCGGACATCAACGCTCACCTGTCAAAAAGAAGCCAGTTGAAAGTGAAACCGGTTAAGAATCAACGACTAAAAGAGCATATGCATATTATCAACCGAGCATCACCGGCCGCTCTGTTGCTGCAATACTAGGCAGTGCTGAGTCCAAACACGCGCCTCTCCCGGCAACACAGGAGAGGCCGCCTGCCTGCATACCGCTGAGCTATCAGAGGAATAGAAAAAACAACATCATAATGATGGCACTGTCTGATACCGTGCACATAAACACAGCCACTCCGAGGATTGTCATGGGCGCAGGCGCTCCTATTCCGCCGAATGAAATTGAACGGCTTAAAGAGGTCGCGAAATTTTGTCCAGCTGACAGCGAGTACGATACTGTCTTCGATAAAATCGTCGAGATGGCTTCTGCTTACTTCAACGCACCCATAGCGCTGATCTCGATCGTCGATGAGCATCAGCAATGGTTCAAGGCGCGCGTAGGGCTTAAAGAGACGCAGACACCACGAGAAGTGTCCTTCTGCGCTTACTCGACGCTGGATAACGCCCCGCTGGAGGTATTGGACGCGACGCTTGATCCCCGTTTTAAAGACAATTCCCTGGTAACGGGGCCTCCGTATATTCGTTATTACACGGGCACCCCACTGATTACCGAAGAGGGTTTTACGCTGGGAAGCCTGTGCATCATTGATACAGTCTCACGCGCCGCTATGAGTGAGCGTGATAGTGCGATGCTCAGCGGTTTTGCTGAACTGGTGATGATGCGCATCCACAGCACGCGCGCTCGAAACTTCGTCGACCAACCCACAGGGTTATTTAATCGACTCCGGTTTGAGGAGGATATACGCCAAGCGCTCAAGACCCACAGCGCGTGCCAAGCGTATGCGGTTGACATCATCTCGCCAAAGTTCCTCAACGATATCGTGAAGGCGCTGGGTTACAGTTTTGCCACGGACTTGGTCCTGGCAATCAAAGCGCGCCTACAAAAACTATTACCGCCACAGTGTCTACTTTATAAAATTAGCCCGACGCGGTTTGGTTTTCTCCTTGAGGAGGATCAAACGGCCGAGCACATTTGTGAAAACATCCTCAAGGACTTCAAAAAGCCTGTCGAATGCCACGCCATCCCCATACTCATGCAAGTCGGGATTGGCGTCCTGCCTATTCATAGCTCAGGTCTCCAGCAAGACTGGCTTCGCCTGGTGGTCAGCGCTGCGGATGAGGCGCGTGACCGCAGGCTGGGATGGTCGCGCTATGAACCCCATTTTGATGCGGCTCAACAACGCGCGTTCATGTTGTTGAGTTCGTTGCCGGAGGCGGTCAGCGCCGACAAACAGTTCAGCCTGGTGTACCAGCCAAAAATCAAACTGCCCTCAGGATGGTGTCATTCAGTAGAAGCACTATTGCGTTGGACACATCCTTTACTGGGGCCCATCAGCCCTGCTGAATTCATACCCTTGGCTGAAAAAACCGCACTCATACCCTCTGTTGGATTGTGGGTGCTCAACGCAATCATCCGGCAAGCGGTTATTTGGAAAGCGCAAGGTGTGCGCCTGCGGATAGCGATGAACATTACCGTCAGCGATCTTGAAAGCGCCGAATTCGTCGACGCGATGATCCATGAGATTCAACAGCACGGCCTGGACCCCGCTGGCTTTGAACTTGAGTTTACCGAAAGCATGCTCATGACCAACCCTGAAGAAGTCATCCGGCAACTGGAGCGTGTCCGTAAGTTTGGCGTAGAGGTTGCTGTTGATGACTTTGGCACCGGCTACAGCAACTGGGCTTATTTGAAGGAGCTCCCGGCTAATACCGTCAAGCTTGACCAATCTCTGATCAGCGGGCTGGGCAGCAATCAAAATGACAAGCAACTGGTTAAAACCCTGATCGGACTGGCTAAGGGGCTCGGCTACCAGGTGGTTGCAGAAGGCGTAGAAAATCAAGAAATCCTGGACCTGTTAATACAGTGGGGATGTTCCGAAGCACAGGGTTATTTGATAGCCAAGCCTATGAGCGCCGAGGCATTAGAAGCCTGGATAGCACAAGGAATCGATGGAGGTCGGGGCCCGTAGAATGACTGCCGGGGACGCGCAAGCAAGGACTCTATAGATCGCGGACACCACCTGCATCGTTGCGTCCTCGATCGTGCCTTCATTACGACATACAACCCAACCGTGATCTGCAATCGCTCGCTCGAATGCCTGGGTACACGCGCTATGTTCTTCCAGCTTATGGATCACCGTGCTGCTCAGCCCACGCCGTCGTGCCGCTGCCCTCGCCCATGAAATCTCAGGGGCGGTGACAATCCCGACATGCAGGTCTGGCACTCGCACGTTTCGATCAATGTTCAATTGCAGGATCTCTGCAAACGGAATTATCCGGCGAAACGCGGCATCCGACGGGTACCAGCGATCGATCAGGATGATGCTGCCTGGTGGCTGTTTAGCCAGCACCTGCCGGGAAATCCAGGCACGGCTGTCAGCAAAGCGTTCACACACCCGCAGCTCCAGCTCCCGGGAGGGACTTCTGACGAGCTGGTTAACAAGCGCCATTGTTCCCTCCCGGTAGGGATCGCTTTTTCTCTCGCAAAGCCGGATCACCTTTTTGTTGTCTGCCCTCAGTGCTTTCGTAACGGCCTCCAACAGCGTGGTTTTGCCGGTGCCCTTGGGCCCATCCAGAGAAACAAACAGCGGACGATTCATTCTTCACTTAACAATTGATATACCGTTTTTTTGCCCTGTCCGGACGCTGGAACCGCTCAGTGCGATTACGCGAAGGCCGTTATGAACAGAAAGTGATGAACACTCTACCCTTGTTTCGACTCACGGGTCCCAAATCCACGCTGACAACCGCTGATGAGCATCGGTTATCGCCCATCAGTCATGCGTGAGTGAGGTACCAGCGCCAGTCCTGCTCCCCGACCTCAGCGTTGAAGTGACGGAACTCGCGCCATTTGATCGCCAGATACACCTTTAGGAATTCGGCGCCCAGCGCCTCGCGTGCCCACGTTGAATCCTGCAAGGCCTGCAACGCGGTCAGCCAGTCGGTGGGTAGAAAATCGGTCGCCTGCTCATACCCATTTCCCACGATCGCCGGGCCGGGATCGCTTTGATGGGTGATGCCGTAGTGAATCCCCGCCAGTAATGCGGCGGCGGCAAGATACGGGTTGGCGTCGGCCCCGCAAATGCGGTGTTCGATATGTCGACTTAGTGCAGGGCCGCCGGGCACGCGGAACGACACCGTACGATTGTTGACGCCCCAACTTTTGGCCAACGGCGCGTAACTGCCGGTCTGGAACCGGCGATATGAATTGGCATGGGGGCAAAATATCGCCAGTGAGTCAAACAAGGTCGCCATCATCCCGCCAATTGAGTGACGCAACAGTGGCGTACCCTGTGGGTCTTCGCTCGCATACAGGTTGTTACCCTCCTCGTCGGCCAGGCTGACGTGCAAATGCATGCCACTCCCGGCCTGGTCACTGAACGGCTTGGCCATGAAGCACGCTTGTAGCCCATGTTTGTTGGCGACACCTTTGACCAGGCGTTTGTAGCGTACGCCTTCATCAATAGCCTGGAGTGCGTCGAAACGATGTTCCAGGGTCAACTCGACTTGGCCTGGAGCGTACTCGGAGATGGCTGTGCGTACGGGCAGCCCTTGTAGCGCGCACGCAGCGTAGAGGTCATCAAGAAAAGGTTGCAGCTGTTCTAACTCGTATAGGCCATAAACCTGCGGTGCCTGGGGACGGACGCCGTTGGTCTGCAGTGCTGGCTGCGGCCGACCGTTGGCATCGCGTTGCTGGTCCAGCAAGTAAAACTCCAGTTCAACGGCCATTACCGGGTGGAAACCATCGGCTTTCAGTCGGTCAATGACATGCACCAGTACGTGTCGCGGGTCCGCCGGTGCGGCGGGAATACCTTGGGTCGGGTGCATGCTCACCTGCACCTGACCGGTGGGGTTGGTGCGCCAGGGTTGCAGGGTCAGGCTTCCCGCCAAGGGGTATGTCCAACAATCGGCATCGGCGACATCCCAGACCAGGCCTGTGTCTTCGACGTCTTCACCCTGCACGGTCAAGGCGAGAATGGAGCTTGGCAGCGGCCGACCGTTTGCGTAGATCGCCAACAGTTCGTCGCGATGCAGCAGCTTTCCTCGCGGAACACCATTCGCGTCAATAAGGAACAACTCGATGCTCAGCACTTCAGGGTGGGCGGCCAGATAAATTTCGGCCTCTTTTTTATCAGCAAATTGCATATCAAACCTCTCGGCGCTTATTCAAGCGACTGGACAGTATTCAAGAACAATGGAACTTATGAAGAGATAACCCGCGCTCCAGGTAGGGCAAGCAGCGTGGTCAGCGCGTTATCCAACTCACCGATCAGCCTGTCGACATCCCCTTCACTTGTTTGCGGACAGCACAGGGTCATGTTGTGAAAAGGCGTGATCAGGATCCCGCGATTGATCAGATAGAGGTGCAGCGCCATTTGAAGGCTGTCATGAAAAGCCGCCTCGGCTTGCGCACCTGTTCTTGGCGGTGTGGCACAGAATTGAAATTCACAACGAGCCCCCAACTCGGTTACCGACCAGTTCAATTGGTGCCGCTTGAACAACGCTCGAAATCCCTGGGCCAGTCTTGAGGCCAGGGGCAACATGCGCTGGTACGCAGACTCGGTCATGACCTCTTCGAGACTGACGCGCATGCAGCGCATCGCCAGTGCGTTGGCGGACAAGGTGGTGCCCATGCCACTGTGGCCATGCCCGCCGCTCTCTTCGCTGATGCTTTTCTGCGCATCGTGCATGGCCAACGCAACGTGCTCGGTCATGCCAAAGACTGCGCAAGGCACGCCACCGGCGATGGGTTTCCCCACTACGAAAAAGTCGGGCTTCAAATCCCATTGGCGCGTGCATCCACCGATGCCGGTAGAAATAGTGTGGGTCTCATCAATGACCAACAGGCTGCCGTATTTTCGCGTCAGCTCGCGGCACTGTTGCATGAACCCCGGATCGGGCAGGACCATGCCTATATTGGTCATCGCCGGCTCGCACATCAGCGCGCACACGTCGCCCTGAGCTAAAGCAGCCTCCAGTGCAGCAGCATCGTTGAAGGGAATGGATCGACTGTATTGGGTCAAGTCGTAGGCTTGCCCCACCAGGCCCGAACGGTGCACGGTCTTGCCCTCTCGGTACCGGACCATCACGTCATCCACGGTGCCGTGATAACAGCCGTCGAACACCAGTAGAACATTGCGCTGGGTGATAGCGCGCGCCCAGCGCAGCACATAACGATTGGCGTCGGTAGCGTTGGCGGTAACTTGCCAATAAGGCAGCTCAAACCGCTGGGCCAGCAACTCTGCGCAGACCACCGCATCTTCGCCGGGCAGCATCGTGGTCAAGCCATTGTTCGCCTGCTCGGCTATGGCGCGGGCGATAGGATCAGGTGAATGGCCAAACATCGTGCCGGTGTCGCCGAGGCAAAAGTCTATGTAGTCATGACCGTCGACGTCGGTGAAGCGGGCACCTTTGGCACGCTGGACAAAGAGCGGCGAAGGCATCGACCAATCGCTCATCCAGTGCATGGGCACACCGTTGAACAGCGCCGCCTTGGCACGCTTGGCCAGCGCCATCGACGTTGGGTTGTTTTCTATAAACCGGGCACGCTCGGCTGCGGTAAAGGCAGCAATCGCTGATTCACGAACTCCACTGTTCGACATGATTAGAACCCTTTATTAAGTATCACATTAGTTAAACTTCATCGCCGTATAGATAAGCCACACTCCATCATTCTCCAGGTGCAGCATCAGCTCCCGAATATTGGGTGAATATCGCTCCGCAAACTTATAACGTGGGCGTTGGCTTTAACTATTTACAGTGCCGGCTGACATATAGCCTTGATATATCGCGCAGATATTCATTCAAACGTCATTAACCGGAGTGAGGGGCTTTATTCTCGACCAGGCAATTACCGCCATCGACCACGATAACTTCACCGGTGATGTAACTGGATTCTGGAGACGCCAGAAATGCAACCGCCGCCGCCACTTCGTGGGGACTGCCCGCCCGCCCGATCGGGGTAAAGCGCCCCGCCTCTGCTTCAACCGGCGTGGTTGAGCCCGTGGTGATCCATCCGGGCGCCACGCTGTTGACGGTAATCCCGTGCTTGGCGACTTCAAGTGCCAGTCCCATGTTCATGCCCACCATCGCGGCTTTGGCAGCGCTATAAGCGGCTTCGCCGGGGTTGCTCCCGCGGGTGCCCGTGGTGGAACTGATATTGACAATGCGCCCGTAATTTCGCGCCCTCATACCGGGCAAAACAGCCCGCGTCAGAAGAAAAGCGGTGGTTAAGTTTCTGGCCAGTGAAAGATTCCACTCATGCAGTTCCATGCTCGCCAATTCCGAGAAAACCTCAGGGCTGCCTTGCATGGCCATGCCGGCATTATTCACCAGAATATCGACCCGCCCCCAGACCGACACCGCCCAGAGGCCGAATTCACGCACCTGACGTTCATCGGTGAGGTCAACTGCCCTGCCCTCAACTTCAAACCCTTCTGCGAGCAGCTCTTTAACGCGTTCCTCGATGCGGCGGCTACTGGCGGTGATGATCAATCTCGCACCCGCTGCACCTAGCCTGCGAGCGATCGCCATGCCAATACCCGCTTCACTGCCGGCACCACTGACAAGTGCCACGTGCCCCCTCAAATCAGTATTTAACATGGTGTTCCCCACGTACTTAATTTGGAATAGAAGTGGAAATTAGGCTAATAAATCTGATAAATAAAGACGATCATCATCAGAAAATCTGACAACTGCCATGGCGTTCACCAGTGAGTCACTGAAAGTTTTCCTTGCGGTTGTCGACAGCGGCTCCTTCTCTGCCGCCGCACGCAAATTGGGGCGGGTACCCTCGGCCATCAACATGGCGGTGTCGCAGCTTGAAGCCGAGCTGGATTTATTGCTTTTTGACCGATCAACCCGCAAAGCCATTCCTACGGCAGCCGCCAAAGCACTTGAGCCCCAGGCACGACAGGTCGCCAGCCAGTTAAACTTGCTGGACGCCCATGCGCTCCAGCTTCATCAGGGGTTGGAGGAGCGCTTGGTCCTTGCGATGGCGCCGGAGTTGCAGACAGGCGTATGGAATCGTCCGCTGTCCATTATCGCCAGGGAGTTTCCCACGCTTGAAATCGAGATTCGCTCCGCGTCCCATCCGGAGGCGATGCGCATGCTCCATGAAGGGCGGGTGCAATTGGCCCTTGGATTTGAACGACCAGGGCTTGACGAGCGGGAGACGTTTCTTGAAGCGGGGAGCCAATTGTTGGTAGCCGTTGCCTCTCCGGATCATCCTGCGGCCGCCGGCAAGAAAAGCCCCTTGAGTGAAGAGCAACTGGTCAACGTCCGGCAGATCATCGTGGCTACTGGAGGGCCTACAGACTCTGATCCACGTGTTGTGCTGTCACGGCGGATTTGGCACAGCGACAATTACCTGGCAACGCTGGATCTGGTCCAGCAAGGATTGGGCTGGGCTTATCTTCCACAGCCGTTGGTACAACCTCTGATCAGTTCGGGCGCATTGACGGAGGTGGTGTTTGACAACATGCCGAGTCAGATGCGGCTATGGGTCGATATCATCTGGGTAAAGAACCGTCCCCTGGGGCTGGCAGCGAGTCGCTACCTGAGCCTGATGCGCAAGATTGTCGAGGACGAGCCGCGGCGTGTTTGAGAAAAAAACCAGCCGTATGGCTCATTGAGGCCACTGCTCAAGCAGTATCGAGACGAATTTTTCCGCCGCCGGCGAAAGCGATGCTCCCCGGCGGTAAACCAAGCCCAAGGAGCGGTTCACAACCGGCTCGATCAACGGGACGCTGACCAAGGTTGGATGATCTTCAGCCGGCATGGCCAGGCTCGGCATCGCCGAAACCCCAAGGCCGGCCTCCACCAGGCCCAGCGAAGTCGAGAGGTGCTGGACTTCGTAGAACCATTGCGGCCGCCAACTCAAGCCCGACAACGCGTGATCGAGCAGCATGCGGTTGCCGCTCAGGCGCCCTACCCCGATAAGACGGTAATCGCTCAATTCGGACCAGGTGACCGAACTGCGTCCAGCCAACTCATGATCACGCCGGCACGCCAATACGAAAGGCTCGCTGACCAGGGGCACGAACTCAATGTCCGGATGCTGCCCACTCATCATGTTGATCCCGAAGTCGGCCTCCCCCCGCAGCACCGCTTCAAGCCCCTCATTGGCGCTCAAGTCCAGCAGGCGGATGCGGATTTTTGGGTAGCGCTCGTTGTACAGGCGAATGACTGATGGCAGGAAATAGAAAGCCGCAGTAGGGATACACGCCAAGGTTACCCGGCCAATCTGGCGTTCGGCCAGCTCACGGATATTGAGAATCGACTCATCGAAGTCATCCAGCAACCGACGTGCCTTTGGAAGAAAGTCACGACCGACACTCGTGAGGCTGACCTTACGCGTGGTGCGATCCAGCAACGAGGTGCCCAACCCCTCTTCCAGTTTTTTAATTCGGCGACTGAGTGCCGGTTGAGACAGGTGCAAGGCATCGGCTGCTTCGTGAAAACTGCCAAGTTCAGCGATTTTCACGAAGGATCGAATGTCATTCAGCTCATATTCCATGTCTTATCTCACCCGCACAAGGCGTCAAAAGGAAACTCAGCGTAAATTTATCATTCGCAAAACGCAATAATCTCTTCAATCTTTGCATTTGAAACATTTTTTAAAGCTTGAGACTCTTGCTCCAAGAACATCAATTACACCGATTGATCAACAAGAGTCAGTATCATGCAAAGAATTCCCTGTGTGCTGATGCGCGGCGGCACCTCGAAAGGTCCGGTTTTTCTCGACTGGGATTTGCCCGCCGCCGTTGAAGCCCGCGACGAACTGCTGCTCAACCTGATGGGCTCCGGTCATGAACTGGAGATCGACGGCATCGGCGGTGGCAGCCCGCAAACCAGCAAGGTTGCGATTGTCAGCCCTTCGCTGCACCCGGATGCGGACGTTGATTACCTGTTCGTTCAAGTGATGGTTTCACAACGCAGGGTCGACAGCGCACCCAACTGCGGCAACATGCTGTGCGCGGTGGGCCCGTTCGCCGTCGAGCAGGGTCTGGTCAAAGGCACCCCGGAGCGCACCCGTGTGCGCATTCGCAACCTAAATACCGGCACCTTTATTCACTCCGACGTGTACACGCCGGATGGCAAAGTCAGTTACGAGGGCGATACCGCCATTGATGGCGTGCCCGGTACGGCGGCACCGGTGCAACTGACGTTCCTCGACGCAGCCGGCAGCAAGACAGGCAAGCTCTTTCCCACCGGTAACACGCAGGACGTGATCGATGGCATTGCGGTGACCTGTATCGACATGGCAATGCCCATGGTGCTTGTCGAAGCCAGCCAACTGGGCAAGCGTGGCGATGAGAGCCCGGCGGAACTGGACGCCGATAAGGAATTCCTGCGACGCCTTGAGACGCTGCGGCTGCAGGCCGGCCTGGCCATGGGCCTGGGCGATGTCAGCGACAAAGTGATTCCCAAGCCGGTACTGGTTTCGCCCGCGAAAGCGGGGGGCACGCTCCAGGTTCGTTACTTCATGCCGCACAACTGCCACCGCGCGCTCGCCATTACGGGCTCGATTGGTTTGGCCACTGCGTGTGTGATCGAAGGCAGCATCGTCGCGCAGATGCTCGGCGGGATCAGTACGCCGCGCCTAGAAGCGGTGCGTATCGAACACCCGAGCGGCGGGATTGATGTCGTATTGTCCTACACCGGCGTCAACGGTGAGACAATTCAGGCTTCAGTCGTACGCACCGCCCGCAGGCTTTTCTCCGGCTACGTCTACGCCACTGACTCGCAGCGCCTTGCCGGATAAATTCCGATAGTCGTTGGCATTTTTGCATCCGCACAATTCTAAAAATGGGTGATGCCATGAAAGTTGTTAAATCGCTCTACTTCCAGATCCTCTGCGCCGTGGCGCTCGGCATCGTGGTCGGGCATTTCTGGGCCCAGCAGGCCATTGCACTCAAGCCCCTGGGTGACGCGTTCATCAAACTGATCAAGATGATGATTGCGCCCGTGGTGTTCTGCACCATCGTCACCGGCATCGCAGGGATGAGCGACAAGCGCTCCCTCGGGCGCCTGCTCGGCAAAACCATGCTGTTGTTCTTCGTCCTCACGGTGATCAGCCTGGTGATTGGCCTGGTCGCGGTGTACGTGTTCCAGCCGGGCGCCGGCATGAACATCAATCCCAGCCAGCTGAGCACCAAAGGATTGGCCCAGTACACGGAGTCGGCCGCAAAGCTTGGAGTGGTGGAGTTTTTCATGCACATCATTCCCGAGACGTTTATCGGCGCCTTCAGTAAAGGTGAAGTGTTGCCGGTGCTGTTTATCGCGGTGTTGTCCGGCTTTGCCTTGTCGTCGCTGGGCGAGCGTGGCAAACCGGTACTCGACGTGCTCGAATCCGCCTCGCAAATGGTCTTCAAGATCTTTTCCTACCTGATGCGTTTTGCACCGGTCGGCGCTTTCGGGGCCTTGGCGTTCACTGTCGGCCAGTACGGCATCACCTCGCTGGGTTCGCTGGCGAAGTTGATCATGACCTTGTACATCGCCTGCGGCTTTTTCGTCTTCGTGGTACTGGGCAGCATTTGCCGCGCCAACGGTTTCAGCCTGTGGAAGCTGCTGCGCTACTTTCGGGAAGAGTTCCTGGTGGTACTCGGCACCTCCTCCACGGAACCGGTGATGCCGCGCATGCTGGAGAAACTCGAGGCACTGGGCTGCAAAAAAGGCGTCGTCGGCCTGGTGCTGCCCACCGGCTACTCGTTCAACCTGGACGGCACGGCCATCTACCTGTCGTTGGCGGCGATTTTCATTGCCCAGGCCTGCAACATTGATCTGAGCCTGACGCAGATCATCACCATGCTGGCGATCATGCTGCTGTCCTCCAAAGGCGCCGCCGGGGTTACCGGCAGCGGGTTCGTGGCACTGGCCTCGACCCTGACGGTCATTCACGACATCCCATTGGCCGGCCTGGCATTGCTGATCGGTGTTGACCGCTTCATGTCTGAAGCCCGCGCCCTGACCAGTCTGGCCAGTAACGCGGTAGCGACGGTGGTGATTTCGATGTCTGAAAATGCCTGCCACCGCGAAACGCTGAACCGGATGCTCGACGCAAAATCTTCTGCCGCACCGGGAAAAGCCTGGGACGACCTGAAGGACGCCAAACGCGTCTAGAGACAACCGGATAACGCTTCCCCCCTGACTTGACTGCCCCCCCTCCCCGCCAGGCGCGTTGTGCCGCCCGGCGGGTCAGGGCGCGTGCGCCTCGGCGTCAGCCATTTTTACGATAACAACAAGAGAATCGTCCTATGCTCGCTTTCCTTGGCTTGGCCATGGTGGTCGTATTCACCTATCTCATCATGACAAAGCGTTTGTCGCCCATCGTCGCGCTCACCGTGGTTCCCATCGTCTTCGCGGTGATCGGCGGCTTTGGCGGCACCACCGGCAAGATGATGCTCGACGGCCTGAAAATGGTCGCCCCGTCTGCCGCGTTGCTGCTGTTTGCGATCCTGTTCTTCGGCCTGATGATCGACGCAGGCCTGTTCGACCCGCTGATCCGCAAAATCCTGAAGAGGGTCAATGGCGACCCGATGAAGATCGCCGTAGGCACGGCCCTGCTGTCGTTGCTGGTAGCGCTCGACGGCGACGGCACAACGACCTACATGATCACCTGCGCCGCAATGCTGCCGCTGTATAAACGCATCGGCATGAACCCGATGATCCTGGCAACCCTCTCCATGCTGTCGCTGAGCATCATGAGTGGCATGACGCCCTGGGGAGGCCCTGCGACACGGGCTATTGCCGCGCTGGGCCTGGATGCCGGCGAGTACTTCGTGCCGTTGCTGCCGACCATGATCGGCGGTGCCCTGTGGGTGATCTTCACGGCCTTCATACTGGGTCGCGCAGAGCGCAAGCGTATCGGCAACGTGCAACTGCAAAGCGGCGGCGGCGATTGCTACATCGATGCGATTCTCGAGGACACGCCCCACAAACGTCCGAAGCGGGCCTATGTCAATCTGGTGCTGGTGATCGCGGTGATGGTGGCACTGGTGATGGGGCTGATGCATTCCGCGATCCTGTTCCTGATCGGCTTCGTGCTCGCGCTGATGATCAACTACCCGCAATTGGACATTCAGAAAGAACGCATCCTGGCGCACTCGGGCAACGCCATGACCGTGGTGTTGCTGGTATTTGCCGCCGGGATCTTTGCCGGGATCTTTTCCGGTACAAAGATGGTGGATGCCCTGGCACAGACCCTTGTCGACTGGATCCCGCCATCCTGGGGCCACCTGTTTCCGTTGGTGGTTGCGATCACCAGCATGCCGCTGACCTTTGTACTGTCCAATGACGCCTACTATTTTGGCGTGGTGCCGATCCTGGCCAATGCCGCCGCCGCTTATGGCATCGACCCGGTCGAAATCGCCCGCGCCTCGATCCTGGGCCAGCCTGTTCACCTCATGAGTCCGCTGGTGGCCTCGACCCTGTTGCTGGTGGGCATGGTCGATCGCGATATCGGCGACTTCCAGAAGGCCACCGTCAAATGGGCCGTGCTGACTTCCCTGGTCGTTACCGCCCTGGCCTTGTTGACCGGGGCCATCAGCCTGTTCACCTGATCCACCCATAACCCCTGCTGCCTTCCAGCGCGCGTCACTCACGAGGCGCGTGCCGACCTGTACCCCAAATAACAACAACGAGTCATTTGCCATGAACCCTATGTATACCCGTCGAGCTTTGTTTTGCGCGTTAGGCCTGGTACCCGTCGCGGCGGCCAACGCCGAAGGTTTTATTGATGACAGCAAGCTCAAGCTGCAACTGCGCAATGTGTATTTCAACGAGAACTTTCGCGACGAGCACGGCTTGAGTGCGCGGGCCGCCAGAACGGCAAAAAGCGAACGCACCGAGTGGGCCCAGGGATTTCTGCTGGACTATCAGTCCGGATTTACTGCGGGCCCCCTCGGCTTCGGCGTGGACGCCCTGGGGCTCTATGGGGTAAAGCTCGATTCAGGGCGCGGGCGCAGTGGCACCGGGCTCATGCCGGTGCATGATGACGGGCGGGCGGCCGGCGAGTTTGCCAGCGCCGGCGCTACGGCAAAAGCCAGGTTCGCCAAAACCACTGTCAAGTACGGCACCTTGCTGCCCAAGACGCCGGTGTTGATTTACAACGATGCGCGCTTGTTGCCCCAGACCTACCAGGGCACCCAGGTCAGCAGCAGCGACATCGAGAACCTGACCGTGACCGGCGGGCATCTGGACCGTTTCAAACTGCGCGACTCCACCAACAGCGTGCCGATCGTGCCTGATGGCTACAGCGGGGAAAGATCCGGAGATTTCAACTACGCCGGGGCTGAGTACAAATGGGGCAAAAACCTGCGCTTGAGTTATTTCTACGGGGAACTCGAGCACTTCTACCGACAGAACTTCGCTGGCATCCAGCATGACCTGCCGCTGGCCGGCGGCGTGCTGACCAGCGACCTGCGCTACTTCAACAGCGTTGATAGCGGCTCGGCCTACGCAGGCAAAATCGACAATGACATGTTCAACGGCCAGTTGTCCTACGTGATCTCAGGCCATACCCTCGGTGGCGGCTACCAGGCCCTTCGCGGTGATGCCGGATTACCCTACATCAGCGGCGCGACCGTCTACTCGTTCAGTAATGCCGGCATCGGCAAATTCATTGAGGAGGACGAGAAGACCTGGATGCTCAACTATGGCTACAACTTCGCCGCCGTCGGCGTGCCCGGCCTGACCTTCTCAACGCGCTACCTGAGCGGCAATGACGGCAAGTCCACCACCACAGTCAAGGAATGGGAGCGGGATACCGAGCTGGCTTACGTTGTGCAAGCCGGCACGTTCAAGGGCCTGGGCGTACGCATGCGCAACTATGTCTACCGCTCTGAGTTCTCCCGCGGCCGCGACAGTAATCGCCTCTACCTCACCTATGACATTGCCCTTTGGTAAGTCGACGATCGCGGCCCTTGCGGCCGCTTTCCTACAGATTCAGGTGAGGAACCCCACGCATGCTGTTTAAAAACAAAGTACTGATGCTGGTGCTGACTCCGGTGGTGCTGTTGTCCACGGTGCTGGCGCTGACAACGAGCACCACCTTGCTGTCGAGCGCCGAGCAGGAAGTCACGGCGACCCGGAAACGCCTGCTGGATGAAAGCCGGGAACGCTTGAAAGACTACGCCAACCTTGCCCGAACCTCGGTAGCGGAGCTGTATGCGCAGGCCGAGACGGGGGACACCGCAACGCGTGCGCTGGCGATCGCGCGACTGTCGAAAATGAAGTATGGGGACGACGGCTATTTTATCGGTTACGACAGTCAGGTCGTGCGCCTGTTTCGTGGTGACAGCAGTGAAGGCGTCGGCACCAACATGAGTGACCGCAAAGACAAGAACGGGATTTACCTGAATCGGGAAATGGTTGCCGCAGCGAAGAACGACAGCCACTTCGTCAACTATTCGGGGGCCCTGATCAATACGGATAAAGTCGCTCCCAAGCTGGCTTACAGCTTTTACTTGCCAGCTTGGGACATGGTCGTGGTCACCGCGATCAATCTCGACCGAATCGAAAGCCAGGTTGCCCAAGTACGAGGGGAAATCCATCAGCGTGTGCGCAGCCTGGTCTACGGGATAACCGTCATTGCCTTGATTGCGCTCGGGATCACCGGTGTGCTCGCAGTGTTAATGGTTAAAAGCAGCCTGCGTCCCCTCTCGCGGATTCGCGAGCACCTCGATGAGATCGCCGCGGGCGAAGGCGATCTGACACGGCGCTTACCCATCAGCCGCGACGAGTTCGGCCAGGTGGCCGTGTCGTTCAATGCCTTCGCCGATAAGATTCATGGGCTGGTCGGCCAGATCGTCGGCATGGCCAGAGAATTGAATACATCCGTGACCCAGGTGGCCGAACAGAGCAAATGCATCGATCAGGTCATGGAACAGCAACGCCAGGAAACCGATCAAGTCGCTGCAGCAATCAATCAGATGTCATCTGCGGCGCAAGAGGTCGCCAACAGTGCCCAGAGCGCTTCAGAGGCAGCGGGCGAAACCGATGTGCAGGCCCAGCACGCCAGGCAGGTCGTCAATGAAAGCATCACCCGGTTGGGAAGCCTGACCGAGGACCTGTCCGCGGGAGGCGCCTCGCTGAAAAGCCTGCAAGGCGATGTAGCAGGCATTGTCACGGTGCTGGATGTAATCCGCTCGATCGCCGAGCAAACCAACCTTCTCGCACTCAACGCCGCGATCGAAGCCGCCCGGGCCGGGGATGCAGGTCGCGGATTTGCCGTGGTTGCCGACGAAGTACGCGCGCTGGCAAGCCGGACGCAACTCAGCACCCAGGAAATTCAAGCGATGATCGAGCGCCTTGACCAGGCCACCACCAAGGTCGTCACTGCAATGAGTCACTCCGGCGCAGCAGGTCATGGCGCCAGCCTGCACGCTGGACAAGCCGGGCAGTCGCTGGGCAAGGCGGTCGAGTTGATCGTTACCATCAACACCATGAACGCGCACATCGCCAGCGCCGCGCAAGAGCAGACGTCGGTTGCAGAGGCCATCAATCGCAGTGTCCACCAGATAGCCCGCGCGATTGAAAACGTCGCAGACCAGACCCAAAGCGGCGTACACACGGTCGATGAGCTGTACGCCATCGGTCATCGCCTGGAAGGCCTGTTGAGGCAATTCAAGATTTAACCACTGTGTTTTCTGTGCGCCGGGCGTTGAGGCACTAACTGCGGCGCTCAAAGCGCGGAATCGGCAACCCCAGGCTTTCGCGCAGGGTCGTCCCTTCATACGCTTTGCGATACACGCCACGGGCCTGTAATAACGGTATGACGTCTTGGGTAAAACGCTTGAATTGCTCGGGGTGCCCGATGTAGATGTTGAAGCCATCCACGGCGCGGGCCTCGAACCAGTCGGCCATTTTCTGCGCGACCGTGTCAGCAGTGCCCACGAATGCGCCGGGACGCAGTTGGCGACCAAACTCTACGGCCTGGCGCAACGTGAAACCTTTCTCGCGCGCCTGATCGGCAATCCGTTTGGCTGCGGTAAAAAAGCTGCTGCGCGCAGACTCGAGGCTTGCCTGGGGAAACGGCGCATCGAGGTCGTACTGGCTGAAATCATGCCAGCCAAAGTTACGTCCAAATTCCTTCAGTGCGAGTTCAAAGCTGTGGTCGACCTGATGGTAGTGCTGCTCGATTTCACGGGCGTGCTCATCCGTGTCGCCGACATAAATTTCAGCGCCAGGCATGACCAGTATCTGCTCCGGGTCGCGCCCCCTTTGTGCTGCCCTGCCCTTTATATCGCGGTAGAAAGCCTGGCCCTGCTCGATACTGGCGGCATGGGTAAAGATCACATCGGCGGTGGCGGCACCCAGCTCGCGCCCCTGGGGCGAATCACCGGCCTGGAATATCACCGGCTGGCCTTGGGGTGAGCGTTGGATGTTCAGCGGGCCGACCACCGAAAAGTGCTCGCCCTGGTGATTCAGGCGATGCAGTTTGCTCGGGTCGAGAAACTGCCCGGTCGCCCGGTCGCGCACGAAGGCATCTTCCTCGTAGGAGTTCCACAAGCCCTGCACAACCTGGACGTGTTCAGCCGCTCGGCCGTAGCGCGTGTCGTAATCGTAGTGTTCGTCCCGGCTGTAGTTGCCTGCCGTGCCGGCATCGCCGCTGGTCACCACGTTCCATCCCGCACGACCTTTGCTGATCAGGTCCAGTGAAGCCAGGCGCCGCGCAACATTGTAGGGCGAGTTGTAAGAGGTGGTCAGCGTACCGACCAAGCCTATATGGCGTGTGCTCACAGCCAGTGCCGAGAGCAGCGTCAGCGGTTCCAGCCGATTCAGATAATGGGAGGGCGACCCCGGTGTGATGAACTGGCTGTCGACGATAAACATCAAGTCGAACAACGCCGCCTCGGCCTGACGCGCAATATCGATGTACCAATCGACGTTGACGCTGGCGTCGGCCGGTAATTGAGGATCGAGCCACAGGTTATGGCGACCCGGCCCGCCACTGCCCATCGTCAAGGCACCCAGTTTGAGCTGTCTGTTGGTCATGTCCAGAGTATTCCTTGACGCCTCACGGCTGGTTATCAGCGACGGCTGGCTGCAAGGACGCCGCGAATGACTGATCGAACAGATTGGCTGCCGGGTACGGTTTGACCAGCCCTTGGCCGGCAAAAAAGTCCACGGTTTTTTGCGCCTCTGCTGGCGACTGGGCAGTCACCGGCTCGACGGTGGTGCGCGCGCGGGCAAACCAGGCGCGCGCTATACCGGCGTCCGCACGCGTACGCCTGGCCCACGCATCGGCATAGGCGTCGGTGTTGGCCGGGGTTTGGCGAGCCCAGTCACGCGCCTTTTTCAGTCGCAGGAGAAAATCGCTGATCTGCACACGCTTGGCTTCGACGGCACGGGCGTTGGCTGCAATGAAGCTCTGGGCCGGAATCAATCCGTCAGCCGTCGCGAGCACCCGCGCACCTTGGCGTTCCTGCTGCGTAACGTAAGGTTCCCAGGTGGCGATAACGTCCACCGAACCGCCTTCCAACGCATGGGAGGCGTCCAGCGCGCTGAGGTAGCGCAACTCCAGTGAGTCTCGTGGCACGCCGGCTTTATCCAGCGCAGTCAACAGCAGTTGCTGGCTCCAGGAGCCTTTCCAGATGGCCGCACGTTTGCCCGCGAGATCCGCAAGGCTCCTGATCGGCGAATCCTTTTTCACCAGAATGGCCACGCCGTCGAGATTTTGCCGACTGACCGCAATCACTTTGATGGGCGCGCCTAATGCGCCCAGGAACAGCACGGGCGCATCACCCAGCAAGCCAATGTCCAGGCTGCCGACGTTGAGTGCTTCGGCAACCGGCGACCCGGCAGTGAACTGCTTCCATTCAAGGGTATAGGGCAGGTTTTCAAGCACCCCCGCCGCTTCCATCGCGGCCTGGGCGTTGTAGCTTTGGTCGCCCACCACCAGCGTTTGCGCATTCGCGGTCAGGCACAGCAATACGGCCGCCAACCCGGCCGCCAGTCTCGTCAGGTAACGCACGTTCGTCTCCAGATGCCTTGTCAGGCCGTTCAAGTCGATCCGCGCGTACGGTCTCGATAGTGTTCACAGGAATAATCTGCCCACACCATAAGGACCGGATCGGCCGCTGTAAACTTCTTATAATGCATAACGTAATTCTATAATAATGCGAAATAAGCATTTTAAGGCCGGCATGCACCATCTGTTTCCAGCATACCCCATGCTCAAACGTCATAATCCCCGACCCGCCTGCATGGTAATCTCGCGCGACCACGAATAGACATAGATCGTCACGTGACGATGACCAGAGCCAGGAAAGAACATGCCCAAAAAATCTCATTCGACGCTGCGCCGCAACTTCCGCGAATTGCTGGCCAAGCCGAGCTGCGTTGAAACCGCTTCCGTATTCGACCCCATGTCCGCCCGTATCGCGGCAGACCTGGGGTTTGAGGTGGGTATCCTGGGAGGGTCAGTCGCGTCGTTGCAGGT
Organism: Pseudomonas sp. 1 R 17; assembly: GCF_900067035.1. Taxonomy (NCBI): domain Bacteria; kingdom Pseudomonadati; phylum Pseudomonadota; class Gammaproteobacteria; order Pseudomonadales; family Pseudomonadaceae; genus Pseudomonas; species Pseudomonas sp. 1 R 17. The sequence goes on from NZ_FKLB01000022.1 coordinate 236,624, forward strand.
ATTGGCGGCGCCCGATTTTGCCTTGATCACGCTGAGTGAGTTCGTCGAGCAGGCCACCCGTATCGGCCGCGTCGCCCAGTTGCCTTTTATTGCCGATGCCGACCACGGTTACGGCAATGCACTCAACGTGATGCGCACCGTCGAAGAGCTTGAGCGCGCCGGCGTCGCGGCATTGACGATTGAAGACACGCTGCTGCCTGCACAATTCGGGCGTAAATCCACCGACCTGATTTCCATCCAGGAAGGCATCGGCAAGGTCCGCGCCGCCCTGGAAGCCCGTGTCGATCCTGAACTGTCGATCATCGCCCGGACCAACGCCGGCGTGTTGTCCACCGAAGCGGTGATCGAGCGCACCCGGGCTTATCAGAAAGCCGGTGCCGACGGCATCTGCATGGTGGGTGTCAGCGACTTCGAGCACCTGGAGAAGATCGCGGAAAACCTCACCGTGCCGCTGATGCTGGTGACCTACGGCAATCCCAAGCTCAACGACGCCCAGCGTTTGGCGGATTTGGGCGTGCGCGTGGTGGTTGCCGGCCATGGCGCGTACTTTGCGGCGATCAAGGCTACTTACGACAGCCTCCGTGCCCAGCGCCAGCTGACCCACAGCACCTCGAACCTCAGTGCGACGGAACTGACCCATACCTACACGCTGCCTGAAAGTTACGTGGCGTGGGCCAAGGAGTTCATGGACGTGGAAGAGTAATAACTGCGTGGAGTAAGGGGCCAATTACTCCAGCGCCCTCGCCCTTGTTAGTTCAACTTAAAAACTCCCCATGGAAAAAAATCCGCCGTAGCAACTACGGCGGTAACCAAAGGGTATTGTCGAAGCAGAGCGGCTAAGACAGTCCCCACGCTACACCTCCCGCCGATTAAAAATAGTGAAGTTTAATTAATCGAGTTTCATCCCCGGCACACCTGCAGGCCGCGCAAACTCTGCCTGGAGTCAGCTTCGACAAACCCGTCGAAGACAATAAGAAACCGTAACGCCTCACTTTAAAACTCTGCCCATACAAGCGTGTACGCCTGCCAGACAGTGCGGCGTTTCTGTGCGCGTTCATTATTCCGGGGAAGTTAATAACATGATTAAACAGTGGAGCCTGTTGGCGCTGGCGGTGTGCGCCAGTATCAGCCCCGTGGCGTTTGCCGAGTCCGTCACGGACCAGGCCGATGCCAAGGGTTTTATCGACGGCAGCAGCGTCACCGGCTTGTTGCGCAACTATTACTTCGACCGCGACCGTGCGAGCGGCAAGGCCGACAACCGCGACTGGGCCCAGGGCGCCATGCTCAACTACGCCTCGGGCTTCACCCAGGGCACCCTCGGCTTTGGCGTGGATGCCTACGCCTACGGCGCGCTGAAACTCGACGCTACCCACGCGGACGCCGGCACCGGCGACCTGCCGACCGATCGGCACGGCGATCCCGAGAATGCCTACGGTTCCGTCGGTGCTGCGGTGAAACTCAAAATTTCCAAGACCCAGTTGAAGTTCGGTGACATGCAGCCCACCGCGCCGGTCTTCGCCACCGGCGGCACCCGCCTGCTGCCGCAGACCGCCACCGGCTTTGATCTCACCAGCAGCGAAATCAGCGGACTGGACCTGGAAGCCGGGCACTTCACCAGCACCAACAGCGGCATGACCAGCAACCATGACCACGATATTTACGCCACCTACGCCAACGTGGCGGCCAACAGCGCGAGCTTTGTCGGCGGCAAATACACCTTCACCCCGTCACTGAGCGCGACACTGTATGCCGGCGAACTGGAAGACATCTGGCGCCAGTACTACACCAACCTCAACTACGTCATCGCCCTTCCCCATGACCAATCCCTGGCCCTGGACGGCAACCTGTACCGCACCCTCGACACCGGCGCCGCCAAGGCCGGCGCGATCAACAACACCGCCTACTCGGTGGCGGCGGCCTATTCGTTCCTGCAGGCGCACACGCTGACGCTGTCGTTCCAGAAGGTGCACGGCGACACGCCCTTTGACTACATCGGCACCGGTAACAACGGCGCGGGTGAAGGTGGCGATTCGGTGTTCCTGGCCAACTCGGTGCAGTGGGGCGACTTCAACGGGCCGGGCGAGCAGTCGTGGGGGATTCGTTATGACTTGAACATGGCCAGTTATGGCGTGCCGGGGTTGAGTTTCATGAGCCGTTATATCAACGGTTCGGACATCAACGGCACCCACACCCCGGTCAACAGCGCCTATGCCGGCGATTACGGTGCCGACGGCGCCCATCACGAGACGGACGTGGAGGCCAAATATGTGATCCAGAGTGGCCCGGCAAAAAACCTGTCGTTGCGCGTGCGTGATGCCATCGTGGCGTCCAACGCCGACCAGCGCGATGGTGACTTGAATGAGCTACGGGTGATCGTCGACTACCCGTTCACCTTGCTGTAAAGGGAGCTTTGTCAGGAGAGGGAATGGCTCCCTCTCCACGCCTAAGACGCGATCAGCCTACCCAGCCGACGGCAGTTTTCGGAATCACTTCCGACTCATCCAGTTTCGACGCAAACATACTCACAGCCTGCACCGCATCACTGGTGCTGGTGCGAATCTGCAAAATCACCGAACCCGCCTGGTCCGCCAGGTTCACACCGCGTTGCGCGCCCTCTTGGGTGGAGCTCATGCTGGCCACCGCGTCGCGGGTTTCCGACAGGATCATGCCAATCATCTCGGCGATTTCCGCGGTAGAGCGGCTGGTACGCCCCGCCAACTGCCTGACCTCATCGGCCACCACGGCAAAACCACGCCCTTGGTCGCCCGCACGGGCAGCCTCGATGGCCGCGTTGAGGGCCAACAGGTTGGTTTGGTCGGCGATGCCTCGAATGGTATTGACGATGGCGGTAATTTGCTCGGAGCGCTCGCCCAATTGCCCGACCAGACGCGCCGATGCGCCGATGTTCTCGGCGATCCGGCGCATCTCTGTCGCCGTATCCTGGATCACCTGGGTACCGTGCTCGGCAAACCGCTCGGTCTCGGAGGAAATATGGTAGGCCCGGGAGGCGCCGCGTGAGTCTTCCTCGAACTTTTCCACGCGTTCAGTGATGTCACTGGCAAACTTGACGATCTTGATCAGCGTGCCGTCGCCGTCGTAGACCGGGTTGTAACTGGCCTCCAGCCACGCGACACGGCCATGCTTGCCGAGACGTTTGAATTGCCCGGTGAAAAATTCACCGTTGTTCAAGCGTCGCCAGAAGTCGGTGTACTCACTGCTGTTGATCAGGCTGGGTTCGCAAAACAGGCGGTGGTGCTTGCCTTTGATTTCGGCCAGCGTATAGCCCATGACGTGCAGAAAGTTCTCGTTGGCGTCCAGCACCTGACCGTTCAAGTCGAACTCGATCACTGCCATGGCCCGATCCACTGCGGCCAGTTTGCTGCGGGTCGCCGCCTCCTGTTCGACTTTGGCGGTGACATCCAGGGCGTACTTGACCACTTTCAGCACTTGGCCACGCTCATCCAGCACCGGGTTGTAGCTGGCTTCCAGCCAGACGGTCTTGCCGTGGGCATCCACGCGCTTGAAGGTGCCCGATACGAACTTACCGGCCTTGAGCTCACCCCAGAACTGGCTGTAGGCGGGGCTGTTGGTCAGCGCCGGCAAGCAAAAGTCCCGGTGGGATTTGCTCGCCAATTGGTCGCGACTGTAGCCCAGGGTTTTCAGGAAGTTATCGTTGGCACGCAGGACCTTGCCGTTGAGGTCGAATTCGACTACCGCCATGGAGCGTTCCAGGGCGCTGATCAGTCCTTTGTACTCGGTGACTTCGGCCGTCCTGGCCGCCAGTTCGGTTTTGAGTGTTGTATTGAACATGACGAGCCCTCAGCCGTGCGGAAAAACCTGTGTCTTGACTCGCTATCGGCTGGGAAATACGCGACTTTAAGGGGCGCAGCAGGATTATTTTCTGGCGTCAAATTATTGCTTGAGCCCGCAGGATTCAAGGCTTTGCGGCAAGCGAAGCCAAGCGCTCCCGCATACCGGTACTGGCCGCCGGGCCGGCCTGCAACACACAGTCCTCCAACGGCACGATGTGTCCCTCTGCACTCGCCAACATCGGCTGCACCGGCCGCCCCGTGTCCCGCTCGACCAACTCGACACTGGTGCCTTCTTCGGCGTAATGCCGGTTGCCCCACGCCACCAGCGACATCAGCACCATGCGGAAATCCTCGCCCTTGGCGGTCGGCACATATTCATAGCGCGGCGGCCGCTCACTGTAGGCCCTGCGCTCCAGCATCCCCGCCTCCACCAACGCTGTCAGGCGGCGCGTGAGCATGTTCGGCGCAATGCCCAGGCTGCGCGAAAACTCATCGAAGCGGCGCAACCCCTGCAACGCGTCGCGCATGATCAGGATGCTCCACCACTCCCCTACCCGTTCGAGGCTGCGGGCGATGGGGCATTCGTCGCGGGTCAGGGACTTGCGTTGCATAAAGGTTCCTAGGGGCCGGTGCAAAGTTGTGTGACGCCATGTTACTTTCATCATGATAGTGACGTCCATAGAGTCTGAACCCTCAATGCAACCGGAGTCGATTGATCATGAGTAAACGTATCGTTGTGACAGGCATGGGTGCGCTGACACCGTTGGGCGCTGACGTGGAGTCAACCTGGAAACGCCTGTTGAACGGGCAGTCGGGCATTCGTCGCCTGCCTGAAGAACTGATCGGCGACCTGGCTATCAGCATCGGCGGCCAAGTGCAGAGCGTGCTGCAGGACCCCGAAGCCGGGTTCGATCCTGATCGCCTGCTGGCCGCAAAAGAGCAGCGCAAGATGGACCGTTTCATCCTGTTCGCCCTGGCGGCGGCCGACGAAGCCCTGAAGCAGGCCGGCTGGGCCCCGAACACCGTGCAGCAGCAGGAACGCACCGCCACCATCATCGCCTCGGGCGTCGGCGGTTTTCCGGCCATCGCCGAGGCGGTACGTACCACCGACAGCAAGGGGCCGCGACGCTTGTCGCCGTTCACCATTCCATCGTTCCTGAGCAACATGGCCGCCGGGCATGTGTCGATCAACTATGGCTTGAAAGGCCCGCTGGGAGCGCCGGTCACGGCCTGTGCGGCGGGGGTGCAGGCGATTGGCGACGCTGCGCGGATGATCCGTGCCGGTGAAGTGGACGTGGCGGTGTGCGGTGGCGCCGAAGCGGCGATCCACCGCGTCAGCCTGGGCGGCTTTGCGGCGGCGCGGGCGTTGTCCAGCGACTTCAACGACGCCCCCGAGCGCGCCTCGCGCCCGTTCGATCAGGCGCGTGACGGCTTTGTCATGGGCGAAGGCGCCGGCATCCTGGTCATCGAGGAACTGCAACACGCCCTTGCACGCGGTGCCCAGCCGATTGCCGAGCTGGTGGGCTATGGCACCAGTGCCGATGCCTACCACATGACCGCCGGCCCGGAAGACGGCGACGGTGCGCGCCGGGCGATGACGCAGGCGTTGCGTCAGGCGGGGATCGAGGCGTCCGCGGTGCAGTACCTGAATGCCCACGCCACCTCGACGCCGGTGGGCGACAAAGGCGAATTGGCAGCCATCAGGACCGTATTCGGTGTCGGTGGCCAGCTGGCGATCAGCTCGACCAAGTCCGCCACCGGCCATTTGCTGGGCGCCGCGGGCGGCATTGAGGCGATCTTCACCGTACTTGCCCTGCGCGATCAGGTCGCACCGGTGACCCTCAACCTGGAACACCCGGATGACCTGGCCGAGGGCCTGGACATGGTGCGTGGTGACGCGCGGCCGATGGCGATTGAATACGCGCTGTCCAACGGCTTCGGGTTTGGTGGCGTGAATGCCAGCGTGTTGTTCCGCCGCTGGGTATAAGCCAGCGGTTTGCCCCTGGGATTGTTTTCGGGGACCATGGCGCCTTCCGTTATTGCCAACAAGAGGCGCCCATGGCCAACCACGACCTGTCCTACACCCCCGATCCGGATGCCGACTCGATTTCTTCCGACGTTGTCGGTTTCAACGGCATCCTGGTCTCCACCCAGATCCCGACCCGCGCCGACGGCAGCCTGGAACTGGGCGATATCACCCTGCAAAGCGAATGCACCCTGCAAGCGCTGAAAGTGGCCCTGGAAAAGGCCGGCAGCTCCATGGACCGGGTCATGCACCTGACCATTTATCTGACCGATATGGCCGACCGCGCCGCCTTCAATGAGGTCTACAAACGCTTTTTTGCCAAGCCATGGCCCGTGCGTGCGGCGGTTGGCGTGGCTGCGCTGGCGGTAGACGGCATGCGCGTGGAAGTCACCGCGATGGCCGCTCAAGCCTGAAGTAATGCCGGTCAGGCATTTCACAGCTACAATGCGCGCCTCAACCGTGACAAGCCTGACTAAAAAAACTATGTCCTTGCCCAAGCATCACCTGGAATTGCTCAGCCCTGCCCGCGATGTCGCCATCGCGCGCGAGGCCATCCTGCATGGCGCCGACGCCATCTACATTGGCGGCCCAAGCTTCGGCGCGCGCCATAACGCGTGCAACGAGGTGAGCGATATCGCCCAACTGGTGGAATTCGCCCGTCGTTACCACGCCCGCGTGTTCACCACCCTCAACACCATCCTGCATGACAATGAGCTGGAACCCGCACGCAAGCTGATCCATCAGCTCTACGATGCCGGCGTCGATGCGTTGATCGTGCAAGACCTTGGGGTAATGGAGCTGGATATCCCACCCATAGAGCTGCACGCCAGCACCCAGACCGACATCCGCACCCTGGGCCGCGCCAAGTTCCTCGACCAGGCCGGGTTCTCGCAGTTGGTGTTGGCCCGCGAGCTGAACCTGCAGGAAATCCGCGCCATGGCCGACGAGACCGATGCCGCCATCGAGTTCTTTATCCACGGCGCCCTGTGCGTGGCGTTCTCCGGGCAGTGCAATATCTCCCACGCGCAAAATGGCCGCAGCGCCAACCGTGGCGACTGCTCCCAGGCGTGCCGCCTGCCGTATACCTTGAAAGACGACCAGGGCCGCGTCGTGGCCTTTGAAAAGCACCTGCTGTCGATGAAAGACAACAACCAGAGCGCCAACCTGCGCGCGCTGGTGGAAGCCGGCGTGCGTTCGTTCAAGATCGAAGGCCGCTACAAGGACATGGGCTATGTGAAGAACATCACCGCCTATTACCGCCAGCGCCTCGACGAAATCCTCGAAGACCGTCCGGACCTGGCGCGCGCGTCCAGTGGCCGTACCGCGCACTTCTTCCTGCCCGACCCGGAAAAAACCTTCCACCGTGGCAGCACCGACTACTTTGTCAGCGACCGCAAGATCGACATCGGCGCCTTCGACACCCCGACCTTCACCGGTTTGCCGGTGGGCGTGGTGGAAAAAGCCGGCAAGCGTGATCTGCAAGTGATTACCCATGAGCCGCTGTCCAACGGCGACGGCCTCAATGTGCTGGTCAAGCGCGAAGTGGTGGGTTTCCGCGCCAACATCGCCGAGCCCAAGGGCGAATTCGAGGAGGACGGCGAGAAGCGCTACCGCTACCGCGTCGAGCCGAATGAAATGCCGGCCGGCCTGCATCAGTTGCGCCCGAACCACCCGCTGAACCGCAACCTCGACCACAACTGGCAGCAGGCGTTGCTCAAGACTTCGGCCGAACGCCGTATCGGCCTGTCATGGGTCGCGCGTTTGCGTGAAGAGCAGTTGGACGTCACCGCGACCAGCGAAGAAGGCATCTGCGCCAGCGTCACCCTGCCCGGCCCGTTCGGCGTGGCCAACAAGCCGGAACAGGCGCTGGACACCCTGCGCGACCTGCTTGGCCAACTCGGTACCACCGAGTATCACGCCACCCGTATCGAACTGGATGCACCGCAGGCGTTCTTCATTCCCAACTCGCAGCTCAAGGCATTGCGCCGCGAAGTGATCGAAGCCCTGACCGCCGCCCGTGTTGCCGCACACCCCCGTGGCGGGCGCAAGGCCGAGACCACGCCGCCGCCGGTGTACCCGGAAGCGCACCTGTCGTTCCTGGCCAATGTCTACAACCAGAAAGCCCGCGACTTCTACCACCGTCACGGGGTGAAGCTGATCGACGCAGCCTTTGAAGCCCATGAAGAGAAAGGCGAAGTGCCGGTGATGATCACCAAGCACTGCCTGCGTTTCTCCTTCAACCTGTGCCCTAAACAGGCCAAGGGGGTGACAGGGGTGAAGACCAAGGTCGCACCGATGCAGTTGATTCACGGCGATGAAGTGCTGACGTTGAAGTTCGACTGCAAACCCTGCGAGATGCACGTGGTGGGCAAGATCAAGGGGCATATCCTTGGGTTGCCACAGCCGGGCAGTGTGGTGGAGCATTTCAACCCGGAAAATATCATCTTTCAGGGCACGCACTGACCCTGTGGGAGCGGGGCCACCACCAGCCCCGCTGCAACCCCGCCGCCGCCAGCAGGATCGCCGCCACACCCAGCCATTGCAGCCAACCCAGGCGATGCCCGAAGGCAATCCAATCGACGAAGATCGCCGCAATCGGGTAGATAAACGACAGTGCGCCGGTGATGGCGGTGGGCAGTTTCTGGATCGCGCCATACAGCAACACGTACATCAAGCCGGTGTGCACCACGCCGAGCGTGACCAATGCCGCCCAGGCGTTGGTGGTGGCAGGCAAGCTGTTCCAAGGCACCAAGGGCGCCAGTAACACTGCGCCGGTGGTCACCTGGATCAACGCCATCAAATGCGGTGGTACGTCCTTCAAACGCTTGATGATCAGTGCGGCAATCGCGTACAGCAATGCCGCGCCCAGTGCCAGGGCAATGCCTGCAAGGTAATCGTCGCCGGTTGGCTGATCGCCATGGGCCGTGACAATCGCCAGCATTCCCAGGAACGCCACGCTCAACCACGCCAGTTTCTGCACGGTGATCTTTTCCCCGAGGAACAGCGCCGCCAGCATCACCAACATGAACGGCTGCACGTTGTACACCGCGGTGCTGATGGCGATGGACGCACGGGAATAGGACTCGAACAGCAGCAACCAGTTGCCGACAATTGCCACGCCACTGAGCATCGCCAGGCCGAACGAGGCCCAACTGAGCAGGTCCAGGCGCAGGTAACCCAGCAGCGCGCACACCAGCAACAAGGTCAGCCCACCGATCACGCAGCGCCAGAACACCACTTCGAGCACCGACACGCCGGACACCAGCACAAACCAGCCGATGGTGCCCGAGATCAGCATGGCGGCGATCATTTCCCACGAACCGCGACGGATGGATGAACCCATGATTGATGCTCCTCAAGTGAGGCTCAATTATGGCAATCTGCTTGTGCGCGGCTCCAGTGACTAAAAAAGGCAAAATCCCGCAATCACCTTTTCTTATTAGGCGAACACCATGATTGACACGATCGACCAGCAACTGATCGCCGCTTTGATGGATGACTCGCGGTTATCCCTCAAGGCCCTGGCGGGCATCACCGGGCTGTCCTCGCCCAGTGTGGGCGAACGCCTGCGCCGCCTGGAAGAACGCGGCGTGCTGACCCACTACACCGTCGACATCGACCCCAGGCACTTCGGCTACCTGCTGCAAGCCATCGTGCGCATCCGCCCCCTGCCCGGCAAATTGCAGGAGGTGGAGCGCCAGATCCAGGCGATCCCGGAGTTCACCGAATGCGACAAGGTCACCGGCGAAGACTGCTTTATCGCACGCCTGCACGTGCGCACCATGGACCATCTCGACAGCCTGCTGGATCGGATCAATGCCTATGCCGAAACCAACACCGCCATCGTCAAGAAAACCCCGGTGAAGCGACGTTTGCCGCCGCTGACCAACGACTGAACCGTAACACACCGATTCTTGTGGAGAGTGGGCCTGGTGTGGTGAGCAGGCTTCCTGTAGCAGGCGGGCTTGTTGTGGTGAGGTGGCAAGCAGGCCTGTTGTGGTGAGCGGGCTTGCTGTGGTGAGCGGGCTTGCCCCGCGCTGGGGCGCGAAGCGGCCCCTAAACCTGACTACTCACTATGCCTGGATAAACGCGGTGCCTTTATTGGGGCTGCTTCGCAGCCCAGCGCGGGGCAAGCCCGCTCACCACAACAAGCCACCTCACCACAACAAGCCTGCTTGCCACCTCACCACAACAAGCTCGCTCACCACAGCAAGCCCGTTCCCCACACAACAGGCCCGCTCACCATAACGGGCCCGCTCGCCACAGGAGCCTAGTCGTGAAGGGCCTTTGCAGCGGGCAGCAAACTTTGAAACTTGCGATAACGCGCCGCCAACACCGGCTGCTGCGTCAGGTCAGGTGTGTACCGGGCTTTGACCGGCATCCCCGCCGCGAGCAGCTCCGCCCCCTGCCCCATCGCCACAAACCCGAGCTTTGCCGCGCCAATACACGCGCTCAATTCACTGCCCTGCAAGGTGAAGATTTCCCGCTGCAGGATATTCGCCAGCAGCTGCGCCCAGTACTCACTGCGCGCACCGCCACCCACCAGGGCGCAGGCTCCCACGTCGGCGCCGGTCGATTGCACCGCGCGCAACGCATCGAGCAAACCGAAACCCACCCCTTCCATCACCGCGTAACCGAGCATCGCCGGTGTGCAGTCGTGGCCCAGGTTCATGAAGCCGCCGCGCAGCAAAGGATCGTTGTGGGGTGTGCGTTCGCCGGCCAGGTACGGCAGGAACAACGGTGTCCCCAAAGGCACGTGCTGCTCAATCGGCAATTGCGCCTGCACCTGCTCCAGCAACGTTTGCTCATCGGCCATACCCGTCAGCCGTGTGACCCAGCGTAGGCAACTGGCGCCGGCGAGCATGGCGCCCATGGTGTACCAGCGGTTGGGCAGCGCGTGGCAGAAGCTGTGCACTGCACTGGCCGGGTTGCCTGCAGCGTGATCGGTGATCGCAACAATGGCCGCGCTGGTGCCAAGGGTAATAAAGCCATCACCGGCGTTGACCGCGCCGATGCCGACCGCCGCCACAGGGTTGTCACCGCCACCGCCGGCAATCACCACCTCAGCTGACAGGCCCAGTCCCGTGGCCGTCAACAACGCGCTCGCCGCACCACCCTCAACCAGCCTGGGCAATTGCCCGGGCGTAAGGCCTGTAGCGCGAACCATCGGGGTAAACCATGCCCGCCGCGCCACATCCAGCCACAACGTACCCGCCGCGTCGGACATCTCGCTGATGCGCTCGCCACTCAAACGCAAGCGCAGGTAATCCTTAGGCGACAGCACGCAATCAATCGCCTGGAACACCTCGGGCTCATGCCGTTGCAGCCACAGCAGTTTCGGCGCGGTCAGCCCGGCCATCGGCAGGCTGCCGGTGACGTCGGCGAAGCCGGGCCCCAGCTGTTCGGCTTCGGCCATTGCACGGGAGTCGTCCCACAGGATCGCCGGGTACAACACGCGGTTGTCCGCCCCCAGCAACACCGCGCCGTGCATCTGCCCCGACAGGCCGATACAGGCCACGCGGGTAAACGCCTCGTGTCCGCGCAGTTGCGCCAACGCCTGCAAGCAGGCTTGCCACCAGTCTTCCGGCGCCTGTTCAGACCAGCCGCTGTGCCGGCGCGACACGCTCAAGCGCACGCCGGCATGGGCCAGCACCGCGCCCGTGGCGTCCATGAGGATGGCTTTGAGTTCCGACGTGCCCAGGTCAATGCCCAGGGAAACAGGACTGTTCATGCGTGTGTTATTCCCATCAATGACAGCCACAGGAGTTACGTAACTGCAGGGTCGGTGCCAGGCGCACGCTCTGGGGCGCTGCGTCAGGCGACGCCATGCGTTGCAGCAACAGGTCGACCGCGCGGGCGCCAAGGGCCTTGACCGGCTGTGCGATCAGGCTCAAGCGCGGCACGAAAAAATCCGCCCAGTCAAAATCATCAAACCCCACCAGGGCCATTTGTCTCGGCACTTCAAGCTGCGCGTCACGCAAGGCGTGCATCGCGCCGAGGGTCATCAGGTTATTGCCGGCCATGATCGCCGTGGGTGGCGAAGCCAGGCCCAGCAACTGCGCCGTGGCCTGGCGCGCCGGTTCGGTGTTGGAGCCACCGTTGACCAGCAACTGCGGATCGAAGGCCAGCCCCGCCGCGTGCAACGCCGCGCAGTAACCCGCCACCCGCTCATCTGTGGTGCTGAACCCCGTGCGCCCGGCGATAAAACCGATGCGGCGGTGCCCGTGCCCGATCAGGTGCTCAATCAGGGCCTGGGTGGCCTGGGCATTCTCCACCCCGACCTGGTCAAACTGCTCGCTCATCATGCGGTCCACCAACACCGCCGGAATCTCGTTGGCGCGCATGTACTCCAGGGCCATCGAACCGTTCGAAGGCGCCAGCACAATACCGTCGACCCGCCGGTGATGCAGCGCCGTGACGACCCGCAGCTCCTGCTCCGGGTCGTCGTGGGTGTCGACAAACAGCATCATGTAGCCGTGCTTGGCGCACTCGGTTTCAATCGCGTGCACCGTCTCGCTGAAGTAATGGTTGGACAGCGCCGAGATCGCCACGCCAATCGTGTTGGTACTCGACCGCGCCAGCGAGCGTGCCAGGGTGTTGGGGATATACCCCAGCGCCTGGATCGCCCGCTGCACCGCCAGCACCGTGGCCGGGCTGACCTTGCGGGTGCCGTTCAACACGTGTGACACGGTCGACGTCGACACCCCCGCCCTGCTTGCCACGTCATCCATGGTCACCACGACGCTGTTCCTCTCAGGCTATCAGTGTTTACTCGACCAGCCGCTGTACGTACCGACGTTGTCGCGGGTGATCAGTTTTGGCGTGAGCAGGGTCACCGCTTCGGCCGGGGCTTTGTCATTGAGCAGGTCATTGCCGACATTCACCGCCGTCTGCGCCATGGCCCATGGGTCCTGGCTGGCAGATGCCTGGATCTGGGTGTCGGTCTTCAGCGCGTTCTCGATATCCGGCGCGCCGTCCACCGAGGTGATGATGATGCCGCTGCGTTTGAGCTGCTTGGCCGCCAGGTCGCTGCCGATGGCTTGCGGGTCGTTGATCGCAAACAGGCCGTCGATTTTCGGGAAGCGCGTGAGGTAGCCTTGCATCACGTTCAGGCCGCCTTCGCGGGAGCCTTTGCCGTCCTGGTCGTCGGACAGCACCTTGATGTCCGGCGCGCCGGCCAATGCGGCTTTACAGCCTTTGACGCGGTCGGTCACGGCGGTGACTTGCGGGCCGTTCTGGATAATCACGTTGCCCTTGCCGGCAAGCTTGTCCACCAGGTATTGGCAGGCCAGCTTGCCGGCTTCGACGTTGTCGGTCTGCACGGTGGCATTCACGCCCTTGGCGTCCACATCCACCGCCACCACGACGATGCCGGCATCCCGGGCTTTCTTGATCGCCGAGGCCATGGCCGAAGGGTCGACGGCGTTGATCAGAATCAGGTCGACCTTGGACGAGATAAAGTTATCGATCTGCGAGAACTGCTTGCTCAGGTCGTAGTCGGCGGACACCGAGGTGACCTTGACGTTGGGGTTCAGCTCCTTGGCCCGGGCCGTGGCGCCATCGGCCAGGGTCACGAAATACGGGTTGCCGAGCGAGCCCATGCTGATGCCCAGGGCCTTGAGTTCGCGGGCCTCTGCGGCTTGGGACATCAGGGCAGCCAAGGCAATGACGGGAAAGATGCGTTTAAGGTTCATGCGGGTCTCTCTTGTGATTGTTATGGGAGTGAAATCAGGTCCGTGCACCGGACTGGCGGTAGCGATCCAGCGCGACCGCGCCGATGATCACAATGCCCTTGATGATGTATTGCCAGATGTCCGACACCCCCAGCAGCACCAGGCCGTTGGTGAGCACCGCGATAATCAGCGCGCCGATCAGCGTGCCGCCGATGGTGCCGACGCCGCCGGTAAAGCTGGTGCCGCCGAGGATCACCGCGGCAATCGCATCCAGCTCGTAGGATTGCCCCAGTTGCAGGCCGTTGGCGGCGAACAGGCGCGAGGCGCTCATCACCGCACCCAGACCGGCCAAGGCGCCGGACATGGCGTAGACGAACAGCAGCACCTTCCACACCTTGATCCCGGAGAGTCGCGCCGCTTCGGGGTTGCCGCCCACCGAATAGATCTGTACGCCCATCACCGTGCGGCGCAGGATGAACCACGACAGCGCCACCACCGCCACGGCGATCACCACCAGCCAGGGCACGCCGAGGATCGAGTCGTTGCCGATAAAGGCAAACGGCAGGTCGGGGTTGAACACGGTCTTGTCATCCGCCAGCAGACGCGCCAGGCCGCGCATGGCGGTGAGTGCGCCAAGGGTGACGATAAACGGCGGCAGGCGCATGAAGGCAATCAACCCACCGTTGACCAGGCCCAGCAGCAGGCCGAAGCCGATACCGGCCGCAATCCCGAACATGCCGAGCTGCGGCGACATCGACGCCTGCAGCGCCACCACGGCCGACGCCGCCAGGATCGCGCCCACCGACAGGTCGATCCCCGCCGTGAGGATCACAAAGGTCATGCCCGCCGCCAGCACCACGTTGACCGAGGCCTGCTGGGTGATGATCGACAGGTTCTGCATGGTCAGGAAGTTCTCGCTGGCCAGGGCGAAGCCCACCAGCAGCAAAATCAGCACCGGCAACATACCGACCGTGCGCATCAGTTCGCGGGCACGTTCGGCCTTGCCTGTTGTTGCAATCATTGAATCAGCCATGGGCAACCACCTGATCGCCACCGGTGGCGAGGTCAATAATACGTTCCTGGGAGATGACGTGACCGGAGGCCCCGCCGACTTCGGCCACCAACTGGCCTTCGCGCATGATCAGCACCCGGTCGCAGGTGCCGATGATTTCCGGCAGCTCGCTGGAGATCACCACGATGCCCACGCCGGCCTGCGCCAGTTGATTGATGATGCGGTAGATCTCGGATTTGGAGCCGATGTCCACGCCGCGTGTGGGTTCGTCGAGGATCAGCACGTGGGGCTTGACCTCCAGCAGCCGCGCCAGCAAGACCTTCTGCTGGTTGCCGCCGGACAGCGTGCCGACATTGACCTTGCCCGACGCCACGCGAATCGACAGTGACTTGATTGCTTCATTGGCACGTTTCAAGCCATGGCCACGGTCGAGCACACCACCAGCACGGGCATCCGGCACACAGGCGCAGACGTTGATGTTGTCGGCCACGCTCATGTCCAGGAACAGGCCCTGGGCCTTGCGGTCTTCGGTGAGGTACACCACGCCGGCACGAATCGCATCCGCCGGGTTGCGCAGTTGGGTCACGGTCTTGCCCACCACTTCCAGGGTGCCGCTGGTGCGCGGATCGGCGGCGAAGATCAGCCGCGCCAACTCGGTGCGCCCTGCCCCGACCAGCCCCGCGATACCCAGCACTTCACCGGCATGCAGGTCGAAACTGCAATTACGCACGCGCTTGCCATCGGCCATGTCACGCACGCGCATCACCACCGCACCGGGGTCGTAGGCGGCGTGTTCCTTCTTGTAGAAACCGGACAGATCGCGGCCCACCATCATCTTCACGAGGACTTCGGCCGACAGCGCGTCGCGGCTCAGTTCGCCGATGTATTGGCCGTCGCGCAGCACCGAGACACGGTCCGACAGTTCATAGATCTCGGCCATGCGATGACTGATGTAGATGATCGCCAGGCCCTGGCTGCGCAATTGCTTGATCAGCGCAAACAGGCGGTCGGTCTCGCGCGACGACAGCGGCGTGGTCGGTTCGTCCATCACCAGGATCCTGGCATGGGCGTGCAAGGCCCGGGCGATTTCCACCAGCTGACGCTCGGCAATCGACAGGCTGCTGACCTGGGTGGCCGGGGTGAATTCGGCGCCCAGACGCTGCAGCACTTCGACGCAACCGGCTTGCATGCCCTTGCGGTCGATGGTCCAGCCACGGCGCAGTTCGCGGCCCAGGTAGATGTTCTCGGCCACGCTCAGGTTCGGGCACAGGCTCAATTCCTGGTAGATCACGGCGATGCCGAGGGCTTTGGCGGTGGCGGGGGTAAAGGTGGCGACGGCCTGGCCGGCCATGCGGATTTCACCGCCGGGATCGGCCTGGTAAGCGCCGGAGAGGATTTTCATCAGGGTCGATTTGCCGGCGCCGTTCTCCCCCATCAAGGCGTGGATTTCGCCGGGGTAGACCTTCAGGCCGACATTCTTGAGCACGCGCAAACCGTTGAAGGTTTTGCTGATGCCCTGCATCTCGAGCAAGGGTTCAAGGCTCATCAATGAGCTCCTGGTTTTATTATTTTTGTCGTTCAGCCCTCTTTGATCAGAGCCGATTGCCACCGACTCTAATCAGATACATTTACTTACGCAAGCGCTTGCGCAGCCCGTTTGTCGCTAGAAGAAACGTTTCATCAAGCGCATAAAGTGCAATTTTGGCATTTCTAACGTTTTGGCAGCCTGCGCACCAGGGTGTTCTGCGCGCAGGCTTTCAAGGCGTAATCGCGACTTTCATCACCCCATCGCGCTGATGGGCGAACAGTTCATAGGCCGCCTCGATGTCGTCGAGCTTGAAGCGGTGGGTCACCAGCGGCGACAGGTCCACCCCGCCGCTGGCGACCACCGCCATCAAGCGACGCATGCGTTCCTTGCCGCCGGGGCACATGACCGAACGTCGCCTGCCCTGCCCGGCAGCCAGGCATCTTGATGCAGATCAATGGCGCCCCTGCTCCCAGGGGCATGATCGAACAAGGCACCGCTGCCCGATGCTGACCGACAGGAGCCCACACCATGCCTATCGAAGCACGTAACCAGCAGGCCGCCCTCGCCTACGCAGCACTGCCGAAACCGTACTGGATCGATCAGCTCGACGATGGCCGCCATGTGCTGGTGCGCCCCCTCGGCGCCGACGACCGTGAACGGGAATACAACTTCATCAAGGGCCTGTCCCGTGAATCGCGGCACGCGCGCTTCCTGGGCGAAATCAACGAGCCCGGCAAGACCCTGATGGACCAATTGATGGATGTCGATAACCAGCAACGCCTGGCCTTTATCGCCCTGGTGCACGACAACGGCCAGTTGATCGAAATCGGCGTGGCCCGCTATGCAGAGGCCAGGACGGATGAATGCGAATGCGCGGTCACCGTGGCCGATGCCTGGCAGCACCTGGGCCTGGGGCGCCTTTTGATGCAGCACCTGATGACGGCGGCCCGCGCCAATGGCTTCAAACGCATGTACACGGTCGACGCGGCAACCAATGCGCCGTTGCGCGAGTTGAACCAGGCCTTGGGATTCCACAGCGTCATCGACCCGGATGACCATGGGTATATACACAACTTCCAGTGAATACGGAATCTATGGCAATTAGGCTTCTGTGGTGAGCGGGCTTGTCGAATCGTCGCACCGCCCGCGCTGGGCTGCGAAGCAGCCCCAAAACCTTCACCTCGATTGATTCTGGCACTCTGCGGTGACCTTATTGGGGCCGCTTCGCAGCCCAGCG